>NZ_ANPE02000163.1 GCF_000328305.2 Arthrobacter crystallopoietes BAB-32 | reverse complement strand
TTCTCTGCTTACCGGGGCGCTTGCCACCAGCTGTGCTCCAACGGGAGCGCAGCTTAGGTGTTGGGGCGCTTGCCGTGGTTTGCGCCGCCGCGCTTGCGGTCACGGCGCTTGCGTGCTCGCTTGCTCATGGCTGCCTCCTTACCTGGGCGAAAAAGAACTGCGTACCAGTCTCCCATACCTCGCGCGTCCATTCCTAACCAGCGGCGGCCGACGGTGCGGCGGGGTGTCCAGGATGCTGGCAGAGCAACCCGGAACGAGCATGAATGCGTGGCGTTTTCGCCAGCAGCCAGTCCGTAGAAGATCCACTGTCGGGACTGGAGGACGGGGACCTGCAGTTGCCGCAGTCTGTCCGCGTCAAAGCCTCGGCCTTGAACCAACACGGTTTGTACTCCCTCAAGGGCCTTGGCCAGGGGACGAGACCTAGGACGCCCGGCATTCGCTGCTGTCCGGAGTGTGGCCTGGAGCGATGGCCGACGCGGTGTGGGTGCCCGAGCGGAAGGTGCTGCCGAAAGCCCCGTGAACTGGACTTTGAAACAGCAGCCTGCCTTCCGACGTCGTGGCTGACTGCCTAACGGATGCTCTTTTCCGTCAACCCGGCAGCACCCGGGGCAACGATGCTGGTCCAAGGTTCCGGCGGGGGAGTGGCCTCCGTCTTGATCGCGATGGCCGCATGCTGCAGTTCCACGTGGCGACAGGGAACCGTTCGCAGGTGGACAGCGTCATGCCATTGCAGAAAGCGAGGGATGTTTTCGCGAAAATGGCCTCGGGCGAGGTGGCGGGCAAGATCGTCCTCACCCACTGACCGGCCGCTGCTAGGACGGTTCCGGGAGCTCCAGCCACTGGTACCAGCCGCGGTGCAGCACGAGCCAGGCCATCAGTCCGTAGCCCGCTTGGCCCGGCATGCCGCCGTTGGCAGCGAGGTCGGTGCGCCACTGTTCATGGTTGAGCAACGGCGAGAAGGTGTCCACATACACGTGCCTGCGCCGGGTGGTGACGTCGGCAAAGGCCGCCGAGAGCTCGGCCAGACGCTGGTTTCGCGCCGGGTCCAGGCCGGGCGGCGGTCCGACGACGAAGACCTTGATGCTCAGCTGCGCGGCGCCGTCGAGAATGTTGGCCAGATTCAGCCGGCTGCGCGCCGTCGTCAGGTCCAGATCCAGGTCCCGATCGGAAAGGCCGACGACGAGCCGGTTCTCGTAGCCATCGTCGAAGCGCCGGCCGGCCTCCTGCAACCACCGGCCGGCGAGTTCTTCGGTGCCCTCGTTCGGGGACGCCAGAGTGAACGCTTCCAGGCTGGCCGGCGCGGGATTCGTCCTGGCCAGGGTCCGTCCGAGCCATCCGAGGGCGCGCTGGTCGCCCATTCCGGCTAGAAGTTCATCGCCGACAGCGGCAATCCTGATTCTGCGTTGCTCCACGGGTTGCTTTCTGTTGGTTCGGCCAGTGGCTGCTTAAAAGAAGAGGGTGGGTGCCCTGCACCCCACCCAACATCTTACTTACTTGCGCTCAAACACCTTCTTGACAAGGACGTCCTGCTCGACGGCATGGCGCTTGGCAGAGCCTGTTGATGTGGCTGCCGAGGCCGGGCGCGAGACCAGGCGCATCCTGCGGTCAAGCTGCTGCGGCAGGTAGAGGCCCATGAACGGCCACGGTCCCTGGTTCGCCGGCTCGTCCTGTGCCCAGACAACCTCTGCGTTCGGATACTTCGCCAGTTCCGCCTGGATCTCATCGACCGGCAGCGGGTAAAGCTGCTCGACGCGGACCAGTGCGGTCTTGGTATCCGAGCTCTTCTGCCGCGCGGCGAGCAGATCGTAGTAGAGCCGTCCGGAGACCAGCACCACACGATCAACTTCGGCAGCGTTAAGGTCCTGGACTTCCGGAATGACCGGGCGGAACGTGCCCTCGGTGAAGTCCTCGACCTTGGACGCGGCAGCCTTCAGGCGCAGCAGCTGCTTCGGGGTGAAGATGATCAGCGGTTTGCGCGGCCGTGCGTACGCCTGGCGGCGCAGCAGATGGAAGTGCGACGCCGGCGTGGTCGGGTTGGCCACCACCATGTTGTCCTCGGCACACAGCTGCAGGAAGCGTTCGATGCGGGCCGACGAGTGGTCGGGGCCCTGGCCCTCGTAGCCGTGGGGCAGCATCAGCACCAGCGACGAACGCTGGCCCCACTTCTGCTCGGCAGAGGAGATGAACTCGTCGATGACGGTCTGCGCGCCGTTGACGAAGTCACCGAACTGGGCTTCCCAGATGACCAGGGCATCCGGGCGCTCCACGGAGTAGCCGTATTCGAAGCCCATGGCCGCGTATTCGGACAACAGCGAGTCGTAGATCCACAGCTTGGCCTGGTCCGGGCTGAGCCGGGTCAGCGGCGACCACTCGTCGCCGGTCGCACGGTCGTGGAAGACGGCGTGCCGCTGCACGAAGGTACCGCGGCGGGAGTCCTGACCGGCCAGGCGTACCGGAACGCCCTCGAGCAGGAGGGAGCCGAAGCCGGCAATTTCGCCGAAGCCCCAGTCGATGCCGCCTTCGCGGGACATCTGCTCGCGCTTCTCCAGCAGTGCCTTGAGCTTCGGGTGGACGGTGAAGCCGTCCGGAATCTCCAGATGGGCCTTGCCGATCCGTGCCATGACTTCGCCGCTGACCGCGGTGCTGGACGGAGTGGCCATGGTGTCCTCGGACTGCTGGGACAGCGGGCGCTCGAGGTCCGAAACCGGAGAGGAGTCCTTGGTGACCACCGGAATCGGGGAGGTCTGGGCCGCGTGCGTTTCGGCGAACACGCGCTCCAGGCGTTCCTGGTAGTCGCGCAGGGCCTGGTCGGCCTCTTCCTGGGTGATGTCGCCGCGGCCCACGAGCGCCTCTGTGTAGAGCTTGCGGGTGGAGCGCTTGGCTTCGATCAGGTTGTACATCATCGGCTGCGTCATCGAGGGATCGTCGCCCTCGTTGTGTCCGCGGCGCCGGTAGCAGACCAGGTCGATGACGACGTCCTTGTGGAACCGCTGGCGGAAGCGGTAGGCCAGCTGGGCCACCCGGACCACGGCCTCGGGGTCGTCCCCGTTCACGTGGAAGACCGGGGCCTGGATCATCTTGGCCACGTCGGTGGAGTACACGGACGACCGCGAGGAGTGCGGCGAGGTGGTGAAGCCTACCTGGTTGTTCACGATCACATGGACGGTGCCGCCGGTGCGGTAGCCGCGCAACTGGGACAGGTTCAGCGTTTCCGCCACGACGCCCTGGCCGGCGAAGGCCGCGTCGCCGTGCACCATGATCGGCAGCACCGGGAATGCGCCGTCGCCCAGGTCCAGGCGGTCCTGCTTGGCGCGGACGATGCCCTCGAGGACCGGGTCCACGGCTTCCAGGTGGGACGGGTTGGCGGCCAGGTACACCTTGGTCTCGTTGCCGTTGTCCGACGTGAACGTGCCTTCGGTGCCGAGGTGGTACTTCACGTCACCGGAGCCCTGCACGCTGCGCGGGTCCTGGGTTCCCTCGAACTCGCGGAAGACCTGCGCGTAGGTCTTGCCGGCGATATTGGTCAGCACGTTAAGGCGGCCGCGGTGGGCCATGCCGATGGCGACCTCGTCCAGACCGTCGTCGGCGGCATCGGAGATGACCGCGTCCAGAAGCGGGATCAGGGATTCGCCGCCCTCCAGCGAGAAGCGCTTCTGGCCCACGAACTTGGTCTGGAGGAAGGTCTCGAAGGCCTCGGCAGCGTTGAGCTTGCCCAGGATGCGCAGCTGTTCCTCGCGGCTCGGCTTGGCGTAGGGGCGCTCCAGTTCGTTCTGGAACCAGGCACGTTCGGCCGGGTCCTGGATGTGCATGTACTCGATGCCTGTGGTGCGGCAGTAGGCGTCCCGCAGGACACCCAGGATGTCGCGCAGCTTGAGCTGGGGCTTGCCGCCGAACCCGCCGGTGACCCATTCGCGGTCCAGGTCCCAGAGAGTCAGGCCGTGGGTCTGGATGTCCAGGTCCGGGTGCTTGCGCTGGACATACTCCAGCGGGTTGGTGTCCGCCATCAGATGACCGCGCACGCGGTAGGAGTGGATCAGCTGCTGGATCCGGGCCACCTTGTTGATCTCGTCGATCGGGTCGACCTGAATGTCGGCCCGCCAGCGGACGGGCTCGTAGGGAATACGCAGGGCTTCGAAAATCTCGTCGTAGAAGTCCTGTTCGCCCAGCAGCAGGGACTCGACCAGGCGCAGGAACTCGCCCGAGCCGGCACCTTGGATGACGCGGTGGTCGTAGGTCGAGGTCAGGGTGATGATCTTGCCCACGCCCTGGGCCGCGATCGTCTTCTCGCTGGCGCCGCGGAACTCGGCCGGGTATTCCAGCGCGCCGACGCCCACGATAGTGGCCTGGCCCTTGGACAGGCGCGGCACGGAGTGGACGGTGCCGATGCCGCCGGGATTGGTCAGCGAGGCGGTGGTGCCGGCATAGTCGTCAGCGGTCAGCTTGCCCGCCCGGGCGCGCTTGATCAGGTCCTCATAGGTGTGCCAGAACTCCGAGAAGTTCAGCGTCTCGGCCTTCTTGATGTTCGGGACCACCAGCAGGCGGGAACCGTCCGGCTTGGGCATGTCGATGGCGATGCCGAAGTTCACGTGGGCGGGCTGGACCGCGACGGGTTTGCCATCCACCTCGTCGTAGTGGACGTTCTGGCTGGGGAACTGGCCCAGTGCCTTCACGACGGCATAGCCGATCAGGTGGGTGAAGGAGACCTTGCCGCCGCGGGCGCGTGCCAGGTTGGAGTTGATGACCAGGCGGTTGTCGATCAGCAGTTTGGCGGGGACGGCGCGCACGGTGGTCGCCGTGGGAACGGACAGGCTCTGGTCCATGTTGGTGGCGATGGCCTTGGCCGGCCCGCGGAGGACGGAGACGGTGTCTTCTTCGACAACGGCGCTGGGCGCGGACTTCGGCAGCTGGGCCGGAATCGGAGCCGTTTTCGGTGCTGCGGCGGCCGGCTTCGGGACGGTGGCCAGTGCGCCGGTGTCCTTCGAAGTGTTCGGCGCCGGCTTGGTGTCGGCCGGAATGGCCTTGGCCGCGGGGCGGCTCTGGGCCGTCGTCTCGGCGGAGGCGGCGGGGGTGTCGTTGGCGGTTTTGACTACGGGCAGCTCTGCGGTCTTGGGGCTCGGTTCGGCAGCCTGGGTGGGCTGCTGAGCATTGCCGTTCCCAGCCGAAGCCGCGCCAGCAGATTCAAAGATGCTCCACCATTTCTTGTCCACCGAATTCTTGTCCTGGAGGTACTGCTCGTAGATCTCGTCAACGAGCCACTCGTTACCGCCGAATTCCTCGGGTAGACGAAGCTTGGGATGCTCTGGCACTTGTTATACGCCTCTTCCGTGTATTGCCGCTTGCCCTGCAGACCGCACGCGTGGCACCGTGCACCTCGCGGAACCTCAGGCGCCGAGTGCGTGGGCGCGTACTGACGCACCTGGTCTGGACCTCCTGCCAGTCTAATGACAGACCCGCCACGCAGGCCAATCTTTGCCGCATCCGTGGCGGAAGTCTCTGCAGGCACTTCCAGCCCCTCAACCACGCCCGTCTGGCCGGCGCGCATTGCGGCCGGCTGCGTCGCGGCCCGGGCCGGGATCGGCATAGACTTTGGGAGGAATCCGCCGCAGCACCCGATTGCCAGGAGTGGCCATGCAATTCATCAACCAGCCGCTGACCGATTTGACCTACTCCGACGTATTCCTGGTCCCTTCCAAGTCCGACGTCGTGTCCCGGCTTGACGTCGACCTTTCCTCCGGCGATGGCACCGGGAGCACGATCCCGATCGTGGTGGCCAATATGACGGCGGTCACCGGCCGGCGCATGGTGGAGACGATTTCCCGGCGCGGCGGTCTGGCCGTCCTGCCCCAGGACGTTCCCCTGGACGTGCTCGCAGAGGTCACTGGCTGGGTCAAGGACCGGCACACTGTTTACGAGACTCCGTTGAAGCTCCAGCCGGGCAACACCGTGATCGACGCCATCCACCTGATGAACAAGCGCTCGCACCGCGCTGTTGCCGTCGTTGATGACCAGGGGTTGTGCCGCGGCGTGGTCCGCGCCGAGGACTGCGAGGGCGTCGACCGCTTCACATCGCTCGAGTCGGTCATGCGGGAGCAGCCGCTGACCCTGCAGGCCTCGATGTTCGAGGGCGACCTGCAGTCCGCGCTGCGCAAGGCTTTCGAGATGTTCGACACGGCGGGGACGTCCTTCGCCCCGGTGGTGGACGACGGTGGTGTGCTCCTGGGTGCCCTGACCCGCACGGGTGTGCTGCGGTCCACCATCTACCGCCCAGCGGTAGATGGTCGCGGCAAGCTGAGGGTAGGTGCCGCCGTCGGAATTAATGGCGACGTGGCCAAGAAGGCCGCGGCGCTGCTGGAGGCGGGAGTGGATGTGCTCGTCGTCGACACCGCGCACGGCCACCAGGCCACAATGTTCGATGCCCTGCGTGCCGTGCGCAGCCTCAGCCCGGAGGTTCCCGTGGTGGCCGGCAACGTGGTCAGCGCCGAGGGTGTGCGGGATCTCGTCGAGGCCGGAGCGGACATAGTCAAGGTCGGTGTCGGGCCGGGCGCAATGTGCACCACGCGGATGATGACGGCTGTGGGCCGGCCCCAGTTCTCTGCGGTGCACGAATGCGCCGAGGCCGCCCGCGAGGTCGGTGCCCACGTCTGGGCCGACGGCGGCGTCCGCTACCCGCGCGACGTTGCCCTGGCGCTGGCGGCAGGAGCCAGCCAGGTCATGATCGGCTCCTGGTTTGCCGGCACGCACGAGAGTCCGGGGGACCTGCTGACCGACAACGAAGGCCGGCTCTACAAGGAGAGCTTCGGGATGGCCTCGGCACGCGCCGTCCAGTACCGGACGCAGCACGAGGAGGCCTTCGACCGCGCCCGCAAGGGCCTGTTCGAGGAGGGAATCTCCAGCTCGCGGATGTACTTGGACCCGCTGCGGCCCGGCGTGGAGGACCTGCTGGATGGCATCACGTCCGGACTGCGCAGTTCGATGACCTATGCGGGGGCGGCCAACCTGGTCGAATTCCGCGAGAAGGCCGTGGTGGGCGTGCAATCGGCCGCCGGTTACGAGGAGGGCCGGCCGGTGCCGCAGAGCTGGTAGCCCTGCTAATCTGGGTAGACGATGGACAGCTATTCTAGATGCCGGTCCGTGGGTTCTGCCGTTGCGAGTTCCATGCAGCGAGCCGTCCCGCCCAGCACCGGCTGCCCCCGC
>NZ_ANPE02000164.1 GCF_000328305.2 Arthrobacter crystallopoietes BAB-32 | reverse complement strand
CCCCGGCGGAACCCGTCAAGGGATCCGCCGGGGCCTTGGCTCCGGCGCATTTGTGCGCTGGCAGGGGTAGGGCGACTGGGACTTGAACCCAGGACCAAAGGATTATGAGTCCTCTGCTCTGACCGGCTGAGCTACCGCCCCATGTCCTGCGCTGCCCGTGCCCGCTCAGCGGATCGAACAGCTCAACGTAGACATACTAGTGGGTTGCCGTGGCTGGATGCATCCCGGCCCGGCGTCAGGCCCTGAACTCGTCGGCCGAGGCGCCCCGGTACAGCCTTTCGAACGTGTCCATCGTCTTGTCGATGGCATGCCGGGCGGCTTTTGCGTGGCTGGCTTCGCCCATGGCCAGGAGTTCCTGCTCCGGCTGCTTGAGCACCAGCTCCAGCTTGGCTGCCAGGTCGGCCGCGTCCCGTGGCGCGAAGAGGTAGCCGTTGACGCCGTCGTCCACCAGATGCGGCAGCGCCATCGCGTTGGCGAGCAGCACCGGCCTGCTGGCGGACATGGCCTCCAGTGAGACCAGCGACTGCAGCTCGGCTGTGCCCGGCTGGCAGAAAACCGTTGCCCGCAGGTAGGCGCGGCGCAGTTCGTCGTCGTCAACGTACCCGAGGAACCTGACACGGCTGCCCAGGCCCAGCTCCGCGACCTTGGCCTCGAGCTGGGCCCGCACCTCCCCGTCACCGACGATTTCGGCGTGGACGTCCAGCTCAGGATCGGCCAGGGCCAGTGCCTCGATCAGGACGTCGACATGCTTCTCCTGCGCGAGCCGCCCGACGAACAGCACCGTGGGGTGCTCCGGCTTGTCGATCGCCTCGTCCGGCGCCAGTTCATAGTGCGCGGAGTCGATGCCGTTGGACAACGGCAGGACGCGGTCCAGGCGTGCGTGGTCCTTCATCGCCTTGGCGGCCAGCGGGGTAGGCGTCGTCACGACTGCAGCCTTTCCCATGATCTTGCCCATATCGCGCCAGGAGTTCCTGGCCACGATATCCAGGAACCACTGCGGGAAGGGCAGGAACGGTTCGAGATTCTCCGGCATGAAGTGGTTCGTCGCAATGGTCCGGATGCCGCGGCGCACTGCCTCGCCGATGGTCGCCTGGCCGATCATGTAGTGGCACTGGATGTGCACAACATCCGGCTGCACTTCATCGAAAATGCGCCGGATGTCGGATTTGATCTCCCAGGGGAAGCAAATCCGCCAGGTATCGTGGGTCGGCACCGAGTGCGACCGCAGCCGGTGCACGCTGGCCTCCGGGCGCTCCTCAAGGTAAGTGCTCCCCTTGCCCGGTCGGGCGGCGATCACGTGCACGTCATGGCCACGCCTCGTCATTGCCTGCGCCAGCCGGAGGCCGAAGACCGCAGCGCCGTTGACATCGGGCAGGTAGGTGTCGGCCGCAATCAGGATCTTCAGCGGCCGCTGCCCCTTGTCCGCTCCCATCTCCTGAAGGACTCCCTGCTGGCCTGTCGCAATGCTGTTCATATGCTCTGTTCGTACCTAAGGTTTCCTCGTAGCGGCGGACTGCGCCCGCCGTCGTGCTTCTTCCTGCTTCTGCAGGACATCCGGATGGTGGCGGGAAAGAACGATGACCCCCACAATAGCAACCAACCCCATGCCGACCATGGCAATCGCGATCACCGGTTCGACATCGGGACGCAGCTCACCCAGCAGGAAAATCCCGATGGCGATCCCCACCAGCGGATCGATCACCGTCAGGCCGGCGATGACCAGGTCGGGAGGCCCGCTGGAGTAGGCGCTCTGGACGAACCACGAGCCAAGGCCTGCGGCTGCCGCGATCGCAATAATGCTGAAGATCGGTACATTCGCCAGGAACCGACCGTTCGGGTCGAACAGATGCAGGCCGATGATGCGCACCAGCACGGCGACGAACCCAAAGAGCATGCCCGCGCCAAGAATGTAGGCGAAGGCGTTCAGCCGGCGCCTGAAGGACAGTTCCAGTGTGAGGAACACCGCAACAACGACGGCGAGCAGCAGTACCGTCGAAAGCTCCTCTGTCCCGGTCACGGTGTGGCTCTCCCCCGTGACGTTCACGGCCAGCAGCACGAAGCCGGCGGAGCCAGCCACGCAGGCGGTAATAGCGACGACGGTAATGCGGTTGAGCCGGATGCCCTGGTCCTTGGAGTTCACGATCGTGGTGATCACTAGGGCGATGGCGCCGATCGGCTGGACCACGGTGAGCGGCGCAGTCACCAGCGCAAAGACGTTCAGCCCCATCCCGGCGCCCAGCATCAGCAGCCCAAGCACCCACCGCGGATTCCGCAGCATGCGCAGGAGACCGCCGATGCTGAGCGACAGGCCACCGGTATTCGCTTGGACTGCGCTGGCCTGGCGCTGGGTCCCCAGGGCCAGGAAGAAGGCGCCGGCCACGGCGCAGAGAATGGCTAGCCAGACCATGCGGTCCTGACTGCGGGCGGTTCTCCGGCCCCTCCGCGCCCGGGCTCAGTCATGCGCCGGTGCTTCCGGAAGGTCGTCGTTTCGGCTTTCCTGCAGCCTCCGGTACTTCTTCCAGGCGGCGCGCATGTAACCGAGCCAGGCCAGAAAGTGCCCGATGGACCCCAGCACCAGCAGGACATAGGCCAGCACCTGGAGCCATTCATGTCCTGGTTCCAGCGCCTTGTGGAGCAGCAGCAGCGGCGTGCCGGCCAGCAGCAGGGCCGTGCGGATTTTCCCGACGTTGGTGACCGGCAGGTCGGGGCTGCCGCGGAACAGCGCCAGCGCAAAGACCAGCAGGACGGCATCCGGGACAACGATCGCCATCAGCAGCCACAGGGGGGCGATACCGGCCGCGAAGAACGTCGCGGCAACGATGATCATCGCCAGCCGGTCGGCCAGCGGGTCCAGCCACCGGCCCACACTCGAGATCTGGTCGAAGCGGCGGGCGATATAACCGTCGACCCAGTCCGTTGACCCCAGCACCGCGAGGACTATCGTGGCCTCCAGGTAGTCGCTGCGGGCGATCAGCCACACGAAGAGCGGCACGGCCAGGAAGCGCAGGACCGTGATGAGGTTAGGGACCGTCCAGAAGGTGTGCAGTTCCCGGTACTCGTAGTTTCCGCGAGTACCGGCCCCGATCAACTTCATTGCGCCCCTCCCCTCGTGGCCCTGGCTGATCCGCCGGGCGGATCAGGAATGTTCTGAAGTTTTTGGTCCGGCCGCTACTTCCGCAGGAGACGGCGCAGCAGCACCGTGAAGGCCGTCAGCGAGGCCGCCAGCGCGGCCAGCGGCTTCCAACGCTCCTGCAGGTCCCACTGGGCACCGGTGTCCGCGCCGCGGGACCCCGCCCGGACGGCGGCAATCCGTGCCTCCGCTGCGTGGCGGGCCCTGGCAGCCGCGGACGAGGCGTCGGCTCTGACTCGTTCGGACTGCGGCTTCACGTCCAGCTTCTGCCCGAGGCCGTCGCGCACCCGCGCCAGGTGCTCGCGGCGTTCGCCGGCACGGGCCCGGAGTTCTTCCATCGTGGGAGCCGGCTGCTTCGGTTCCTGCTCCGCCTTGGACGGCTTCGGCTCTTCCTTCTTCTCCGGCTTCCGGTCCAGCGTGGACGGATCGAAGCTCCGGCCTTCCTTGAGCACACCGATGTCATGCTTGATCCCGCGGATGGCGTTCTCGGGCAGCAGCGGCATTTCCTTCTTCAGGCGCAT
The DNA here is from genome assembly GCF_000328305.2 of Arthrobacter crystallopoietes BAB-32. Lineage (GTDB taxonomy): Bacteria > Actinomycetota > Actinomycetes > Actinomycetales > Micrococcaceae > Crystallibacter > Crystallibacter crystallopoietes_A. The sequence continues at coordinate 2,882 of NZ_ANPE02000164.1, read as the reverse complement.
CGCGCCGATCAGGCCGAGGATGCCTCCGACGACAAGGAAGAATGCGGCAAAAAGCAGCGCGGACAGCCACGGGGCGATCGCTTCACCCAGACCGAGGATCGCGGCGACAAGCAGTGAAATCGCCATGGCAACCAAGAGGACCAAGGCTGCCGCCAGGATCCCCGCAGCAACTCCGACTTTGGCGCCCTTCCCCTTGAGCTCGGCAGCGGCCAGGGATATTTCGTCGCTGAACTGGCGCGGCAGCAGGCGGCCTGCCAGTTTGACCAGTCCCACCAGCGACGACTTATCAGCGGCCGCCGTGGTCCTGGTGTTGTCTACGCGAGTCATGGGCCCTGCCTCCATTGCTTGTTTGGTAGTGCTCGAGTTGCCACAGTCTAAAATTATCATTCACGCAGACCGCAACCCCTCAGCCTCAGGGAGTACGGCAAGGCGCGTGATTCGTCCATTGCAGCAGGTCAAAGCGAGGAAAGCCATTACGGTGGCGGTTTGCTGCGGTTATGCTGGCGGGCAACGCCCGCCGCGGACGAACCGGGAGACCCGAATGCCTGAAGAACTGCAGTTTCCGAAGCCATTCCTCTGGGGAGCCGCAACAGCGGCCTACCAGATCGAGGGAGCAGCTGCGGAGGACGGCCGGCAGGAGTCCATCTGGGATACGTTCTGCCGGATTCCCGGTGCGGTTGTCGATTCCCACAACGGGTCTTCCGCCTGCGACCACTACCACCGGTACTCAGAGGACATCGCCCTGATGAAGGAGCTGAACCTGGGGGCCTACCGCTTCTCTGTGTCCTGGCCGAGGGTCCGGCCGGACGGCGGTGCGGCCAATCCGCGTGGCCTGGACTTCTACTCCCGGCTGGTGGACGGGCTGCTCGAGGCGGACATCGCCCCGTGGCTGACGCTGTACCACTGGGACCTGCCGCAGATCCTGGAAGACCGGGGCGGCTGGGCCAACCGGGACACTGCCTATGCGTTTGCGGAGTACGCCGCCAGCGTCCACGAGCGGCTCGGCGATCGCGTGCGGGTCTGGTCCACGCTCAATGAACCGTGGTGCTCGGCATTCCTCGGCTACTGTTCCGGCGTTCATGCTCCGGGCAGGCAATCGCGCCCGGATGCCTTGGCGGCCATGCATCATCTGTTGCTGGGGCACGGGCTGGCCGCGGACGAACTGCGCCGCCGGGATCCGCAGGCCCGGCTGGGACTGACCCTCAACCTGACCGTCGCCGACCCGTCAGATCCGGCGGACCCGGTGGATGTGGACGCAGCGCGGCGGATAGACAGCCAGTTCAACCGGGTTTTCCTGGATCCCGTTTTCCATGGCACCTATCCCGCGGACTTCCTCGCGGATGTCGCACCCTATGGGCTGGAACGGCACATCCGTCCCGGAGACCTCGAACTCATCGGTGCGCCGATCGACTTCCTGGGCGTGAACTACTACCACGGCGAGTCCGTCACCGGTCATCCAGTCACTGATCAGCTTGAAGCACACAACGCCCCGGTACAGCGTCCAACTGCCTCGCCTTACCCCGCGGCGGATAACGTTGCCGTCATGCCGCGCGGCCTGCCAACGACGGCGATGGGCTGGGAGGTACAGCCGGAGGGTTTGTACCGGCTGCTCCTCCGGCTGCAGGCCGAGTACGCCGGTCCTTCCGGCACGGCGCTCTATGTCACGGAGAACGGCGCCGCCTACGAGGACGTGGTGCAGGCGGACGGCTCGGTGCAGGATACGGAAAGGCTGGAATTCTTCCGCGCCCACGTGGCCCAGTGCCACCGCGCCATCGGCGCAGGAGTGGATCTTCGGGGCTACTTCGCCTGGTCGCTGCTGGACAATTTCGAATGGGCGTGGGGCTACCACAAGCGGTTCGGTCTCGTCCGGGTGGACTACGCCACCTTCGAGCGCACGGTCAAGGCAAGCGGCCGGTGGTTCGGGCGGGCAGCTGCTGCCAACAGCATTACGGAGCCGGCCGGCTGCAGACAGCAAAATGCCCGCCCTGAGTAATTCAGGACGGGCATTTTGTGTTCAGCTCCCCCGACTGGACTCGAACCAGTAACCCTTCGATTAACAGTCGAATGCTCTGCCAATTGAGCTACGGGGGAAAGCAGCAGATACAACCTTACAAGGCTTGTTCCCGGAAGTGAAATCCTGGTTTCCAAGCGGTAAAACCGCTCGTCAGGACGTCGTTTCCGAACCTTTGGGGCTCCATCAAGGCCTCAATGAGTTTACTAAAGGGCTGCCCGGAATTCCAAATCGGCCGCAGCTGACGGCGGGCCTACTCGGTGCGCAGCGCCCGCCGCTGCATTTCGAGTTCCATCAGCTCGCGGTTCAACCGCTGGAACGCCTCGGGATCGGCGGCAGGATCCGTGCGCTGCAGCTGGCCCATCTTCTCCGCCTTCTGCTGGGTGATCTGGACGTCGAAGAGGCGGTTCAGGATGCCGCGGCAATACAGCCGGACCGCGTCATCGTTATGCGCCGGCAGCGGGGTGACGGCCAGCTCCGACACCAGCGACCGGAGTTCCTGCGGAACTTCCTGCCGCACGCTTTCCACCCACTGCGACGGCGTTGCCCCGGCGAAACCGGCGGCCCGGATCGCCTCGTGCACCATGGCATGGGCCGGTGCGCGGAAGGTCACTTCGGTGAACCGCTGCCACTGCTCGCCGTCCAGCAGGCCGGGCTGCTGCAGGGCGACGATCAGTGCGTCCCGCTCCATCCGCGCCACCGGGTCCCGGGGATCCGGCAGGCCGACCACGGGTGGCTGCGGAGACGACGGGGCATCCCTGTAGCCGCCGCGGGCTTCATCACGGCCGGCGTTCCTTCCGGGACCGGCGTAGCGGTCGGGGCCGGGCCGTCCCTGCGGCCGGTCTGGACTTGGCCGCCCGGGGGCGCCGCC
>NZ_ANPE02000165.1 GCF_000328305.2 Arthrobacter crystallopoietes BAB-32 | reverse complement strand
GGTTCCGCCCGGCGCCGGCCGGGGAGGCTGGTTTGCGCGGCTTCCGGACAGCCATCAGTGGCGGCCATCCATGGTCCGGCGGGCGAGGCTGTCCACGAGGACCGCCCCGTACTGGGTGACGTCGCCGGCGCCCACCGTCATCACGATGTCACCCGGCTGCGCACGTCCGGCCACGGCCTGCACGGCCTGCGCGGGATCAGGCTCGTAGCCGCCCGCGGTCTCCAGGCGCCCGGTGATGAGTTCACTCGTCACGCCGGGAATTGGATCTTCGCGCGCCGGGTAGATGTCCAGCACAGCCACGCTGTCGGCCAGCGACAGGGCTCGGGCGAATGCCGCCGCAAACTCCCTGGTGCGCGAAAACAGGTGCGGCTGGAAGAGCACATGGACCTGGTGGCCCTGTGCGACCTCGCGGGCCGCCCGCAGTGCCGCCTCGACCTCGGTCGGATGGTGGGCGTAATCGTCGAAGACCCGGACTCCGCCTGCCTCTCCACGGGCCTCGAACCGCCGGGCGGCGCCGGTAAACCGGGCCAGTCCGGCCGCGGCGGCTTCCGGTTCCAGCCCGACGCTCAGTCCGGCGGCGAAGGCAGCTGCGGCATTGCGGATATTGTGCTCGCCCGGCACCTGCAGCGTCAGCTGCTGCGTCCCGCCCCCGAAGGCCAAGATGCTGCTGCTCGAGGCGGCGTCGAAGCGGCTGTCCAGGATGCGCACGTCCGCGTCGTCGGCGTAGCCGTAACCGACGATCCGCTGCCCTGCTCCTGCGCTCCGGAAACGGCCCGCCAGCTCGCGGGCGCCCGGATCGTCAATGCAGGCGATCAGCACGCCGTCCGGCGGCAGGAGCGCTGCGAAGCTGTCGAAGGAGGCGTAAACCGATTCGGCCGTCCCGTAGTGGTCCAGGTGGTCCGCCTCGACATTGGTGACGATGATGATCTTCGGCAGGTAGTTGAGGAAGGAGCCGTCAGATTCGTCGGCTTCAGCCACAAAGAGTCCGCCGCTGCCATGCGCGGCGTTGACGCCCAAAGCGGCCACGTCGCCGCCGATCGCGAAGGAGGGCTCGCGCCCGGCGCTCTGCAGCATGACGGTGACCATCGCCGTCGTCGTTGTTTTCCCGTGGGTACCGGCGACGGCGATGAGTTCCTGCGAACCCATCGCCGATGCCAGGGCCACCGAACGGTGGATGATGTTCAGTCCCGCCGCGGCGGCAGCCTGCAGCTCCGGGTTGTCGGGCCTGATCGCCGTGGAGACAACCACAGTGTCGGCGCCGGCCACGTGGGCTGCCTCGTGCCCGATATGGACCGTCGCGCCGAGGTCGCGCAGCTGGCCGACGGTCCGGGAGTCCTTATTGTCCGAGCCCGAGACAGCCACGCCGCGGGCCAGCAGGATCCGGGCGATGGCGGACATGCCCGCGCCGCCGATACCGACGAAGTGGACCCGGCCGAGGTCTTCGAAGGCCAGTCGGCGGGTGGTGTGGAAATCAGTGGCTTTCATCGGTCTCCCTCCCCTGCGGCCTGCTGCACCATCTTGGCCATGCGCTGGTCCGCGTCGCGGATGCCCAGGCTTCGACCTGCGGCGGACATCGCCTCCAGTTTTGCCGGGTCCTGCAGCAGCGCCGGCACGTGCCCGGCGACCCATTCGGCTGTGAATTCCTGGTCCCGGACCAGGACGGCGCCGCCGGCAGCGACCAAATCGGCCGCGTTCAGGGCCTGCTCACCGTTGCCGTGCGGCAGCGGCACGAGGACCGCGGGCAGTCCGACGGCGGCCACCTCGCATACCGTGGCGGCGCCGGCACGGGCCAGCAGCAGGTCCGCGGCGGCATAGACGTCCTCCATCCCGTCCACGTACTCCACCTGCCGGTAAGCCGGTGCGGTGACCGGAACCCCGGCCGGATCGAGCAGCTGCTTGCCGCGGCCGGTGATGTGCAGGGTCCGGATGCCGGCGTCCGCGAGCAGGTGCAGGGACCGGGACACTGTGCGGTTGATGCTGGCTGCCCCGGAGGAGCCGCCGGTGACAATCAGCGTCGGCTTGTCCGGTTCGAGCCCAAGCCGTTCCCTCGCCTGGGTCCGGCTGGCACCCCGGTCCAGCGATGAAATCTCGGTCCGCATCGGCATGCCGACCCAGACGGCGTCCGGCAGTTTGGTGCTCTGGAAGGCCACCGCCACATGGTCCGTCAGCCGGGCACCCACGCGGTTGGCCAGTCCGGGCCGCGCGTTGGCCTCGTGGATAACGATCGGCACGTTGGCCTGGCGCGCGGCGATATACATCGGTGTGCTGACATAGCCGCCCACGCCCACTACGACGTCCGCCCCGGCGCCTTCAATGATCCTGCGCGCCTGCCGCACTGCAGCGCCGAACTTGAACGGGAGCTTGAACAGGTCCAGCGAGGGGCGCCGCGGCAGGGGTACCCGCTCGATGGTTGCCAGTTCGAACCCGGCCGCCGGTACGAGCCGGGTCTCCATTCCGGCGGCCGTTCCCACCGCCAGGATCCTGGCGTCGGGCACGTCGGTCCGGATGGCGCGCGCGATAGCCAGCAAGGGGCTGATGTGCCCGGCTGTCCCGCCGCCGGCGAGCACCACGGAAAGGCTCGGGGTCTTCATGTTCGTACTTGGGTACCTTCTGTTTCGGAACGGATCTTGCGCACGGCGACGCGGTTCAGGCCCGCTTGGCCTTCTTGGGGACCTTGGGCCGTTTTGCGTCCGTACGCGCAAAGGACAACAGTACCCCCACCGCCGCCAGTGTAATGGTCAGCGCCGAGCCGCCGTAGGAAATGAACGGCAGCGGAACGCCGATCACCGGCAGCAGCCCGGTGACCACGCCCATGTTGACGAAGGCCTGCCCGATGATCCACACCATGATGGAACCGCCGAAGATCCGCACGAACGGATCGTTCCGGCGCATGACCGTTCGGACAATGGCGACGGCGAGGATGCCGAACAGCGCGACCACCACCAGGGTGCCGAGCAGGCCGAGTTCCTCGCCGATGATGGCGAAGATGTAGTCGTTGTGCGCTTCCGGAATCCAGCTGTATTTCTGCCGGCTCTGTCCCAGGCCCACACCCCACCAGCCGCCGGAGGCAAGGGCGAAGAGGCCGTTGCAGGACTGCATGTTCAGCCGGTGGTGTCCTCGCAGCTCTGGTCGAGCCACATGGTGATTCGGGCCACGCGGTTGGGACTGGTGATGGCCATCAGCAGCACGCACCCCACTGCCACGGCGCCGGCCACCACGAACAGCTTCATCCGGGCGCCGCCGAAGAACAGCGCGCCGGCCATGATGAGCATGATGATCATCGCGGTGCCAAGGTCGTTTCCGGCGAGGACCAGCAGCACCACCAGGCCGCCCACCGGCAGCACCGGCACAATCAGGTGTTTCCATTCGTGCAGCAATGGCCCCTTGCGCACCATGACGCAGGCGATCCACAGTCCCAAGGCCAGCTTGGCGGCCTCGGAGGGCTGGGCAGTAACTCCCCCGCCCAACTGGATCCAGTTGCGGTTGCCGTTGACGTTGACGCCGAGCGGCGTGAACACGAGGACCAGCAGCGCCAGCGACAATCCGAGGGCCGGCCAGCCCAGCTTCTTGTAGGTCGGTACGGAAAAGCGCGAGAGCAGGAGCATCAGGGCGATGCCGCCCGCGGCGAACATGCCCTGTTTCATGAACAGGTCGAACGGCGACGCGCCCTCGGCGATCGACTCGACGGCCGAGGAGGAAAGCACCATCAGCAGGCCGATGGCCGTCAGCGCGAGTGCCGAGCCGAGGATCAGATAGTAGCTGAAGCCGGACGGATCCCGGTCCGCCCCCTCGGCCCGGTCCAGCAGAGTCTTGAGCCTGACAAGCCAGGCCGCGCGCGGCGGCCGGTGCAGTGGTGCCGGTCCCTGCGCCCCGGCCGTTGCCGCAGCGTTGGCTGCTGGCTTCGACGCCGGTTTCCGGGCTGTGCCCCGGAGAGGCGTGGTGACCATGAAAGCTCCTTACCCGGTCTGTGCCGGTCCTTCCCCAAGACCGCGGACGGCTTCAATGAATGCGTTGCCGCGGTCCGCATAGGACTTGAACTGATCCATCGAGGCAGCCGCCGGGGCCATCAGGACCGTATCGCCGTCGGCAGCGATGCGTGCCGCCTCCTGGACCGCACGGGCCATGACCCGGTGGCCTTCGGCCGGCGCCTGTCCCGTCCCGCCAGGCTGCTCTTCTTCAGTGTCTCGCGGCGGCACGGCGATTACCGGGACATCCGGCGCGTGTCGCGTGAGCGCAGCCATCAGGTCACCGCTGTCCGTCCCAATAACGACGGCGGCCTTCAGCCTAGGTGCGTGCGTCACCACGAGTTCGGTGTAGTCGACCCCCTTGGAGAGGCCGCCGGCGATCCAGACGACGGAGCTGAAGGACGCCAGGGAAGCGGCCGCGGCATGCGGATTCGTGGCCTTGGAATCGTTGATCCACAGCACGCCCTGCCGTTCCGCAACCTTCTGGATCCGGTGTGCCCCCGGGTCGAAGTTCCGGATGCCTTCGCGGACCGCGGCTGGTTCCACACCGTAGGCCCGGACGAGGGCGGCCGCCGCCAGTGCGTTGGCGACCAGATGCCGCGGCGCAACCTCGCCGAGGTCGGAAATGGCAGCCAGTTCGGCGGCCGAATCCTTGCGCTGTTCGATGTACGCCCGGTCCACCAGCAGGTTCTCGACCACGCCCATCATGCTGATCGCCGGCATTCCGGTGGTGAACCCGATGGCGCGGCAGCCCTCCACTACGTCGGCTTCCTCGACCATCGCTTCAGTTTCGCGCTGCTCGGCGTTGTAGACGCAGGCGACGCGGGTGTTGGCGTAGATCTTTGCCTTGTCCGCCAGGTAGTTCTCGTAGGAGCCATGCCAGTCCACATGGTCCTGGGCGACGTTGAGGCACACACTGGCCAGCGGCGACAGCGAATGCGACCAGTGCAGCTGGAAACTGGAGAGTTCGACGGCGAGCACATCGTAGCCCTGCGGGTCCCGGACCGCGTCCAGCACGGGCGTGCCGACATTGCCGGCGGCGATGGCGCGGAGGCCGGCGGCCTGCAGCATCGACGCCGTCAGGCCCACCGTTGTGGTCTTGCCGTTCGTGCCGGTGATGACCAACCATTCAGCCGTCCGTCGGCCTGCGCGCTCCCTGACCCGCCAGGCGAGCTCCACATCGCCCCAGATGGGGATGCCGGCGGCAGCGGCGGCAGCCAGCAGCGGCTGCTGCGGGCTCCAGCCCGGCGAGGTCACGACCAGCTCGGCCGCCTCGCCGTCCACCAGCGGCAGGCTCCCGGAGTGCGCGCCGCCGAGCAGCACTTGGTGCGCGCCGACGATGTCCAGGGTGTCCGCCTTCGCCCGGTTCTCCTCGGAATCGCTCGCGTCCACCACGACGACTTTGGCCCCGAGCTCGATCAGGGTGTCTGCCGCGGCGAAGCCGCTCAGCCCGATCCCGGTGACCACCACGCGCAGTCCCGTCCAGTCGGCGTCCCAAGAGGTCAGGGTGTCAAGCCGATTTCCGGAAGTGTTCATAGTCCCACTACCCATTCCGCGTAGAACATGCCCAGGCCGGCTGCAACACAGAGTCCGGCGATGATCCAGAAGCGGACCACCACGGTGACTTCGGCCCAGCCCTTGAGTTCGAAGTGGTGCTGCAGCGGGGCCATCTTGAACACCCGCTTGCCGCCACTGAGCTTGAAGAAAGCCACCTGGATGATGACCGACAGCGTGATCAGCACGAACAGGCCGGCGAGCACCACGAGCAGCAGCTGCGTGCGCGAAAGAATCGCGAACCCGGCGATCGCGCCGCCGATGGCCAGCGAACCGGTGTCGCCCATAAAGATCTTGGCAGGCGAAGTGTTCCACCAGAGGAAGCCGACCAGCGCACCCATCAACGCACCTGCCAGCAGGGCAAGGTCCAGCGGATCCCGCACTTCATAGCAGACCTCGCCCGGAACCTTGACGGAACCGCAGGCCTGGTTGAACTGCCAGATTCCCATCAGCATGTAGGCCGCAAACACCATGACCGCGGCGCCGGCGGCCAGGCCGTCCAGGCCGTCCGTGAGGTTCACGCCGTTGGTGGCGGCGGTGACGATGAGATTGGACCAGATGACGAACAGGATGACCCCCAGCACCGTCCCGCCGAAGGCCAGGTCCAGCCACGGGATGTCCCGGACCAGCGAAATGTTCGTCGAGGCCGGGGTCCGCCCCGCGCTGTCGGGGAAATTCAGCGCCAGCACCGCGAACGCCACGCCGACAATGCCCTGTCCCAGGATCTTCTGCCAGGCCCGCAGGCCCAGGCTCTGCTGCTTCGAGATCTTCAGGTAATCGTCGAGGAAGCCGACCAGTCCCATGCCGGCCATGAGCAGCAGCAGCACCAGGCCGGATGCAGTTGGCCCCGAATGGTCCTGGTTGATCAGCCACTCCACCAGGTGCGTCAGCAGGTAGGAGGCGACCACCGACGCCACGATCACGGCACCGCCCATGGTGGGTGTGCCGCGCTTCGTGTGGTGCGATGTCGGGCCGTCGTCGCGGATGAACTGGCCGTAGCCTCTGCGCACGAGCAGCTTGATGAACAGCGGGGTGCCGACAAGGGCCAGCACCAGGGAAACAGCCGCTCCGATGAGCAGGGCGATCATGCGGGCAGGCCTTCCTGAGCTGACGTGGTGCCGGCGGGTCCGGCAGCTTCGGCCACCCGGTCCCCGAGGAGCCGCAGTCCGGCTCCGTTGGATGATTTGAAGAGCACCAGGTCGCCCGGCGCCAGCTCGTCCTGCAGCACCCGGAAGGCGTCATCGGCGGTCTCGACGAACAGGGATTCGTCCCCCCAGGAGCCTTCCATCACGGCGGCGTTGTGCATCGCCTTGGCGCCGGCCCCCACGACGATCAGCTTGGCGATGTTCAGCCGCACCACGATCCGGCCGATCGCATCGTGTTCCAGGACCGAGTCCTCGCCCAGTTCCAGCATCTCCCCCAGGACGGCCCAGGTCCGGCGTCCTTCGCCGCGGCCCAGCTCAGCCAGGGTGCGCAGCGCGGCCCGCATCGATTCGGGATTGGCGTTGTAGGCATCGTTGATCACCGTCACACCGTCCGGGCGCTCGGTACGCTCCATCCGCCACCGGCTCGCAGGCCCCTTGCCGTTGAGGCCGGAAGCGATCAGCTCGGCGCTTATTCCCATCGACCAGGCGGCGGACGCGGCGGCCAGCAGGTTGGACAGATGGTGGCTGCCAATCAGGCCAGACTGGATGCGGCTGCGGGTGCCGTCGGGGAACTCCAAGGTGAATTCGGGGTGTCCGGCAGCTGTGGTGCCAACGTCCGTCGCGCGCAGCACTTCGGCGCCGGGCGTCTCCGGCACGAAGTCCGGGTCGGCGCTGAAGTAGAGCTGCCTGGCCTTGGTCCGCGTGTGCATGGCCCGGACGCGCTGGTCGTCTGCGTTCAGCACGGCCGTACCGTCCGCGTCCAGCGCCTCGACGAGTTCGCCCTTCGCCCGCGCGATATTCTCCACCCCGCCGAACTCACCGGCGTGCGCGGACCCAACGCCAAGTACGACGCCGGTCTGCGGCTTGACCATGTCCGTCAGGTAAGTGATGTGGCCCACGCCCGTGGCCCCCATCTCGACCACCAGGTACCTGGTGTCGAAGCCGGTGTTGAAGATGGTCAGCGGGACGCCGACCTCGCCGTTGTACGAGCCGACCGGAGCCACCGTCGGGCCTGCCTGGGCCAGGATGCCGGCCAGCAGGTCCTTGGTCGTGGTCTTGCCGGCGCTGCCGGTGATCCCCACGATCTCCAGCGGCCCGTTGGCCCGCAGCCGGTCCAGGATGCCGGAGGCGATCGCGCCCATGGCAACCACAGTGTCCTCGACGATGACCTGCGGCAGGACGCGGCCGCCGTCGTCCGTAATTTCATGCTCCGTCAAGGCCAGCACGGCCCCGGCTTTGAAAGCCGGCAGCACGAAGCGGTGCCCGTCCGTGCTCTCCCCCGGCTTGGCAACGAACAGGGTTCCCGGACCGGCCTCGCGCGAATCGGTCACCGCGGAATCCACCGTCACGGATGCGGTTTCCACGGCATTATCGACCGGCTCCCCCACGATCCGGCCAGCGGTCATTGCCGCGATTTCGGCTGCAGTAAGTTCAATCATGACGATCTAGGACTCTACCCCGTCCATGCCAAGGGCAGGGAATCCGTGCCGGAGCAACGCCTGCCGCAGTTCCACCCGGTCATCGAGCGCCAGGTTGACGCCCTTGACCTCCTGCCAAACCTCATGTCCGCGCCCGGCGACCAGCACGGTATCCCCCGGCGCCGCCAGCGATACGGCATGGTCAATCGCGTCCCCACGTGGGAAAACTTCGAGTACCTGGGTTGCCAGCCCCTCTGCGCGGACTGCCTCTTCGGCACCAGCGAGGACCTCGCTCCGGATGGTCTGCTCATCCTCCCCGTGCGGGTCATCGTCTGTGACAATAACGACGTCGGCAAGCCGGGCCGCGATCGCTCCCATCAGCGGGCGTTTGGTCTGGTCGCGGTCCCCGGTGGCGCCGAAGACGACAATAACCTTCGCCCCCTCCTCCGGCCGGCGAACCGAGGCCAGCGTCCGCTCCAGGGCGTCCGGATTATGGGCGAAATCGACGATGCCGGCCGGTTCCGTGCCGATGACCTGCATCCGGCCGGGAACTTCCACCGTGAGCGGGTCGGCCGAGTCGAGGGCGCGCTGCAGTTCTGCTGCGGACACGCCGGCGGCGAGGACCATGACGAGCGCCAGCGCGGCGTTGGAGACGTTGAAGGAGCCGGGCAGTCCGGTGTGGGCCCGCAGCACCTGCTCCTGGGGTCCATGAAGTTCGAAACTGTGCCCCAGTCCCGACCGCTGCACCGCGCGGACCTGCCAGTCTGCCGGGATACTGCCGTGCGTGGACAACGTGAGCGTGTCCACGCCCGAGCCCTCTGCCAGCCGCCTGCCCCATTCGTCGTCCACGCACACCACGGCCCGGCGCGCCCGCTGCGGAGTGAACAGGGCCGCCTTGGTGAGGAAGTACTCGTCCATGCTGCCGTGCAGGTCCAGGTGGTCCTGGGTGAGGTTGGTGAAGCCGGCGACGTCGAAGCGGACGCCGTCCACGCGGCGGTAGGAGATTGCATGCGAGGACACTTCCATCGCTGCCGCATCCAGTCCAAGCTCGCGCATGCGTCCCAGGATGCCGTGCACCTGCGGTGACTCTGGCGTGGTCAGGGCGCTGGGAATGGGCTCCGTTCCCGCCACGATCTCGATGGTGCCGATAAGCCCGGTAGTCCTGCCGAGCGCTTTGAGCAGCGAGTTGACGAAGTAGGTTGTGGTCGTCTTGCCGTTGGTCCCCGTAACGGCAAACAGCTGCGGCCTCGCTCCCGCCGGAGGCTGGCTGCCGAAGATCCCGGCGGAGAGCGGTCCGACCAGGTCGCGCAGGTTGCCGGCGGTCAGAACCGGCACCCCGCGAAGGTTCGCTGGTTCCATAAGCCGCAGACCGTCGTCGTCCGTTAAGATGGCCGCGGCTCCGGCGGCCGCTACCTGGCCCGCGAACTCGGCACCGTGGCAGTTGGCACCGCCCAATGCCACGTACAGGTCTCCGGGTTCGACGCTGCGGGAGTCCATCGAAATGCCGGTGACCTCGGTTTCCCAGTCCACTTCCGGTCCTGCCGACAAGGGCCGGAATCCGGCGTCGGCCAGCACCTGCTGCAGGCTGCGCAAGGTGACCGGTTCGACCAGTTCGGGCCTCATGGGCGAGGTGGACCGGCGCGGCGGACGGGAGGTGGTGCTCACGAAGTTCTCCAGGATCATTACTTAAGCGGGAGTTTGACCGGTTTGGTCGTGGACGGCGGGACGTTGTAGGTGCTGAGCACCTGGCTCATCACCTTCTTGAAGACCGGTCCGGCAGTCAGCGAGAATACCCCGCCTTCCGGCCGCTGGATGGTGGCGACCACGACGTACTCCGGGTCCTCCATCGGCGCGATGCCCGCGTAGGAGATGGTGTAGCCGCTGAACCCGCCGTCCTCGGAAGGGGCCTCGGCCGTACCGGTCTTGGCCCCCATCCGGTAGTCCTCAACTTTACCCGGCAGGCCGCCGCCCTGATTCGCCATCGTCTCGAGCATGTCCTGGACCTGATCCGCAGTCTTGCCGGACACCGCACGGGACCCGTCCGCCCGAGGCACGACATGTTCGGTGCCGTCCGGGTCGATGTAGGCATCGATCAGCCGCGGTTCCATCCGGACGCCGCCGTTGGCGATGGTGGCGTACGCAACGGCGGTGTGCAGAGCAGTCTGCGCCAAGCCCTGGCCGAAGAGGACGGTGAATTCCTGCCGGCCGTCCCACTGTTCGGGCGGCGCCAGGAGACCTGCAGTGGTGCCCTGGATGCCGATGTCGAACCGCTGGCCGACTCCGAATCGCCGCAGATAGTCGTAGCGCTGCTGGCGGGTCAACTGCTCGCCAATCATGACCGTGCCGGTGTTGAGCGATCTGGCGAAAATTCCTGCAGTCGTGACGGTCTCGGTGCCGTGCGGAAGGGCGTCGGTGAAGGTCTGACCGTTGACCGTGTACTTCGGCGGAATCTTGTATTCGGTGGTCGGCGTCGTAATGCCTTCTTCGATGGCCGCCGCCATGGTGATCATCTTCGTGGTCGAGCCGGGCTCGAAGGCTCGTGTGGCGGCGAAGGACTGCCGCATGCCGTCCTTGGTGGCGCCCGGATCGTTGGGATCGACCGTGTTCGAGTCAGCCAGGGCGATGATGTCGCCGGTCTTGGCGTTCATGACCACGATAGTGCCGTAGTCGGCGCTGTACTCCTTGACCTGGGCCGCGATCGCTTCCTGGGCGTACCACTGCAGGTCGGAATTGAGCGTCAGCCGCACACTCTGCCCGTCCTCGGCCGGAGTCTCCTCATTCGTGGCGACCGGGATGCGGATGCCGTCGGCACCGATTTCGAATGTCCGCTCTCCGGGCGTGCCCTGCAGCTGTTCCTGCTGGGTGGCTTCAATCCCCTCGAGCGGGCTGCCATCGGACCCCAGGAAGCCGACGATCGAGCCGGCAACCTCGCCCATCGGATAGCTTCGCGTCGTTGTCTCGCGCGACTGGATTCCGGGGAAAGCCAGGTTCTCCACTTTCTCCTGGACGTCCGGCGTCACTGATTTGGCAACGTAGTTGAAGGGCTTGTCCCCCACCACGGCTTTCGCGACCGTCTCTTCGTCCTGGCCGAGAATGCCGGCCAGCTTCTTGATTTCGCCCTCGATCTGGATCTGCTCGAGCTGCTTGGTTTCCGGATCGAACCGCTCGAAGTCCTCGACCAGGCGCTGGTCCACGACAATGTCGAAGCGCTGGACGCTGCGGGCCAATACCGTATTCCCAGCGTCCAGAATGTCGCCGCGCAGCGCCGGGATTTCGGCAGTACGCAAGCGCTTGTCAACGGCGGCCTGCGCCATGCCCGCAGTATCCAGTCCCTGGAGCTGGAAGAGCCTGGCGCCGAGAATAACGAGCAGGACCAGCACCATGGCCAGTCCTGCCCGCAATCTTCTTGCTGTCACCTGTGCCCGCTGACTGTCTTGGATGTTGGCCTTACCAGCTGCCACTACTGATCCTCGCGTGTCCTCACGGGCTTGTCGTTCTACTGCCCTGTCTTCTGCTTCGGAGCTGGAATCGTTCCGCCGTTGAGCTCAGCTTCGCTGAACGTCTGGACTTTCGGTTCGTCAGCCGCTCTTTCCCGGTCAGCCGGCGCAGGCTTCTTGTCCTGCGCAGCCGCCGGCGGTTCCTCCTCCTGCACTGGCGCCGCCAGCTTCTTCGCCTCCGGCGACGCTGCGGCCGGCGCCTGGACCGGAAGTTCGGGCCGCTCGACCAGCTGCTTCGGTGCGGACCCTTCCTTCGCGGCCTCAGGCTTTCCGCTGACCTTCATGGTCTCGAGGTCAATCGAACCAACGGAAGGAGAAACCACCATTCCCAATTCTGCCGCTTCGGCAGCCAAATTCTGGGGAGCCTGGCGGTTCTCGAGCTGCTGTGTCAGTTTTTCGTTCTGCTGGGCCAGCGCAACTTGCTCTCCGCGCAGCTGCACAATTTCATACTGGCCGCCCGATACCGAGATGTTCAGCATCAGCACGCATCCGAGCGCGGCCACCAGCACGGCAAAACAGAAAACGGCGAAGGGTATCCGCTTTCGGGCAGGACCGGCCGAAACGACGGACAACGGGACACGGCGCGGCTCAGCCTGCTTCGGCTGGCTCTGGCCGCCGCTGAGCACACGCGCCGAGCTTCCGTGCACGTAGGTTTCTGCGGCCGGCCTCGCACTGCGGGCTGTCACGCTCATGATGCACTCCTGTTCCGAATCCGCTCTACCGCCCGCAGCCTGGCCGAAGCCGCCCGCGGATTTTCCTCGATCTCTGCCGCCGTAGGCACTTCCGTGCCTCTGGTCAACGTCTTCAGCTGCGCCTTGTGCTCCTCCAGCTCCACCGGGAACCCGACGGGAGCAGACGACTTAGAGCCTGCGGCGAAGAAGCTCTTCACGATCTTGTCTTCCAGGGAGTGGTAGGACATGACGACGACGCGGCCGCCCAAGGCCAGCACGTTGAGCGCTGCCGGAATTGCACGCTCGAGGACGTCCAGCTCCTCATTCACTTCGATGCGCAGCGCCTGGAAAGTCCGTTTGGCCGGATGCCCGCCTGTGCGAGCAGCGGCCGCCGGCACCACACCGCGGATGACATCAACCAGCTCGCCGGTCGTCGACAGCGGGGCTTTCTCCCGCGCCTGGACGATGCCCGCGGCGATCCTGCCGGCAAACTTCTCCTCGCCCCACTTGCGGATGATGCGGACCAGGTCCTCCTGGGGATAGGTATTGACCACATCCGCCGCCGTCGGCCCCGTGCTGGTGTCCATGCGCATATCCAGCGGGGCATCGTAGGAATAGGCAAACCCGCGGTCCCGCTCGTCCAACTGCAACGAGGAAACGCCCAGGTCGAACAGGACGCCGTCGACAGCTACAAACCCCAAATCGCGTACGACGTCGTCAATCTCGTCGTACACCGCGTGCACCAGGTCCGTACGGCCGGCGAATCGCGCCAAGCGGCTGCCGGCCAGTGCCAGGGCCTGCTCATCCCGGTCGATGCCAACGAGGTGGAGTTGCTCGAACCTGGTCAGCAGCGCCTCCGAGTGCCCGCCCATGCCCAGCGTCGCATCAACGACGACGGCACGGCCCGTGCTCTCGATGGCACGTTCGATCGCGGGAGCCAGCAGGTTGATGCAGCGGTCGCGCAGCACGGGGATGTGGCGGTCCTCCGCGGGACGCTCATCGCTCATGCCGGCTGCTCCTTGTAGCTGTATTGGCGAATGCTTGGCCTTTAAACCCGACGATTCTTGGACCGGATCCCCATCCGCGCCTGGCCCGTTCCGCCTGGCTCCGGGGAAGGTGAGCCAGGTGGCACGCACTGGGCGGCTGGAGATCCCATTCAAGAATCTGCCGTATTTCTCTTGTCCTGACGGCTGTCAGAAGATTCCTGGTATTGCGTCTTCATCCGTATCGGAGAAGGCGGCTTCCTTCTCCGCGAGGTACTCGGACCATGCCTGGGCGTCCCAGATCTCGGCCCGGGTTCCGGCACCGATCACGGCCAGTTCACGGTCCAGTCCTGCGTAAGCGCGGAGCGCGGGCGGAATCGTGACCCGGCCCTGCTTATCAGGCACCTCGTCAGAGGCTCCGGACAGGAAAACCCGAATGTAGTCGCGGGCTTGCCGCGACGAGATGGGCGCCTTGCGCATTTCGTCATGCACCCGTTCGAATTCCCGCTGGCTGAAGATGTAGATGCAACGCTCCTGGCCTCGTGTCAGCACCAGGCCGTCTGCCAGCTCCTCACGGAACTTGGCCGGAAGAATCAAGCGCCCCTTCTCGTCGAGCCGTGGCGTGTGCGTTCCGAGGAACATCGCCACCGCCTTGCCGATAGGAGGAGTCCGTCAGCTCCCTGCGTCCACCACTACCCTCTGATGTCCTCCACTTTACTCCACAATCCACCACCGTCAACCCTAAAAGGCCCTTCTTTGGGAAAACCTTGAACCTTCAAAGCGTCTTGGAGGCGCGGATTGGTGCGGAACACGGCCAGGTGGTGGAAAGTGGAGGGCTTGGGGCCCGAGTGGGCGGCTGGAACCCTGTACACCCTCGCGCCTGGGTGCGCACGACCGGTTAAAGTGCGAAAGACCCGTCTTATGACGGGTCCTTCAAACGGATGGTTCCCTCTCGGGGAGGGAAGTGGAGGGCAGGCGCTAGCGGTCGTCCCCCTGGCGGCGTTCGTCCCATTTCTCCTCGAGCGAGGACATGAATCCGCCGTTCTTGGCCGGCTTGGACTTGCGTCCTGCCGAACCGGCCTTGCCACCGGGCCGCCTGCTCGTGGCCCAGTAGACTCCGGCACCCATGACCAGGAAACCAAGGACACCCAGAGCAATGATCTGGCTCGAAATACCAATCAAAAGAATCAGGATTCCGGCCACAGCAACCAGTGACCCCACCACGATCTGGCGGGTCGAAAGCGACCGCCCTGCGGCCGACTCCATGTGGCTGGCAAACTTCGGATCATCGGCATGCAACTGCTGCTCCAGCTGATCCAGCAGCCGCTGCTCATGCTCTGAGAGTGGCATCTGAGTCTCCTTCTTTCCGTCCCCCACGTCCGCCATATCGTCAAACGCGCAGCTTCGGCAAAGAGTTCCGGAAACTTGTATCCGTGCCACCTTGCCTTACTACTAAGGATAGATTGCAATCGACGCATTCAAAAGCTGGACGGCGGTATTGCGGCGGGCCACAGCACCCAACTGAGGCGGCGCCTCCAAGGCCCGCTGGTCAGGGGCGGCCCGGTGGCCCTGCAGGGCTCTCGGGACGGTCCGGGCGGGCGAGCAATGAAGCCGGGAGCACGCCGCCTGCGCCGTACTTTCGGTTCACTTCATCCAGCGCCGCCTCCGCACTGCGCCAGCTGTCCTCGCTGCCGTCGAAACTGAGCTGATATCCGCCGGAAGCCGGCTCCAGCAGCTCGGCCCGAAGGCCGATCAAACGCACGGCCATGGGACGGGCCCCAAGCGCGGAGAGCTGTGCGACAACCGCCGTATGCAATTCATGCGCACTGTCGGCTGGTTCCCTCAGCCTCCGCGACCGGGTCAAGGTCGTAAAGTCCGCATACCGCAGCTTCAGCGCGACCCCGCGGCACTGCAGGCCGGAGGAACGCAGCCGCACCGCTGTCCGGTGCGCCAACCGAAGCAGCTCACGCTCAAGCACGGCTGTGTCGTCCACATCATGGGCGAACGTCTCTTCTGCGCCGATGCTCTTTTCCACCCGCTCCGGAGTGACGCTCCGGTCATCGATCCCCCAGGCGAGGCGGTGCACATGCTCGCCAACGGCACCGAGCAGCCGCTTGAGAGCGGGTTCCGGAGTGCTGGCCAGCTCCGCAACCGTCCTGATCCCTTGCCGCGCCAAAACGGCGCTGGTCTTCGCTCCGACGCCCCAGAGGGCGTCCACCGGGAGGGTATGCAGGAATTGGACAGTCCGCTCCGCCGGAATCTGGAGCAGCCCGTCCGGTTTGGCATGGGTCGAGGCGATCTTGGCCACGAACTTGCTCGAAGCAATTCCGACGGTCGCCGGGATCCCGATTTCCCGGCGGATGGTCCGGCGGATCAAGCGTCCTATCTCCAAGGGCTGCCCCAGCCGCCTGACGGCACCTGTGATATCGAGGAACGCCTCGTCGACGCTGAGCTGCTCGACGTCGGGAGTAATGGTGCGGAAGATCTCCATGATTCGGGACGACGCGTCCTGGTACTTCCCATGATGCGGAGGGATGACCGCTGCCTGAGGGCACAGCTGCCGCGCCCGCGCCATCGGCATCGCCGAACGGACTCCAAACTTGCGCGCCTCATAGGACGCCGAGAGCACCACGGAACGGCCGGTTGGCGAGCCCACAATGACCGGCGTTCCGAGCAGCGCCGGCTGTTCGAGCAACTCGACGGAGACGAAGAAGGCGTCCATGTCCACGTGCATGATGATGCGTTCACGCTGCTGGCTTCCTCCCACCCCTTCATCCTAGGCTGATGCCCTGACAGGTACGATGGCTGCTCCGGTGCGACTGGCTAGACTGGTCCGGTACCGCAACGTTGGCCAAGGAGTATGTCTTGCAGCAGTCCCACCGGCACCCCTTCCCAGCCGCCTCCGGGGCACAGGGGGGCGAATCCGTCACCTCAGACCGGGACCCGGCAGTGGAACAGGAGGACTACCGGGACCTGCTGTCTGCGCAGATGCAGGCTTTCCTCGAACTGCAACGAGGGCAACTCCACGAAGTCTCCGGTGATGCGGCCGAGCTGGTTGACGCCATCGCGCAGTTGGCCGAGGGCGGCAAGCGGCTGCGGGCGCTCTTGTCCTACTGGGGCTGGCGCGGTGCTGGCGGCGCGCCGCTTGCCGACGAAGTCGTGCAAGCCGGTGTCGCCATCGAATTGTTCCAGGCGGCGGCCCTGATCCACGACGACATCATTGACCGCTCCGCCACCCGGCGCGGCAAGCCCAGTGTGCACCGCAGGTTCGAACTTAACCACGCCGCCCGCGGCTGGGCGCTCGATCCCGTCCACTATGGGCAGGCCGCTGCCATTCTGTCCGGAGATATGTGCCTGTCCTTCTGTGAAGAAGTGTTTGCAGGAATTGCCGTCCCCAACGCCGCAAGCTCGGCGGCCCGCCGGATCTTCAACCGGATGCGCACAGAGGTCATGGCCGGGCAGTACCTGGATGTCCTCGAGGAGGTCGCCGGTCCCGGCAGGCCGGCCAAGCAGGCGGTGGAGCGGGCGATGCAGATCCTGCGCTACAAGTCGGCGAAGTATTCAACTGAGCACCCCTTGTGCCTCGGTGGTGCACTCGCAGGGGCAGATGCCGGGCTGACAGCGAGCTACTCCGCCTTTGGCCTCCCGCTCGGTGAGGCTTTCCAGATCCGTGACGACGTCCTTGGTGTCTTCGGCGACCCAGCGACCACGGGCAAGCCCGCCGGTGACGACCTGCGGGAAGGCAAGCGCACCGTGCTTGTCGGCCTGGCCTTGAACCGGGCCACGCCGGCGGAAAGGGATTTCCTCCAGGAAAGGCTCGGATCGCCTGATCTCGACGACGACGACGTCATGAGCCTCCGCGGCATTATCGACGGGTGCGGGGCCCTGAGCGAGGCCGAGACCATGATCGCGCGCCTCAGCGCCGATGCCTACCGCGCCCTGGACCTGATGCCGGTGGATGGAACCGTGGCGAAGGCCCTGAGGGCACTGGCAGACCGCGCGGTGCAGCGCAGCGCCTGACCGGACCGGGAGTGCTACCAGGCCAGCGCCTGGGCACGCCTCCGTATCTCCGTCTTCCGACCCTGCCGGAGAGCATCAACGGGACGGCCGGGGAGTGATTCATCCTCGGTGAAGAGCCAGCGCAGGATCTCCACGTCGTTGAACCCGGCGTCCGCGAGTACCGAAATGGTGCCCTTCAGGCTGTCCATAAGGCGATCCTCGATAATGAACTCGGCCGGGACGGCCCTGATATTCCGCTCTCCCACACGCACGGCCACCAGTGCCCGTTCTTCCAGCAGGCTGTGCACCTTCTTGATCGGCAGGTCCAGGCGCTCGGCGACATCGGGCAGCGGCAGCCATTCGGAGATCAGTTCTTCAAGCTCATTCACCTTATAAGCGTGCCACGAGCAGGCCGCCACAGCCTACACGCAACCCGACACGCCACGGCACCTCTTCAACCTTCGAAATCCGCTTTTGTGTTATGCCGATTTCGTGTAGATTCACTCAAGTCACAGTTGTCACACCGACAACAGCTGGCACACTTGCAACAAGTACAACAAGCCTACGGGCCTCGGCAGATGCCGCTGACCACTGATGAGGAAATGTCCATGACTGACCAGCGCCCGTTCTCCAGCAGTCGTGCGCAGGGCCGGACTGCCACACAGTCCTCCCGCGCACTGCTTTCGGCCGCAGCCACTGCGGCCATTCCCGCCGTCGTCCTCTCTTCTGCTGCCTTGGCCGCTCCCGCGCAGGCCGCAGAATTGCCGCCGCGCACCATCCTGCAGCCGAAGCTCGCCGGTCCAGACCTGCCGCTCAACCGGGGTACCGTCATTCCGGCGTCCGAGATGGTGGCGCAGCTTCCGGCCACGCTTCGACCTGCCCTGCAGGCCACGCTGTCTGCGCACACGGTAAAGGCCGGCGACACCATCAGCGGCATCGCAGCCAAGTACGGACTCAGCACCTCTAAGGTGCTGAGCCTTAACGGACTGAGGGCCAACTCGATCATCTATCCGGGCCAGAAGATCAAGCTGGGCGGCTCGCCCGCTGCTTCCGGGGCCGCCTCCGTATCCCGGACGGCCACTTCCGCTAAGAGCTACACGGTCAAGGCCGGAGACACGCTCTCCGGCATCGCGGCCCGCCACGGCATGGGCCTGAGCAAGATCCTCTCCCTGAACGGGTTGAAGGCAACCTCCATCATCTACCCCGGCCAGAAGATCAAGGTCAGCGGAACCGCGGCAGCCAGCCCGTCTCCGGCCAGGACATCGACGGCTTCCACGGTTTCGTCCGCGAAGACCTATACGGTCAAGGCCGGAGACACGCTCTCCGGCATCGCTGCACGCCACGGCATGGGCCTGAGCAAGATCCTCTCCCTGAACGGGCTGCAGGCAACCTCCATCATCTACCCCGGCCAGAAGATCCGGGTCAGCGGAACCGCGGCTGCCGCCGCCACCGCGGCCGGGCCCGCGGCATCCGTCTCTGCTGTTGTACCGGTCGCCAAGACCTACACGGTCAAGGCCGGCGACACGCTGTACGGCATCGCACTGAAGCACAATACGACCCTGAGCAAGCTCCTTCAGTCCAGCGGCCTGAAGTCGACTTCGGTCATCCATCCCGGCCAGAAGATCAAGCTGCCCGGCTCCGGCGGCGGTTCGACAGCTGTATCGGCAGCCACGGCCGGCCAGCTGGTGCCGAATACGTTCCTGCACTACACGTACCCGGACGCGGTGGTGGCCAAAGCCAACGAGAACAAGCGGCTGCTGCTGTCGACGCCCCAGCCGAGCCAGGCTCAGATGAAGGCCATCATTGCGGACACCGCGCGCAGCATGGGCGTCGATCCGGCACTCGCTCTGGCCCATGCCTACCAGGAGTCGGGCTTCCAGCAGACGGCTGTCTCCCCCGCCAACGCCATCGGCGCCATGCAGGTCATCCCGTCCTCCGGGGACTGGGCCTCGGATCTGGTCGGACGCAAGCTGAACCTGCTCGATCCGTACGACAACGCCACCGCAGGCATTGCCATCATCCGCTCGCTGGTCCGCACCAGCGATTCCTTGGACAAGGCGATCGCGTCCTACTACCAGGGCCAGTACTCGGTCTCGAAGAACGGCATGTACGACGACACCAAGGCCTACGTCAAGGCCATCAAGGCGCACATGAAGAACTTCCAGTAACGCGGCGCCGTGGCCACCACGGACCACCTGCGGGGGTTCCGATCGAATGTCGAT
>NZ_ANPE02000166.1 GCF_000328305.2 Arthrobacter crystallopoietes BAB-32 | reverse complement strand
CTCCGCTCGCTCGCCCGCGAGCTGCGTGCGGGCGCGACGGCGAACGGCATCCTGCTGGCCGACGGGGTCCAGGCGACCGCTCCGAGTGCGTTGGGCGGCCTCCACTTCCTGCTCTCCGGCCGCAGCGCCTACGTGGACGGCCAGTTCCTGTCCGTCACATCGCCCGGCGGCGCACTACCGGAGGACGTCGACTCGCCGCTGGCCGGCAAGACCGCGGTCGTCACCGGCGCGGCCCGCGGAATCGGCGCGGCCATCGCAGCCGTGCTGCACCGCGACGGCGCGCGCGTCATCTGCGTCGACCTGCCGGCTGCAGGCGAAGAACTGGCCAAGGTCTCCAATTCCACCGGCGGCACCGCGCTGCAGCTGGATATCACCCGGGACGATGCCGGCGCGAGGATCCTCGAGCACGCGGCCAGCCGCTATGGCGGTCTGGACATCATGGTGCACAACGCGGGCATCACCCGGGACAAACTGCTGGCCAATATGGACCAGTCGCATTGGGACTCGGTGATCAACGTGAACCTGGCCGCGCAACTGCGGATCAACGAGGCTCTGCTGGCCTCCGCTTCGGGCGCACCGAGGGTTGTCTGCCTGGCGTCGACCAGCGGCATCGCCGGCAACCGGGGGCAGACGAACTATGCAGCTTCGAAAGCCGGGGTGATCGGCATGACCGCCGCCTCCGCTGCCGCCTTTGCGGACCGCGGCGGGGCCATCAACGCCGTCGCCCCTGGCTTCATCGAAACGGACATGACCGCCCGAATCCCCTGGGGCACGCGCGAGGTGGCCCGCCGGATGCTGCCCTCCCTGCAGCAGGGCGGGCTGCCGGTGGACGTGGCGGAAGCGGTATCCTTCCTGGCCGGTGCGGCGGCCGGCGGGGTGAACGGCCAGACGCTGAGGGTCTGCGGGCAAAGCCTGGTGGGCGCATGAGCAGCATCGAAGAAGTCCGGCTGGAGGAATTGCCCTCGCTGTCACGCCTCTACATGAGTGCGGCCTCCACCGCTGCCCGGAGCAAGCTCGGCGCCCTGGAACGTCCCCTGGAAGTGCCGGCAGCCCGGCATACAGTGCACGGCATCCAGGTCAGCCTGGAGCATGTCACCCGGTTCCAGCACCTGCTGCAGGGCACCGTCCGGGACAGCCTGCCCTCCGTCTTCGTGCATTCTGCCGCGTTCCCCGTGGCGATGAGCGTCCTCGCACGCAGCGATTTCCCGCTGCCGCTGCTGGGCATGGTGCACCTGTCCAACAAGGTCAGGCACCTGCGGAGCATCCATTTCAGCGAGCCGCTCGAGATTTCAGCCTGGGCCGAGAACCTCTCCGGCCACTTCGCCGGGACGCAAGTGGATCTGCGGCTGGACGTGAGCTCGGCTGGTGAAACCGTGTGGGACGGCACCTCCACGTACCTGGCCAAAGGCGTGTTCCTGCCCGGGCTCGACAAGCAGACCCGGCCGCAGTACGAGGACTTCATTCCGCCCCGGCCCACGGCGACCTGGCGGCTGGGACCGGAGGCAGGGCGGGAATACGCCGGTGTGTCGGGCGACTTCAATCCGATCCACCTCAGCTCGCTCTCGGCCCGGATCCTTGGGCTCAAGCGCTCGATCGCCCACGGCATGTACCTGGCCTCGAGGGCGCTGACGAGCATCGAGTCGGTCGCCGCCGAGAGGTTCGAATGGGAGATCGGCTTCGCCGCGCCGGTCTTCCTCCCGGCCACCGTGGCGGTGCGGATCGAGGACGAGGAGGCCAACGGCCGCTGGAGTGGCGCCCGCTTCGTCGGCTGGGGAGAGCGCAGCCACCGCAAGCACTTCCACGGCAGCGCCCGCGCGCTGTAGGGCCGGGCCGGTGTCCGGCCGGACCGTGGGACCCGGGCCGGATTGATGCGTAAGCTGGCCACATGACCGAAGCCACCAGCCTCACGCGGCGCGCCCGCCAGCTCGATGATGCAGATCCTCTGGCTTCCTGCCGCAGGCGCTTCGTCGGCCACGACGACCCCGCCGTACCGGCCTACCTGGACGGCAACTCCCTGGGCCGGCCGCTCGCGGCAACGGTCGATCGCGTGCAGGACCTGCTGGTCACCCAATGGGGCGGCCGGCTGATCCGCGGCTGGGACGAAGGGTGGCTGGAACTTCCCCTGAAGCTGGGCGACGAGCTCGGCCGCGTGGCCCTGGGCGCCGCGCCCGGGCAGTGCATGGTTGCGGATTCGACCACGGTCCTGCTGTACAAGCTCCTCCGCGCTGCGCTCACGGCGAGGCCGGACCGGAACCGCGTGGTGATCGACCGGGACAACTTCCCGACGGACCGTTATGTGCTGGAGGGTATTGCGGCCGAGTGCGGCTTGGAGCTGGATTGGCTTGAGGTCCCGTACGACGGCGGCGCGGACGCCGAACTGGTACGTTCCGTTGTGGGGGACAAGACGGCCCTCGTGGTGCTCAGCCATGTGGCCTACCGCTCCGGCCATCTGGCCGACATGCCGGCGATCACGACAGCGGTGCAGGAGGCCGGCGCGCTGATGCTGTGGGATCTGTGCCACTCGGTCGGCGTGGTCCCGGTGGAACTGGACGCCTGGGGCGTCGATTTTGCTGTCGGCTGCAGTTACAAGTACCTCAACGGCGGCCCCGGCGCCCCGGCGTGGGCGTACGTCGGCAAGAGGCACCAGCAGCTGAGGCAGCCGATCCAGGGCTGGCTGGGCAGCGAGGATCCCTTCGGGATGGGCCAGGGCTACCGACCCGCCGCGGGTATCCGCCGGTTTGCCAGTGGAACACCGCCGATCCTGGGGATGACGGCCATCGCGGACATGGTCGCACTGATCGGCGAGGTCGGAATCACGGCGATCCGGGAGAAGGGCAAGGCCCTGACACAATTTGCGCTCGAGGCGACGGACGAACTGTTGGCGCCGCACGGCGTCGTACTTGCCTCACCGAAGAATCCGGAAGAGCGCGGCAGCCACATCACCATCGACCATCCGGCGTTCCGCGGAATCACCGCCCGGCTGTGGGCACGCGGCGTCATCCCGGACTACCGGAACCCGAACGGCCTGCGCCTCGGGCTCTCGCCGCTGTCCACCAGCTTCACCGAGGTACTGCACGGCGTCACCGCGATTGCCGAGGAGCTGGCTACACGGGGCTGAAATGGTCCATGGCGTGCTGGTAACTGTGCACGGTCAGGGCCGCGGTCTGCTCCCAGCCGAACGCTGCCGCATGGATGGCCGCGTTGCTGCCGAGCTGTGTCCGGAACGCGGGATACTCGAACAGCTCGCCGAAGGCGGATGCCCAGTCGTCGGGGGCATGCCCGTCCACCAGCAGCCCGGTGACCCCGTGGCTGACGGCCGAGGGCAGGCCACCGACGTTCGTAGCCACCACCGGCGTGCCGCACGCCTGGGCCTCCAGTGCCACCAGTCCGAACGATTCGCTGAAGGACGGCACAGCGACCACGTCGGCGCTGCGGAAGTGCCGGGCCAGCTCCTTGGCGGTGACCGGGGGAAGCAGCCGTACGCGCCCGGCCAGGCCCAGCTCGTCGATCTGCTGGCCCAGATCCAGCGGATTGGCACCGCTGGCGTCGCCAATGATGGTCACCTGCAGCTTCAGCCCCGGGCGCTGCCGGAGCAGCCGCGCCACCGCGGCCAGCAGGACCTGGGGGCCCTTCAGTGCCTGAATCCGGCCGGCGAAGCAGATATGGAAAAGGCCGTCGTCGACCCCTGCCTCCCGCCGGTCCAAGGCACGGCCGGCCGGATGGAAGACCGCCAGATCCACCCCGGGCGGGACCACGTCGATCCGCTCGGGCGCGGTGCCGTACAGCTCCTTGAGCTCGGACGCTTCGGTCAGCGTGTTGGCCACCAGCCGGGCCGCGCCGTCGGCAATGTCCTGTTCACCGCGGATGCGCACCGGTGGTTCGGCGGCCTCTCCCGGCTGCAGGTGGAGGTTCTTGACCTTGGCCATGGTGTGCATGGAATGGACCAGCGGGACCTGCCAGTCGCGCTGCAGTTCCAGTCCGACGGTGCCGGAGAGCCAGTAGTGGGAATGGATCACATCGTACCGGCCGGCGGCATCCGCGTCCGCGAACCGGCGCAGGTCCGCGGCCAAGCGGGGCAGGCGCAGCGGAAGGTCCTCCTTCGCCACCGTATCGGCGGGAGCTCCGCCCAGGTGGACCACTCGGACGCCGGGGCGCGGCCGCTCCACCTGCGCCTGGCCCTCGAACGTCGAGCGCGTGAAGACGTCCACCTCGGCACCCATTGCCACCAGCTCGCGGGAGACCGCGCGCACGTAGACATTCATGCCGCCGGCGTCGCCGCCGCCGGGGACCGCGAGCGGCGAAGTGTGCAGGGACAGGACCGCAATACGGCGCAGCGGGCGCATGGGTTTCCTTTCCCTTGGAGCGAGGACTCAGGGAAATACTCTACCGCTGCTGAACCTTTTGCCGCCGCGGCAGCGTCTGAGCCAGTAGGCGCCGTCCGCACCGCCGGTGCCCGAAGGGGGATCGAGATGGAATATCAGATCGACGGGCTGCCGCTGCATGTGCTCCTCGTGCACGCCACCGTGGTCTTCGTCCCGCTGGCGGCACTGTGCACTGTGCTCTCCGTGGTCTGGCCCGCCGCACGCCGCCGGCTCGGCATCGTGACACCGCTGCTCGCCCTGCTGGCCTTGGTCCTGGTTCCGCTAACGCAGCAGGCAGGCAACTGGCTTGCCGAGCGGGTGGAACAGACCCGACTGGTGGATGAACATCAAGCGCTGGCCGACCAGATGCTCCCGTGGGCCGCGGCACTTTTCGCCGTGGCCGCCGGCCAATGGCTGTGGTTCCGTTTCCGGAGGTCCCGCGCCGGGCGTCGGGGCGCTGGACAGCGCGTCCTGGCGGTCATCGGGGTGCTGATCGCGCTGGCCGTGTCCGCCGGAACGACGGCGATGATCATCCAAGTGGGCGAATCCGGCAGCCGCGCAGTCTGGCAGGGCTCCTTCCAGCAGGACCCGTAGCCGGCAGTCAGTGCATGGTGAACCGTCGGGCGAGCAGGTCCCCGGTTCCGGGCCAGCGGAGCACGGCGGACAGAACCTCATTGCGTGCTGCCAGCAGCGGGGCCGGCAGCGGGCGGCCCAGCGCCATGTTCACGTGGGCCTGCCCG
>NZ_ANPE02000167.1 GCF_000328305.2 Arthrobacter crystallopoietes BAB-32 | reverse complement strand
GCGCCGCCGTATGGCACCCGCCGCGGCCATGCGGCACGCCCGCCGCTCGCCGGCACCACTCGCCGTCGTACTTTTCGCTTTGGTGACCATCGCCTCGCTGGCCTTCTCCCTGTGGTTCACCTACTCCGGCAACCCGGCCGCCTACTTCATCACGCCGACCCGGATCTGGGAGCTGGGCCTGGGCGGCCTGCTGGCCGCGGGACTGAGTTACACCGAGCGCTGGCAGAACCTGCGCAGCCTGCTGGCACTGGCCGGCCTGGCCATGATTGCCGCCTCCGCTTTCCTGCTCGACGGCGCGTCGCCCTTCCCGGGGGCTGCGGCCCTGCTGCCGGTCCTGGGCACCATGGCCGTGATCGCCGCCGGGCGCACCGCCGGCACGTTCTCGCTGCACCGCCTGGTGGACAGCCGGCCGGTGCAGTGGACCGGCAACATCTCCTACTCGCTCTACCTGTGGCACTGGCCGCTGATCGTCTTCTACAAGACCG
Organism: Arthrobacter crystallopoietes BAB-32; assembly: GCF_000328305.2. Lineage (GTDB taxonomy): Bacteria > Actinomycetota > Actinomycetes > Actinomycetales > Micrococcaceae > Crystallibacter > Crystallibacter crystallopoietes_A. The sequence goes on along the minus strand of NZ_ANPE02000167.1, from coordinate 6,743 downwards.
TCGCCGGCAAGGAACCCGGGCCGGTGCCGAGCCTGCTGCTGCTGGCCGCCTCGTTCGGGCTTGCGGCGCTGAGCTTCTACTTCGTGGAGACACCGGTGCGGAAGTTCGGCTGGCTGCACACCCGGGCCTGGCGGCCGCTTGCCGCGGGCGCCGCCGCCACCGCCCTGGTCGGCACGCTGGCCTTCGTGCCCGGCAACCAGCAGGAGCGGATCATGGCCGAGCGCGCCGCGCAGGGGGAGGCGCTGCTGGCCGCTCCGCCGGAGGACTTCGGGGCCGGCGCGATCACCAGGACGGCAGACCACACGTTCACGGCCGCCAGCCGAGTCATTGTGCCCGACCCCGGGCTCGCGGCAGAGGACAATTTCGACGTCGGCGACTGCGCGACTCCGGTTGACTCACCGCAAACACGTGAATGCGTTTTCGGCGACGAGGATGCGGACTTCACCGTAGCGCTGGTGGGGGATTCCCATGCTGCCCACTGGTTCGCGGCACTGGAGCCCATTGCGAAGGAGCGCGGCTGGCGCCTGCTGACGTTCCTGAAAAACTCCTGCCCGTTCAGCGCGGAGCCGCGGCTGGCGGAGCGGGACGGCAACCTGCTCTGCACCGGGCCCAACGACCGGACACTGGAGCGGCTGGTCAGCGGGGGAGACGTCGACGCCGTCGTCACGTCCTACTACGCCAACGTCAACTGGGTGGATTCCAAGACCGGGCACCGGCCGGGGGCCGCCGGCTTCGCGGAGTACTGGAACGCCCTGGCCGAAGCAGGAATCGAAGTCTATCCGCTGGTGGATACACCGCTGCCACGCCGGGAAGGCGGGCTGGCGCGGGATTGCGTCGCCCTGCACTACGAGGATCCGCAGGAATGCGGACAGCCCCGCAAGGACGCCCTGACCGGCAAGGACCTCACCCGCGAGGCGGCTGAGCTGGCGCCCGAAGCGCGCGTCCTCGACCTCACCGACGCGTTCTGCACGGACAAGGCCTGCCCGGCCGTTGTCGGCAACGTGCTGGTCTACGCGGACCAGAACCACGTGACCCGGACCTACATGCGGACCCTGGTCCCGGGGCTGGAGCGCGAGCTGCTCGAGGCGATGGGGGACCGGCGGTGACGCCGCGCCGCAAATTTCTGATAGACTGTTCTTCGATTGTTTTGTGTGGCAGTGGATGAAGGCCGTTTTCCCAGCGCTTGGCGCGAGGAAGATGGGGCCTGTTTCCGGTCCGCGGGGTTCTTGCGCGGTGAATGCCACACCTTTGCATGCCTACGGTCGTTTCTTCCGCAGCTGCGAAGACGACCGACAGTGCCTGGCCTCGCAACAAGCCGGCGGGGCAAAGCCTAAGAATACGGAGAACTGATAAGTGCCTACGATCCAGCAGCTGGTCCGCAAGGGCCGCTCACCGAAGGTCAATAAGACCAAGGCGCCCGCGCTGAAGGGCAGCCCCATGAAGCGTGGCGTGTGCACCCGTGTGTACACCACCACCCCGAAGAAGCCGAACTCCGCTCTTCGCAAGGTAGCCCGTGTCCGCCTCAGCGGCGGCATCGAAGTTACCGCCTACATCCCCGGTGTCGGCCACAACCTGCAGGAGCACTCCATCGTGCTGGTGCGCGGTGGCCGTGTGAAGGACCTCCCGGGTGTCCGCTACAAGATCGTCCGTGGTGCTCTTGACACCCAGGGCGTGAAGAACCGCAAGCAGGCTCGCAGCCGCTACGGCGCGAAGATGGAGAAGAAGTAATATGCCCCGCAAGGGTCCGGCCCCCAAGCGGCCGCTCGTCGTTGATCCGGTTTACGGATCCCCGCTGGTTACCCAGCTGATCAACAAAGTTCTGGTCGACGGTAAGAAGTCCACCGCCGAGCGCATCGTCTACGGTGCCCTCGAAGGTGCTCGCGCCAAGACCGGTGGCGATCCCGTGGCCGCCCTGAAGAAGGCCATGGACAACGTTCGCCCCACCCTCGAGGTCCGCTCCCGCCGTGTCGGTGGCGCAACCTACCAGGTTCCCGTCGAGGTCAAGCCGGGCCGTTCCACCGCCCTGGCCCTCCGCTGGCTGGTCGGTTACTCCAAGGCCCGCCGGGAGAAGACCATGACCGAGCGTCTGATGAACGAGATTCTGGACGCATCGAACGGTCTCGGTGCCGCTGTGAAGCGTCGCGAAGACACCCACAAGATGGCCGAGTCCAACAAGGCCTTCGCCCACTACCGCTGGTAAAAGAGTTCAGATTGGCGACGGCGGTGATCCGCCGCCGTCGCCAATTGCTCACCTAATTAGGGAGAAACTGTGGCACTCGACGTGCTTACCGACCTCAAGAAGGTCCGCAACATCGGCATCATGGCCCACATTGATGCCGGTAAGACCACTACTACCGAGCGCATCCTCTTCTACACCGGTGTGAACCACAAGATCGGTGAGACCCACGACGGTGCCGCCACCATGGACTGGATGGCGCAGGAGCAGGAACGCGGTATCACCATTACCTCCGCGGCCACCACCTGCTACTGGAACGACAACCAGATCAACATCATCGACACCCCGGGCCACGTGGACTTCACGGTCGAGGTTGAGCGCTCCCTGCGCGTCCTCGATGGCGCCGTCGCAGTGTTCGATGGCAAGGAAGGCGTCGAGCCGCAGTCCGAGACCGTCTGGCGCCAGGCGGACAAGTACGACGTCCCGCGCATCTGCTTCGTCAACAAGATGGACAAGCTCGGTGCGGACTTCTACTTCACCGTCGACACCATCATCAACCGCCTGGGTGCCAAGCCGCTGGTCATGCAGCTGCCGATCGGTGCCGAGAGCAACTTCGAAGGCGTCGTCGACCTGCTGACCATGAAGGCCTTCACCTGGCGTGGCGAGGTCAAGATGGGTGCCGACTACGAGATCGAAGAGATCCCGGCGGACCTGCAGGCCAAGGCCGAGGAATACCGCGCCCAGCTGGTCGAGACCGTTGCCGAGTCTTCCGAAGAGCTCATGGAGAAGTACCTCGAGGGCGAAGAGCCCAGCATCGAGGAACTGAAGGCCGGCATCCGCAAGATGACGATCGCTTCCGAGATCTACCCGGTCTACTGTGGCTCCGCGTTCAAGAACAAGGGCGTCCAGCCCATGCTCGACGCCGTCATCGACTTCCTGCCGTCCCCGCTGGATGTTCCGAACATCCAGGGCCACGCCGTCAACGACGAAGAGACCGTCCTGGAGCGTGCAGCTGACGCCAGCGCGCCGTTCTCGGCGCTGGCGTTCAAGGTCGTCACGCACCCGTTCTTCGGCCGCCTGACCTACATTCGCGTCTACTCCGGCAAGGCTGCCTCCGGCGCCCAGGTGATCAACTCCACCAAGGGCAAGAAGGAGCGCATTGGCAAGCTCTTCCAGATGCATGCCAACAAGGAGAACCCGGTCGACGAAGTCACCACCGGACACATCTACGCGGCCATCGGCCTCAAGGACGTGACCACGGGCGACACCCTCTGCGATCCGGCAAACCCGATCGTGCTCGAGTCCATGAGCTTCCCGGAGCCGGTGATCTTCGTGGCCATCGAGCCGAAGACCAAGGGCGACCAGGAGAAGCTGTCGACGGCTATCCAGAAGCTCTCCGATGAGGACCCGACGTTCACCGTCAGCCTCAACGATGAGACCGGCCAGACCGAAATCGGCGGCATGGGCGAGCTCCACCTGGACATCCTGGTGGACCGCATGCGCCGCGAGTTCAAGGTTGAAGCCAACGTCGGCAAGCCGCAGGTGGCCTACCGCGAAACCATCAAGAAGACCGTCGAGAAGGTCGACTTCACCCACAAGAAGCAGACGGGTGGATCCGGCCAGTTCGCGAAGGTCCAGGTCACTTTCGAGCCCCTGGACACCGCCGGCGGTACCTTCTACGAGTTCGAGAACAAGGTCACCGGCGGACGCATTCCGCGCGAGTACATCCCCTCCGTGGATGCCGGTATCCAGGACGCGCTGCGCCTGGGTGTCCTTGCCGGATACCCGATGGTCGGTGTCAAGGCAATCCTGCTCGACGGTGCCTACCACGACGTCGACTCTTCGGAAATGGCGTTCAAGATCGCCGGTTCCCAGGTCCTCAAGGAAGGTGTCAAGCGCGCCAACCCGGTCCTGCTCGAACCGCTGATGGCCGTCGAGGTGCGTACCCCTGAGGAATACATGGGTGACGTCATCGGTGACCTGAACTCCCGCCGCGGCATGATCCAGTCCATGGAAGATGCTTCCGGTGTGAAGGTCGTGCGCGCCAACGTCCCGCTGTCCGAAATGTTCGGCTACATCGGCGACCTGCGGTCCAAGACCCAGGGCCGCGCCGTGTACTCCATGCAGTTCGACAGCTACGCTGAGGTCCCGAAGGCAGTTGCCGACGAGATCGTCCAGAAGACGCGCGGCGAGTAAGTCGCTGGCTGCCGGACCGGTCCGCCGGGCCGGCAGCCGTCTGCAGGGACCGGCCGTTCCGGCGGCCGGCCCCTGCGCCACAGGCTGATGGCAGTGCGCAAGTGATTGCGGTTGCCTGATGAAAGCTGTAATTTCACCAAATCAAAAAGCCCGAAGTAGACTTGTTCAGGTTTCGGCAGCGACAAGCGTTGCCGAAGAGCACGTCTTTTCAAAACGTTCTAGGAGGAACCCGTGGCGAAGGCAAAGTTCGAGCGGACTAAGCCGCACGTCAACATTGGCACCATCGGTCACGTTGACCACGGTAAGACCACGTTGACCGCTGCCATTTCCAAGGTGCTTGCTGACAAGTACCCCGATCTCAACGAGCAGCGTGACTTCGCAGCTATCGACTCTGCCCCGGAAGAGCGCCAGCGCGGTATCACCATCAACATCTCGCACATCGAGTACCAGACCGAGAAGCGCCACTACGCACACGTTGACGCTCCCGGCCACGCTGACTACATCAAGAACATGATCACCGGTGCTGCCCAGATGGACGGCGCGATCCTCGTGGTTGCCGCCACCGACGGTCCGATGGCCCAGACCCGCGAGCACGTTCTGCTGGCCCGCCAGGTTGGCGTCCCCTACCTGCTGGTCGCCCTGAACAAGGCTGACATGGTTGAGGACGAGGAACTGCTCGACCTCGTTGAAATGGAAGTTCGCGAACTGCTCTCCTCGCAGGAGTTCGACGGCGACAACGCCCCGGTCATCCGCGTTTCCGGCCTGAAGGCCCTGGAAGGCGATCCGCAGTGGGTCAAGTCCGTTGAGGACCTGATGGAAGCTGTCGACGAGAACATCCCGGACCCGGTCCGCGACAAGGACAAGCCGTTCCTGATGCCGATCGAGGACGTCTTCACCATCACCGGCCGCGGTACCGTTGTGACCGGCCGCGCCGAGCGCGGTACCCTCGCGATCAACTCCGAAGTTGAGATCGTGGGCATCCGTCCGATCCAGAAGACCACCGTTACCGGTATCGAGATGTTCCACAAGCAGCTCGACGAAGCATGGGCCGGCGAGAACTGTGGTCTGCTGCTCCGCGGCATCAAGCGCGAAGACGTAGAGCGCGGCCAGGTCGTCGTGAAGCCGGGTTCCATCACCCCGCACACCGACTTCGAGGCCAACGTCTACATCCTGTCCAAGGATGAAGGCGGCCGCCACAACCCGTTCTACTCGAACTACCGCCCGCAGTTCTACTTCCGCACCACGGACGTGACCGGCGTTATCACCCTGCCGGAAGGCACCGAAATGGTTATGCCGGGTGACAACACCGAGATGACCGTTGAGCTGATCCAGCCGATCGCTATGGAAGAAGGCCTCGGCTTCGCTATCCGTGAGGGTGGCCGCACCGTTGGTTCGGGCCGCGTTACCAAGATCATCAAGTAACTTGGTTTCACTGGTACCGTCGGCCGCACTGCGGCCGTAACGGGACCGCCGAACTGAGGAAGCCCCGCTGCAACTGCAGCGGGGCTTCCTGCGATTAAGGGCTGACTACTTCAGGTTCTGGTGTAGGCAGAGGATATTGCCTTCCGTATCCGTGAACCAGGCGCTCCGGTCACGGTCGGTGACGGCGATGTGGTTCTCTGTCTTCAAGCCGGGCAGATCGTAGTCTTCAAACTTGACGCCCCGCCCCTCCAGGTCATTCATTTCCTTTTCCAAATCGCCGACCTCGAAACTGACCGCGGTGTGTTCCGACGCCGAAAGATTGGGTCGGCGCAGCAGCTGCAGAGCGGCTTGGCCATCGCTGGTGAAAATAAAGGTGTCTTCATCCACGAGTCCCTTAGGCTTCAGGCCGAGGGACTTCTCGTAGAAATCGCGTGCACGGTCCATGTCCTTCACAGGCAGCACCGTGGTCATCTTGGTGGTACTGAGCATGAGTCCAGCTCCCTCGTCGCAGCATTCGGACACCTAAAAGATTAGTCTCGTCCGCGCCCGCTGAACCCGCCCGCGAGGCAGGAAATTTTCCCGCTCCGAGAGGTTTTCCACATCCGGATCCGCCCGGTCATCGGGTTGGTGCAGCCGCCGTAGACTGGCAGGACAGTCTCACAACCGAAGAAAGCAACCGGGGGAAATGGAATTCTTGGCGCTGATTGCCGTCATGCTCGTGGGCTTTGGGGGCGGCTGGGTCACCAACTGGTTCTTCGGCAGCAGGCAGGCCAGCGAACCCAGAGCCATGGCCGGCACGCGGGCGCAAGGCGTCCCTCCGCCCGCACAGATCTATGACGAGGGCTATCGGCACGGCTTCCTCGACGGCCAGGAAAGCGTCAAAGCAATAACGACGGCGGAGCGCCCGGCTCCCGCGCAGCCCGGTCCCGCCCTGCACGGCCAAGTGCCA
>NZ_ANPE02000168.1 GCF_000328305.2 Arthrobacter crystallopoietes BAB-32 | reverse complement strand
CCGTTCACCTTCTGGTCCAGGATCGGGAAGTCATTGCGGATGCGCAGGACCTCGGCATTGTCGATCGGACCGGCCGAGGGTTTGAGCGTAGCGGGTGTGGACACCACAGGCACGGGAGGTGCTCCTTGGTTCGCGGACAGGACAGCGTCAGGCGATTACGCAAGACTACTTTGACCTAATCTTCCCACGATGGTTCCGCTACTTCATCTGAGCATCACCTAAATTTTCAGGCGCACACTGTCTCTGGCATGCATAAAGGGGCCGACGATGGGATGGGGGTTGGCCCAGTCTCAGAGGCCGCCCATCGTCGACCCCCGCTTATGGAGCCACTAGGCTGCGAGCGGCATGCCGCTCTAGAGGAAGATTGATACTTCCGACAATCGATCTTAGGACAAACTCGTGACTTCGTCCACTAGTTCGACGAGTGAAATTTCTGCTGGGCGGCGAGGAGGCCCTCCTCGATCAGCAGCTCGATAGCATCAGCTGCATCATCGATCAGGAAGGGCAGGTCCTTCTTCTCCGCTGCGCCGAAATCCTTGAGTACGTAATCAGCGGTGTCCATCCGTCCCGGCGGCCGGCCCACTCCAACACGGATGCGATAGTAGTCCTTGGTGCCGAGCGCCTTCGAGATATCCCGGAGACCGTTGTGGCCCCCTTCCCCGCCGCCGATCTTCAGCTTGACGGTATTGAACGGAATGTCGATTTCGTCATGCACCGCGATGACGTGGTCAGGCTGCACGCCGTAGAACTTCGCCATGGCCGACACCGGGCCGCCGGAGAGGTTCATGAAGGTCAGCGGCTTCCCGAGGACGAGGCGCGGACCGCCGGGACGCAACCGCCCCTCGACGACCTGGGCATGGGTCTTGTGGGATTTGAACGCGCCGCCGCCGATGCGGGAGGCGAGTTCGTCGAGGACCATCTGGCCCACGTTGTGCCTGTTACGGCTGTAGCCGGGCCCGGGGTTCCCGAGCCCGGCTACAAGCCAGGTATTTTCCGCCAAGGGAAGTTACTCGGCAGACTCTTCGGCCGGAGCAGCCTCGGCCCCTTCGGCAGCGGCTTCGCCTTCTGCAGCCTCTGCGGCTTCCTCGGTCACAGCAGGAGCGGAAACCGTGGCGATGATGGTGTCGGGCTCCACGAGCAGGGCAACGCCCTGGGGCAGGGTCAGGTCGGAGGCGTGGACGTGCTCGCCGACTTCGCGGCCCTCGACGTTGACCGTGATGGTCTCGGGCAGGTGGGTCGCCTCGGCCTCGACCAGGACGGTCGGGTGCTCCAGGTTGAACACGGCGCCGGCGGCAATCTCGCCCTCGACGTGGACGTTGACGTCAACCTGGACCTTCTCGCCCTGGCGAACCGTCAGCAAGTCAACGTGCTCGACGATCTGGAGCAGCGGGTTGCGCTGCACATCCTTGGCGAGAGCGAGGTGCTCTTCACCTTCGACATCCAGGGTCAGCAGGGCGTTGGCCGTGCGAAGGGCAAGGGTAGTGGCCTTGGCCGGCAGCAGAACGTGCAGCGGCTCGGCGCCGTGGCCGTAGATCACGGCCGGGATCTGCTCGTTGCGGCGGGCACGGCGGGCAGCACCCTTGCCGAACTCGCGACGGACTTCAGCAGAAAGTTTGAGGTCAGACATTGTTGTCTCCTACGTAGATTCTCAACGGAAAAGCCGGAGCTGCAGGGAAATGTCTAGAGGAATCGTCTAGCCACCGTCGATAACGGATACATCCGCGCACGCAGATGCTCCCTCGCCTAGGCAACTCCGAGAGTCTACCAGTCGCCCGCCCTCGCTGCCGAACCAGCCGCAGAAACCCTGCACCAGCTGATTCGCGGGCATGGAGGGTGAATCGAGCCATCAATGGTATTGGCGCGGAATTACTGGGTTAGACTTTAGGCTGACTTGGGGCCACACGACCGCTGGGAAGGACTGCATAAGTCTCGTGGAAATCAACCGAACCGAAGAGCAGCCACAGGGTCTCGAACTCCGTGATTACCTGCGCGTCCTGCACACTTACTGGCGTGGGATTGTAGCCATCGCCCTTGTCGTCACGCTGCTGGCATTTGGTTGGACCTTCCTCCAAAAGCCCGTCTACGAAGCGCAGTCCACGGGCTATGTCATCGCCAACGCCGGCAAGGACATCAATACGACCCTCGCGGCGGATGAGCTCGCGCGCTCAAAGGTCAAGAGCTATGCCAGTGTCGCTACGTCCCGGCCCGTGGCCCAGGCCGTCTCCGACGAGCTGGGCCTGAATCTCGCACCGGACGAGCTGATCGAGCGGATCGAGGTCGAGACCCCGCTGGACACCCCCGAATTGCAGATCACCGCCTCGGCCGGCGATCCTGCCGAAGCACGGAACCTGGCCGACGCCTGGGTGACTGCACTGGCCGCCCAGGTCGAGGAGATGGAGACTGCCGGCTCGGACGCCAAGGCGGCCGTCAGGGTGGAACCCCTCGCCGAAGCGGCCCTGCCGACTTCCCCGGTCTCCCCCAATATCCAGCTCACGCTCGCCATCGGCGCCGTACTGGGCCTGATGCTCGGCCTGGCCTACGCGCTGATCAGGAACCACCTGGACCGCCGGATCCGTTCGGCCGAGATGATCGAAAAGCAGTTCGGCGTTCCCGTCATCGGCACGATCCCCGTCGACAAGCGGATGCAGGACCACCGCCAGGTCGTCGAAACCGGGGCGATCGAGAGCAGCAGCGACCGGACGGCCCACGCCATGTCCGAGGCGCTCCGCGAGCTTCGCACCAACCTGAACTTTGTCGACGTCGACAATCCGCCGCGGGTTATTGTAGTGACCAGTTCGGTACCCGGCGAAGGCAAGTCCAGTGTGACGGCCAACCTGGCCGTCACCATCGCAGCATCCGGCAAGCGCGTCGTCGTCGTGGACGGCGACCTCCGCCGCCCCGTTGTGACCGGAATGTTCAATCTGGTGCCCGGTGCCGGTGTCACCGATGTGCTCAGCGGCCAAGCTGAACTGGAAGACGTGCTGCAGGTCTGGGGCCAGGTTCCCAACCTCGCTGTACTCGGCGCCGGACGCGTGCCGCCGAACCCCAGCGAACTCCTCGGCTCCAAGGCGATGTCGGACATGCTCAAGCAGCTCGCAGAGCACGCAACGGTCCTCATCGACGCACCGCCGCTGCTGCCCGTCACGGACGCGGCGATCCTGTCCAAGATCTCTGACGGAGCGATGGTAGTCATCAACGCCGGCAAGACGACACTGGACGAGATCGACAAGGCTTTCGGCAACCTCGTCAAGGTGGACGCACACATTCTTGGCGCCATCCTCAACCGCGTCCCGACGCAGGGCGCCGATGCCGCCCAGTACGGCTACTATGGCCAGTACTACCAGCAGGACGAAGTGGAACCAGTCCGGCGCGGCAGCCGCCGCAAGCAGCCCCGCCGCACAGCCGCCCCTGAACCGGCCGCCGAGTTCCAGCTGGAGTCCGAGGACGAGTTCAAGGCCCTGCTCAGCGGAGAACCGATGCCCGCCCGCCGCACGCCGCCCACCAGGCGATAGGCAACGGCGGCCAGGGAGCTGCCAGGAAATGAGGCCGGCGCGATTTCAAAGTCGCGCCGGCCTTATTGATTCCGCGAAAGCGCTTGCCCCTGTTACTGGTCCCGCGCGATAACCGCGCTTACGTACAGAAGCCAGCCTGCCCGTCGTCGTTCTTCGACGCCGGAAAAGACGGATGCCTCGACCGGGCTATGCAGGTCGAGGCATCCGCGGGCAAGAAGGTCCTAGTAGGCGCCGTCCTTGGCAACGACGGCTTTGACTGTGCGGGCGATGATGGTGAGGTCTCCCGCAAGCGACCAGTTCTCGACGTAGTAGAGATCCAGCCGCACGCTTTCCTCCCAGGGGAGGTCAGACCGGCCGCTGACCTGCCACAGTCCGGTGATGCCCGGGCGCACCAGGAGCCTGCGGTGGGTGTGCTGTTCGTAGGCAGCGACTTCCCGTGGCAGCGGAGGACGCGGGCCGACCAGGCTCATCTCCCCCACCAGGACGTTCCACAGCTGCGGCAGCTCGTCCAGTGAGTACTTGCGGATGAAAGCCCCGACGCGCGTGATCCGCGGGTCCCTCTTCATCTTGAACAGGGCGCCGTTGCCTTCGTTCTGTTCTTCGAGTTCCTTGAGCCGTGCCTCGGCGTCGACCACCATGGACCGGAACTTCATCATGCCGAAGCGGCTCCCCTGGATGCCCACCCGCTCCTGCCGGAAGAAAACCGGCCCGCGGTCGTCCAGCTTGATGGCAAGGGCCACGGCCAGCATGACGGGTGCCAGGACCAGCAGTCCGACGGAGGAAGCCAAGATGTCCGTGACCCGCTTCCACGTGAACTTGGCGCCTTCGAACTGCGGCATCTCCACGCTCATCAGCGGAAGCCCTTCAACCGGCTTCCAGTGGATGCGTGGGCCGGCCACGTCGATGAGCTTGCTAGCCACCACCAGAGACGTGTTGGTCCCTTCCAGTGACCAGCTCAGCTCCTTCAGGTACCGGTGTCCGTTGGCGGCCGTCCCCGCCACGATGACGGTGTCGTAGTCATGTTCCGTCACGGCGTCCATGACGCATTCAGGGGTGGCCACGATGGGAATGCTGTGGCCGCTGTCGATTGTCACAGGTTTTTCATCTGTAGGGCGAACGGCGGCACCATGCAGCCGGTAGCCCGTTTGTGGAGACTTGAAGATTTTGCCGGCCACGAACTCGACATCCGACAAGGAGCCCACGATCAGCGCCCGGTGCGTGTAGCGGCCCTTGGTCCGCTGGCGTGTCAGCCAACGGCGCCAGAGATGCCTCGTCAGGACCAGGAGAACCAGTCCGAGCGGGAGGGCGATCGCGAGGTAGCCGCGGGCGACGTCGTACTTGAGGAGCATTGCCGCAATCGCCACGGCACCGAAGGTACCGAGGGTGGCGTTGATGACGCGGCGGTATTCGTCGTTTCCCGCGCCCAGAACCGGCAGTGCCCGGCTCTGCGAAATGTTGAGCGACGCTATCCATGCGGCGGCAATGATGGCAGAAATGACCCAGTAGGCATCACCGAAGATGGAAGCGGCGAGTTCCTCGTCCGATACCCCGAAGCGCAGCACCTGAGCGAGCAGCAAGGCCAGCACGATGACGCCGGTGTCCGTCAGGGCGAGGCGCATCTTGAGCGACTTGCCCCAGTCCCTTTTCCGCTCCTGCTCTCCCGCAGACAGGGACTGCCGGGCCCTCTCCTGGAGACTCGCGGGATCGTCCGGTCCGGTTGCCTGATCAATCGTTTCGGTTAAATCGGCGGATTGCTCCACAGTTGTGCCCATCTACTTCCCCCTTGGCTCCTGCCAGGCGGGCAGAAGCATTCCCGCTGGCTAGTATACGAGGGACGGCGGCGTATGACGCCGGGCCAACTGAATGGATTACATTTTCTTCCCGAATCAGGCCATTTGGTGGTACACCCGCTCAAATTCGACCAGCCTCTCGAGCGCCGGCACGAGGTCGCGCACCATCTGCCGGTACACGTCGTCGTCCCGGCGGTACGGATCCACAATCTCGTCTTCCAGCGGGTCGGCTGCCCGGGTCTGGTGCCGCTTCAGTGCCGCGAGATGGGGCAGACGCTTCCAGCGGTACTCGACGTCGTCGTCGGACGTTCCCTCCGGAACCTCAAGTTCCGGGTCCTCGGCGACCGCATCCACCATGCGGGCCAACTCGCGAACTGTGAAGGTGCGCTTGAGCAGCCGAGGCATGAGGCTCAGGATCCGGTCCCGGTGCTCGACGCCCATGGCGAGAACCAAGTCCACATTGGTGAGGTGTGTTTCCTGCAGCTGCCGGGCGACGAAGCCGTCCGAGGATCCGCCGAGCACATGGAGCAGGCCTTCGGCGCGGGCGTCCATGGGCTTGTCGACGAGGGCCTGGATGCCGGCGCTGCGGACCTCGAACAGGCCGGGGCGGATTTCGTCGAATTTCTGCTGGAGCAGCCGCTCGGCCATGGGCGAGCGGCAGATGTTCCCGGTGCAGATGGTCAGGATGCGGATCATGGACAGAACTCTAACCCGCCGAGCGGAGTAGCTTCGCGCGCGACGTGCGCGAGTGGGTCAGACGGTGGCCGGGGTCATGCTGCCGACGGCGGCGAAGGCCGTGCGGGTGGCTGTGCGGGCGGCGACGGCGGCGAGGTAGGCCTGGTGGCGGGCCTTGGCGATCCGCGACTCCGGTTCCCGCGGTGCCTGCGTGTCGGAGTAGTGGGTGGCCATGCCGTCGCGCAGCAACCGGACGGCCTCGGCCCGCTGCTGAGAGACCGCGGAGTGGGTGGAGCCAAATTCGGCAGCCAGCTCGGTCACGGTGCGGTCATGGAAGTAGGTCTGTTCGATGATGTAGCGCATCTTCTCCGGCAGTGATTCCACCGCTGCGCGCAGATACCGGGCCTGTTCGCCGGCCAGGGCCGCCTCTTCCGGGGTCTGTGATGGCGCGGTCACCGAAACGCTCACGGTCTCATCCAGCTCGGCCATGGTGCGGGCGTCGTCGGCCAGGGCCTGGCGCGCTTCCTCCGGGCTGACGCCCAAGGCTTCTGCGATCTCTGCCGCCTTCGGGGTGCGCCCCAGCTGCCCGGTCAGGGTCTCGGCCACTGCCTGCACGGCCTTGATCTTCCGCCGGGTGTCCCGCCCGGCCCAGTCACCAGCCCGCATTTCGTCCGCGAACGCGCCAAGGATCCGACGCCGGGCAAAGGTCCCGAACTTCACCCCCTGATCCGGATCGAAGGACCGGGCGGCAGTCACCAGCGCGAGGGCGCCAGCCGATGCCAGATCCTCCCGCGAGAGGTGCGGCGCCTTCCGGCACACGTCCGAGACCAGGTAGCCGACCAACGGCAGGTTCTCCACGGCAAGTCGGTTGCGTTCTTCACGGTTCACTACTGCCTCCTAAGAGCAGAACCCGGCCTGTCGGCGCGGGTAGGGGAAAGATGAAACGTTTCGGCATCCGGGCCAACGATTCCGCAGCGGGTCTTCCGAATTGCCTTGTCACGACTCACTCAACCGCACGAATCCGGCGGGGAAAGGGATCTTATGAAAGCTTTGACCAATTCCTGCAGTAAACCTTCGAAACTCCTGTGAAAGCGTCCTTTCGTGCTGAGGAAGGCACCGCCGTCGTTCTTTCCGTTGTCCCGCTGCGGCTACCTGCTGGTCAAAAGTTCAATCAGTGGTAATCCGGGAGTAGATCAGCCACTACGGTGGCCATGCCGGAATCCAACGTGACCCCGTAATTGGGGCAACCTGAGGTGGGGACTGTCCCTCCGCAAGGATCGGTGCTTGGATGGCCCCGAGAGGTATCCGCCACTGGCCTTCAGGGGGAATTATGGAAGAGCAGTCGGCCCAGTACCGGGCCAAACAACCGCGCACCGTCCTGGCGGGACCGTACGGCCACCCGTTCCATCCGATCCTGATCACGCTGCCGATCGGCGCATGGATTTCCGCGGTCATTTTCGACATCGCGGCGATGATCACGCGCGAGCCGCAGGTGTTCGAGCGGGGCGCGGTGTGGCTGACCGGCATCGGCATCGTCGGGGCGCTGGTGGCGGCGCTCTTCGGCTTCATGGACTATTCGCAGATCGCCGGCCGAACGAAGGCGAAGAAGACGGCGACGATCCACATGGGGCTGAACCTCATCACCGTGGTGCTGTTCGTCGTTGCTTTCCTGCTCCGCATGGCCGCCGGTTATGACGAGGTGAGCGTGGAGGGCTTCATCATCAGCCTGGTTGGCCTGGGGCTGCTGTCCGCTTCGGGCTACCTGGGCGGGATGCTCGCCTACCACTACGGCGTGCGGGTGGCGGACGAGCAGACCCAGAGCGAGGGGTTCCAGTAGAGGCGGTCGGCCTACTCGACGAGCTTGCCGGCTACCGAATCGTCGGCATCGGCCTCGGCCAGGGACCGGAAGGAGTCCGGGGCCGGGGCCAGGGCCTCGAAGCTGACTCCCTCGGCGGGCGACCAGACGAAGTTGCCCTGCAGCGACGGGTCCTTCTGCGGGAAGTCCGAGCGGTTGTGGCACCCGCGCGTCTCGCGCCGCTCCAGGGCGCACTCCAGTGTGGCTCGGGCCGCGAGGAGCGAGCCCAGCAGGTCGTAGGCGTGGGCCAGGTCGTCGAACCCGGCGATGTCAGGGTGCGCGGTGACGTTCCGGGCGCGCTCTTCGAGGGCGGCCAGCTTGCGCAGGCCCTCCTGCAGTCCCTGTTCACTGCGTACGACGCCGGCGTGTTCTGTCATCAGGTTGCGCACCTCGCGCTGCAGTCGCCGGGCCGATTCGGTCCCGCGCTCACTGAGCAGTGACTGCATCTCGGTGCGGGCCAGTCCGACGGCGGCGGGGTCTCTGCGCACGTGGGTGCGGGCGGCGACGTAGTCTGCGGCGTGCCCGCCGGTGATGCGTCCGTAGACGAGCAGCTCGATCAGCGAGTTTCCGCCCAGGCGGTTGGCGCCGTGCAGGCCCGAGGAAGCCTCGCCGATCGCGTACAGTCCGTCGACGCCGGTGCCGTGGTCCTCGGGAGCGACCCACACCCCGCCCATGGAATAGTGGGCGGTCGGCGCGATCTCCATTTTCGTCGTCGTAATGTCCAGCATCTGCAGGTCGATGAGGGTGCGGTACACGCGAGGCAGCTTCTGCAGGATGACCTCGCGGGGCAGGTGGGAGACGTTCAGGTAAACTCCGCCCTTCCCGGTCCCCCGGCCCGCGGCGATCTCGGTGTACCCGGCCAGGGCGACGCGGTCCCGGGTGGAGAGCTCCATGCGCTCGGGGTCGTAGCGCTCCATGTAGCGCTCGCCCAGTGCGTTGGTGAGGATGCCGCCTTCGCCGCGGGCGGCCTCGGAGACGAGGGTGCCGGCGGCGTCGTCGGGCTCCAGCAGCCCCGACGGATGGAACTGGACCAGCTCGGCGTCCCGGATCCGCGCGCCGGCCAGGGCGGCCAGGCGGAAGGAGTCTCCGGTGTTCTCGTCGCGGCGGGAGGAGGTGTGGCGCCAGATGCGGGTGTGACCGCCGGCGGCCAGGATCACCGCGTCGGCGTGGATCTGCACGGGTGTGCCGTCCACGATGTCGAAGCCGTAGGCGCCGAAGATTGTGCCGTCGGCCACCAGCAGGCGGGTGATGTAGACGGTGTCGATGATCTGCACGTTCAGCTCGGCCGCGCGGCGCATCAGGGTGCGCTGGATTTCCAGGCCGGTATAGTCGCCGGCGTAGGCGGTACGGCGGTACTTGTGGGCGCCGAAGAAGCGCTGGGAAATCCGGCCGTCCTCCTCCCGGGCGAAGGGCATGCCCCACTTCTCCAAGTCCTCGATGCCGGCGGCCGCGTTGCGCGCCACGGTCTCGACGATGGCCGGGTCGGCCAGGAAGTAGGACTCGCGCAGGGTGTCGGCGGCGTGCTGCTGCCAGCTGTCCTCCGGGTCCATGGTGCCGAGTGCCGCGTTGATGCCACCGGCGGCCAGAGTGGTGTGGGCGTCGTGCTTGCGGCGCTTGCCGACGGCCAGCACCTGGACTCCGCGCTGGGCCAGTTCGATCGAGGCGCGCAGGCCGGCGCCGCCGGTTCCGATGACGAGGACGGAAGTGGACATCAGGCGTTCAGGGGCGTGCTGTGTGCTCATACCGACCATGCTAGGAACGCCGCTATTATGAGTCCAATGCATTGTTCTACTCATGCTGATACGAAAAGGCTATGATGAAGCTCGACCAGCTGGCCTCCTTTGAGGCGGTGGCCCGGATCGGCCACTTCACCCGCGCCGCCGAGGAGCTTTTCCTTGCCCAACCGTCCCTGAGCCGGCAGATTTCCGCACTGGAGGCCGATCTCGGCGCCAAACTGTTCCGCCGCGGACCGGCCGGAGTGACTCTGACCGACGCCGGCGAAGTGCTGCTGCCCATCGCCCGGCGGATGCTCGGTGACGCGCGGGCGGCCCGCGAGCAGATGGATGACCTCGCCGGGCTGCGCCGCGGCCACGTCCGGCTCGGTGCCCCGCCGACCCTCTGCGTCTCACTGGTCGCCGACGTGCTCGCCGCCTTCCGGACCGCGCACCCCGGCGTGGACCTGCACATCACCGAAGCCGGCTCCCGCTCGCTGGTGGACGCACTGAACGAGAACGCACTGGACCTGGCCCTGATGGTCACCCGCGGGGCGGAGCCGTCCGTGCCGGGCACCGAGCTGGTCCCCCTGCTTTCGGAGGAACTCGTGGTAATCTCGGCTGCGGGCTCACCGCTGCCGGGACCTGGGCAGGAGCAACGGGACGGGAGCCGGCGCCCGGCCGAGATCACTCTGGCGGAGCTGGCGCAGATCCCCCAGGTCGCGTTCAACCGCAGCTACGACCTCCGCCTGGCCACCGATGCGGCCTTCTCCACCAGCGGGCTCACCCCGACGATCGCCGTCGAGGGCGCCGAGATGGACGCCGTCCTCCGGTTCGTGGAACGCGGCCTGGGCGTGGCGGTGGTTCCGGCGATGGTCGTCATCGACCGCCCCGGACTGCACAGCACCCGCCTGGTGAAACCCCAGCTGACCCGCACCGTCAACCTGGCCCGGCGCACCGACGTCGAACCCTCAGCCGCGGCGGCGGCCATGCAGCAGTTCGTCTTCGATACCGTGGACCGGCTCGCTGCCCCGGGCACGGAACTCGCGCGGCTGGTTACCGCCGCCTCCCGCTCCGAGGCACGGGGCGCGGCGCGGTAACACCTGGATAACTCAGCTGCTGCTATCCCTGACGAACATCACTCACCAGGGGGAGGCACATCATGAGGGGATGCATGCGCAATGGAGCTCTCGTTGGGGAACGGCCATGTTAGGGGCAGCGGCAGCCATGCCCGGCTGGGCCTGGTGGGGCGTAGCCCTAGTCCTGTTCGCCGGCTTCGCGATGTGGCGTTCGCGCCGCCGGGTGCGGGCAGGGGCCGACGGGTCTTCCGGAGAAGCAGGCAGCGGCTGGACAGCATCTGACCACGTGGCCATGGGCGGCGTGTGGCTGAGCCTGCTCCTGCTGCTGGTCAGCGCCTTTCTTGACCTGAGCAACGTCGACCTCGAGCGGAGCCTGACCGGCCTCTGAAGTCCCCTTACTCGCGCTCCACACCGGGATCAGCGGTCCCGGCTAACACGCAGGAAACCTGTGGTCTTTGGATGACTCCCTGCAGGTTTTCTCCAAGTCAGGGCGCTTACAACGTTTCATGGCTTGTAGCTGCCAAGCCTGCGCACCGGTCTTCGCGGGGCACTCTTCACCGCAGCAGAGGGAGTCATCATGAGCACTATTTCCAAGGGGCGGCGCGGCAAGGGCCGGCTCCTTTCTTCGGTGGCCGCGACGGCCATGCTCGCGGCAGCGTTGGCACCGCTGGGAGCCCTTCCGGCCAGCGCCGACGTGGCGGCCGTGGGGCCGGTGGATCCGCAGAACGGCTTTCCGATGTGGTACTCGGACGGCAGCGTGAAGCTGCAGCTGTGCTACATGGCCGGCGCGGGCTGCCTTTCCGAGCCGCCCAACACCACGGCGCCCGCCGCCTACCCGGACAACTTCCCCGAGGAAGCCTTCTGGTTCGCGGCCGAAGCCAGCGGCGGCAACCTCGGTCTCTACGAGGCCGCGCTCGAAGCTGCGCACGTCAACGGAGTGGTGAAGCAGGGCGAGCAGATGGGCTTCGGCCGGCTGCGCTTCATCCTCGAGAACCTCAAGCCCAACGCCTCCTACACGATCACGCACCCCTACGGCGTCCACACCTTCACCTCCGAACCGGACCCGAAGGACCCCGCGCTCGGCCGGATCAAGGTCACCGTCGATGAGGGCGTCTGCGCGCCGACGGCCCCGATCCCCTGCGACTGGGCCGGTGTGGGCGCGGCCTTCCTCGGCGACTACGCCGTGGGCACCACCGCGTCCTTCCTGCGCCAGGTCGGCGCCCCAGCCGGCACGCTGGGCGACATCAACACAGCCCGCCCGGTCACCGGCGCTCCCTCCGGCACCAACGCCGTCATCGTGATCGGTCCCGACGCCGGCGGCCCCGGCATCGACACCCTGACCGTGGACACCTTCACGGTGCAGGGACTGCTGTTCAACGGCGACGACGGCGCCCCCAGCACGCCCGACCTCGCCGCGGCGAGCGACAGCGGCCGCTCCACCACGGACAACATCACGAACATTATGACGCCGGCCTTCACCGGGAGCATTCCGGGCGCACCTTCCTCCGCGGCAACAGTGGAGCTAATGCTCGACGGCGGCACCGCCCCGGCAGCGTCCGGCGCCTTGGTCAACGGTTCCTATTCGCTGCAGCCGGCCGCGGCGCTGACGCCCGGGGTGCACAAGGTGCAGGCCAGGATCGCCAATCCGGCGAGCGCGGCGGATCCGGCCGCGCCGCCGTTCCTGGTCTCCCCCACCCTGACGTTCACCGTGGACACCACCGCGCCCACGGCCTCCATGGTGGCGCCGTTCCCGTCCACGCCGACCCTGGACAACACGCCGACGCTGCACTACAACTCGAACGAGGCCGGAGCCCGCTTCGAGTGCCAGCTGCTGCCTAGCAACGCTGCGTGGGATCCGTCCTGCGCCTCGCCGATCACCTATGACGCCCAGGTGAACGGCACCTACGTCTTCAACGTCCGCGCCACGGATGCCGCCGGCAACGTCGGCCCCGAGGCGAGCCGCGCCGTCCGCATCGGCCCGGCTGACACGGTGGCCCCGACGG
>NZ_ANPE02000169.1 GCF_000328305.2 Arthrobacter crystallopoietes BAB-32 | reverse complement strand
CAACGCTCCTCGATGCCTCACAATTGGGACTACCAGCGTACGGCCTGCCTTCTCGTTGTAGAGCACGCCTCTTTGTCCAGCGAGGCTATGACGAAGCAATTTCCATGGCAAGATCGAGCCATGACTGGACTTTTGCGTGTCGGCGGCGTGAGCATGCCCTTCGATGAAGCCACCGACTACGTCCGGGTGTACACAGCGAACACGACCCGCACCTGGTCCTACCCCGCTTACGACGGCTACCCCGGCTCCCCTGCCGAGACCGTGGAGCTGCCGGACCTGTTGGCCGCCTCACTGCTGAACGCCGGCCAGAAACCGATCGTTAGCTACTACGCGTTCGAAGAACTGCTACCGGAAATCAACAAGCGGCTCATGGTCCCGGAGCTGACCGGAACCCTAGCGGAGGCAACGCCGGCGATGTTGGAGGCCCTGGCCGACCTCTTCGGCGTACTCGATGACCACAAGGTCAAGCACGTGGGCATGACGAAACTGGCCAAGGTCCTGCACCGCAAGCGCCCGGACCTCATCCCTCTGTACGACGAGAACATCCGCCGATGCTACAGCGACCTCGGCACCAAGCCGGTCCCGGTGGTTAAGCGGCGAACACGCCGGGATTTCTGCCGCGCTTGGCTCCCCGTCCTACGGGACGACCTCGTGTCACAGCAGGAAAGCTGGCAGCAGCTTGCCGATCTGGCGACCGAACCCAAGATCTCGCCGCTGCGCGCCATGGACATGGTTGGCTGGAAACTGGGTGAACGGCCCCGGAAGGCTCGCCGGGGAGCTTGACCGGGGGTCGCCTCGCACATGCGCGGCATTCCAGCACTCAAACCTTCTTTCGAGGACAACGAGTTCAATGCCGATCGGGTCGCCGCGGCCGTCCATATCGGCTTCGATCTTCCCCCTCCTTCAGGCCCGTCCGTCGACAATTTGGCACTACGACGAGACGATACGCGGAGGCAGCCATGAGCACGAAGACTGCCGTCGAAACGTACTGGGAAGACGGCACATGGAAGAGCCGGCACCGAGGTGCCGACTGGCATTTCGCCGTGGGCGGCACCCGGGACCAGGCCATCCTGGTTGGCCGCGCAGCCGCCCGCAACCGGGAGACTGAGCACGTCGTCATCGAACCGGACGGCCACATCGTGGAGCGGCACGACGACGGCTGCCGACGGGTGGAATAGCGTCGGCGGCTATCGGCCCTCCACGCGCACGGCGCCGTTCCATGTCGGCTGCCATGCCTAGGAGACGGAGACGTTGAATTCCGCCCACAGCGGGTAGTGGTCTGAGATACGCCAGGAAATCTCGTTCCGGCTCAGTCCCGTCATGACGTGCGGGATGAAATCGAAGGACCCCGCCCGCAGGCTGTACTCGACGTCCTCCAGGACCGAAGTGCCGTCGGGTTCCGAGAACCAGGCGATCTGATCGTAAAAGTGCCGGTCCTTGTCGTCGTCGAAGATGGTCCGCGGCACGTCGTTGAGCTCCTTCGGTGGCCACAGGCCGGTGTCCACGAACGCTTCGTACAACGGGTCCCCGATGCGGTCCAGATTGAAGTCCCCCAGCACCATCAGGTTCCGGTTCCAGTCATTGGGCCGGTCGGCCCAGTCCCGCATCCACTCGGCAAACGCAGTGACCTCCGGGAGCCGTTCGGCGGCATTCTTTCCCCAGAGCACGTGAACCGACGCCAGGGTGAACTCGGTGCCGGCGCGGCTGAAGCCGGCGAAATACGGACTGCGGGCGAACTGCCGCTGCGGATCATCACCGATAGGGGGCAGCACGATTTCGCCCACTAGGCCGGAAGGCTGGACCCGCTCGGAGTCGTAGAGGAACGCCAGCCGCTCACCGTTCCCGGCGGATCCTTCCGTCACATCGGAGGCGATGACCTTCCAGGTCGGTCCGAGCCGCTGAAGCAGGAACTGCAGGGCTTCGACGCTGCGACGCACCTCCTGCAGGGCGATGACATCGAAGCGGCGTACGATGTCGGCGATACAGGCCACGGCGTGCCAATCTCGCTTCGGCGAGTCTTTCGGGCCGGCCTGCCACTTGTCCGTGAGGCTGCCGAAGGCCCTGATGTTCCAGGTCGCCACCAGCAGGTTTGAGGGCGTTCGGGCAGGGACAGCCTGGTCCAGGGCGATGTTGAGCCGGGACAGGTCCTTGATGACGGCTTCCGGTGCGACTGTGGTCATGGCTCCATCCCAACACGGCATGTGGACGCGAGGGTCCCAAGGCGCCGATTCAACCGGGCTGGAGGACAGCCCTTTCCAGCGCGCTATCGTGAACGCATGAAGTCCAGCTTGCCGGCCGATCTGCGCCCGCCTGTCGCGGTTGCGCTGGCGCGCGGCGTGGACGCTATCCCGAAGGCCGACGCACTGCCGGGCGGCTGCCGCTATGAACCCAAATGGGATGGCTTCCGCGCAGCCCTCATCAGAGACAGCGACTCAACTGCATTGTGGTCGAGGCAGGGCAAGGACCTAACCCGGTGGTTCCCCGACCTGATCAAGGCGGCGGAGGCCCAGATCCCGCCTGGCTGCATCATCGACGGCGAAGCGGTCATCTGGTCCGGCGACCGGCTCGATTTCGAGACCCTGCAGCGCCGCCTGATCACCCCGGTCAAATCACTGCCTGGTTCCATACGCGAGCACCCGGCCAACTTTGCTGCGTTCGACCTGCTCGCGGTCGCAGGTAAGGACGCACGCCGGCTGCCGCTGCACTCCCGCCGTGAGCTGCTCGAGGAGCTCGCCAAAGACTGGGAGCCACCGCTCGGCCTCTCCTCCGTCACCGATGACCCAGAGCAGGCCGCGCGGTGGCTGGAGGAACTGCACCCGGCCGGCATCGAAGGCCTGATGATCAAGGGGGCGAACCAGCGTTACGAAGGCGGTGAACGCCAGTGGCTGAAGGTGAAGCACCGGCACACCCTGGACGTCGTCTGCGCCGCCGTCACCGGCCCCATCGAAAAACCGCAGACCCTCATCGCCGGCCTGCCGATCGGGCACCGCCTCCGAATCGTCGGCCGCACCGTCCCGCTGAAAGCCACGGCGGCCAAGGCCCTCGGGAAGCTGCTTGTGCCGGCGGGTCCGGACCACCCATGGCCGGAGCGGATCAGGTCTACCATCCTGGACCGGTTCAACCCGGACGCCGAGGACACCGTCCTTACCCGGGTCGAGCCGATCGTGATCGAGGTCAGTGCCGACGTCGCCTGGTCCGGGAAGTCGTTCCGGCACCCGCTGCGGTTCCTGCGCGCGCGACCGGAGCTGGATGCGGACGAGGTCGAACTGCCGGCGCACCTGCTTACCGCGCCTCCGCACCTGATGTGACCGAAGGAGAAGACCATGAACCCGCTCCAATCCTCGTCATCGGAGATGCGGTACAGCCACAGGTGCTGGAAGGTCCACTGGAGTCACGTGCAGGCCGCCTATGCAACCCTCCAGGCCGACTATGCATCGGCGGACATCGACCACAACAAGCTGAGATTCGACGCGGACATCTTCTTCTTACTGGCCGGCCACCTCTCCGAGTGGACCGCAGGTGACAGGGAAGCCGGATGCGCCTTGGAGCGAACCACTCAGTTGGGCAATGCAGAGCGGGATGAACTAAAGCTAGTCATGGACTTCGCCAACACTACAAAGCACCATTCGAGGGATGACAACGATAAGGACGAGGTGTACGTCGACGTTGTGCGCATTTCCCCTCAGGGGTCGTCGGCTGAGATTGTGCACAAATATCCAGATGGCTCGGTGGCAGCTATACGAGACGCCTTGGAGGTGGCAACCAACTTCATGGCAGTCTGGGACAGGCTCCTTGCGGCGGATACTTACTGGAGTCTTGGACGACGACGTAGACACTAGGCAGTGGGAACGCGCCTACCGGCATCCGCACACATTGCGTCCATGACTTCCTTGACTGCCTACGCTGCCCTCGATTCCGTCAGTCCCCTCGCTGATCTGCGTGCCAGGGGCGCCGATGTTCGTTTCGTGCTCAAGCCTGAGGAAGTTTCCCCGGCCGAGGGCCAGGCAGTGCTCCGGATCGGCTTCGACCTGCCTGTAGACGCCGGCTATCAGGTGTTCGACCTCAGCCGCGGCTATCCCACACTCGGCTGCGGAGGATTCGAGACCGCGGTCCGGGCCGCATGGATGGCCACCAATGGCGGCCGGACCTCCAATGTTCAGGTCGTCAACCTGCACAAGGGCAGAATGCGCCGTCCGGAATGGCTGTTCAAGTATGCAGTAACGGCAGTCCGCCAGGTCGACAAGGCGCCGGTTGATGCAGCGGAACCGGACCGGTGCGAGCGGATGGCCGCCGTCATCAAGATTCACCAGGAGACCTGGTTCAGTGAACATTCCCCTCGCCGGGACGGCTATGTCACCTTTGAGTGCGAATGCGGGCACACAGAGCCGATCCGAGTCGAAGACGATGAGCTGACCCGCGCGCGGCATTGTGCGGACAAGCTGATCGAAGCCGGCTTCTGAACGTACGCGGGGACGGGCGCGTCAGGTTCCGCACACATGGTCCTATGACAACCAAGGCCCGTATGAAGATCAAGAGCTGCAAGGCGTACCTCGCTCTTTTCCAGATCGACGGCAAGCAAAGTTCCGTCGTCGCCCTCGCTGAGAGCGACCTCGGGCATGCTTCCATCCCCGTGCACATCACCGTGGGAGAGGACGACCATTTCATGGTCCGCGCCGGGCACCAGACCGAAGTCTTCAACACACTGCCGTCGGCCGTCGCTTGGGCAAGCAGAGCAGGTGTGCTCCAGACACCCGGAGCGATCACTGTCCTCGAGCAGCGCAACACACTGGCGGGAACACCGATGTTTGAACCCTTCGACCTCTACCGTGTAGCCACCCCGATCAAAGACGATGAAAATGACGACCTCTTCTGACAAGGACCGCTGTCCCGACGACGGCGCCTGCCACCACAATTGCGTCGGCGGCTGCTTCAGGGTCCGCGCCTGCGGACCGCTCAGCGGGGTCTACCCCGGCGACCGCTGGCCCGCTGCCGTCGTCGAAACCGAGGTCGGCTACCCGGAGCGCCAGCAGGCCGCCGACATCATCGACGACCTGTTCGATGACTATTCGCCCTCTTATGACGAAGCCGGCCAGATTGTCACCAGCAACATCGCTCAGGCGCTTCTGCCCGTGATCCGCGCTGTCGAGGAACGGGTCCGCCGCGAGGCCGCCACACCGACCCCTAAGGATCACTGATGCCCCTCATCACCCACCCGCTCGACGGTGTCGAAAACGTCCGCTCCAAGATCGGCGCTTTCTGCGACGCCATGACCGCCGGCGAGTCCGGCACCGACCTCGGCAAGCGGATCAACGAACTCCACGACGAGCTCGCCGACGAAGTGCGCGCGCTGCGCGAGGAACTCAAGCCCAAGGTACTCACCACTGTTCAGGAGGTCGAGCACCTGCCGGTCGGCACCATCGTCTACGTCCAGGACAAGAAGCTCGGTGACGCCGGCGCCTGGGAGTTGTTTGACGACGTACTTCACCTGCGCGACGAAGACGGTGACCCTGTGAAGCGGGCCTGGGCATCGGCCGCGTACAACGAGGAGAAGACCGCCGCCGACCTGCTCAGGCTCTCCGGCTCCGTCACGGTCCTCCGGCTTGGAGACCAGCGATGAACGAGTCCGCCTCACCGGCGGCGCACACTGCGCTGCAGGTGCTTCGGAAGCACCGGTTCAACGCCGGGCTGTACGAGTGCCAGTGCCAGGACGGACTCCCCGAGTACCGGGTGATCGCTATGGACTGGGAGGACTGGACCGAGCATGTGGCTGAGCTGATCGCCGAAGCCACAGCAAGGAAGATCACCACGGCGGAGGAACTCGACGGGTTGCCCGTCGGCACCGTCATCCGCTGCGTTCGCGCCCGCACCCCGGAGCACGACGAAATCTTCCGGCGGACCGCCAACCGCCGCGCACCCTGGCTGCACCTGGATCCATCCGACCGTCAGGACGACGAGACGACCCTCGAATCCGGCCATGTGCTGCGCTGGTACGGCGATCTGTCCGTCACGGTCCTGCACCCGGGAACCATCCTGTGGCCCGGTGGCTCAGCCGAGCAGGTCAGCTCTACTCCCATGGGTCCGCGCGAGCCGCGATCCTGAAGCTGCTGCCGGCCCACAGCAGACACTGAAAACCAAGGAGGAACAATGGACGAATTCACCTTCACCGTGAAGGTCAAAGCCGAAACGCGCGAGCAGGCCGAACGGGTCATCGCCGAGCGTATCTACCACGACGAGTGCTACGGTTCCCCCTATGAGGTCCATGTCGCCGGCACGACCAACGATCCCGGGACCAACGGATGAGCTCCGAGAACAGCCGCGGTGCTGGTCTGACACCAGAGCGTCTGAACGAGCTGCGGGAGATCAACCGGAGCGTGCCGGAAGAGCCGTGGAAGGTCTGGCCCAGCCTTCACGGCGACCCCAAAGTTCAGGTCGACAAGCCCGGCTGGCACTTTGTCGCCGAGGCCAGCAAGGACACCCCGGAGTACGGCCGGATCATGGCCGAGCGCATCGCGGCCTTCGATCCGCCGACCGTCGCCGCACTGTTGGACCTGATCGACCGGCAGGCAGAGGCGCTGCGAGCAGTCAGGCGCGGTTGATGCTCAAGATCGCCGCGGCCGCCCTCCTGACCGTTGCGGTCATTGCCGGGGTGTCCTTCCTGCGCGAGCTCGACGACGAGCTGGAGCGGCAGGCGGCGCAGGGGCGGTGAACGCCGGCCTTTACTCCGCACACATAGCGGGTGCACCATCGTCATCCAAGGAGCACTCATGCAATCCAACCGCACCCGTTTCACACGCCTGATCGCAGCCGCAGCGATGGCCGCTATCGGGGTCGTCATCATCATGACCGGCGACAGCACCCTGCTGCTCGTGGCCGGGTTCGGGATCACCGCGGCTGCTTCCTGGGCAACCTTCACCGTCACCTTCACCTGGCTGATGCACATCGGTCAGGCCCGCCCTGCAAGCTGAACCCGCCCAAGGAGGCAGTCCCGTGACAACAACAGCCTGGCCCGCATCCGAAGACACCCGCACCCGCGGCCGGCAGTGGCTGGCCCCGGCACTGGCCGGACTCACCATCGCCGCCGTCACGGCCGGCGCTGGACTCATTTACGACACCGAGCATCGCCGCGGCGAAACGGTCGACGCCTTCGCCGTCGTCAGCCGGATCACTGACGACCAGCTCGACAAGCTGCCCCTGTCGGAACTGGGTCAGGCCATCGGAGCCATCCAGGCCTACGAAGCGATGCTCTCCGAGCCGAATCGCGACACCGAGGCTCAGTTCGCCCGCTTCGACGGCGAGATCCAGGAGCGCGCCAAGACGGCCGAGTAGGTTCGCGAAGAGCGCCGGAACGGCTTCCGCACACATCACGGGCAACACCAACAGACTGGAAGGAACCGCCCGTGTTCGAACGCTTCACTGACCGCGCCCGCCGCATCGTCGTCCTCGCCCAGGAGGAGGCACGTATGCTCCTCCACAAGGAAATCGACACCGAGCACTTGCTGCTCGCGCTGATCCACCAAGACGGACCGGCGGCCAGATCACTGGCCTCGCTCGGCGCCCCGGTCGACGCCATCCGTCAGGAAACCCTGGAGCTCATCGGCACAGGTGCAATCGCCCCGGCCGGTCACATGCCGTTCACGATGGCCTGCCGGAAAATCCTGGAGCTCGCGCTGCGCGAGGCGATGATCCACGGTGGGGAGAAGGTCGACGACCTGCACATCCTGCTCGCCATCATCCGACACGGCGAAGGAATCGCAGCTGACCAGCTGGCCAAGCATGGCGTCCAGGCATCCGCGCTCCGCGCCGCCGCCGAGTCAGCATCCGAACCCGGGATCCAGCGCACATTCGCCGGATACGTCGCGGTGTACTTCGAGGACCTGCCCGCAGTCGAGAGGGACGCGTCACCGATCCTAGCCGACACGAGCTTCGTGTATGCAAACAAGGCCACAGCCGAAGACCAGGCTTCTCGCTGGCACGAGGTCCGGAAGGTGGTCTTCGCGCTGAAGGCGGGTGAGTTCTTCGCTGTCACTGCTGGCGGAACGAGGATGCCGCAGTTCGGCAACTTCCTCGACTACACGGCTGCCGTCGAAGCGGCCAAGACGGCCGGCCTGAGCGAGCCGGGGGTGGCCATCATGAGCCCGGAGGTTCGTGACGTGACCGCGCGGGCTGCCGACGGATCACTCGTCGTCATCGGCCAGTCCACCGAGTGGGTACGCCGGACGATCGAGCCGCTCCTGGTCGAGACTGTCTAACAAAACGCAAAAGCCCCGCCCTTTGATGAATTCGGCGGGGCTTCTCCGTTTGTCCTGGTCGGCTAGCCTCTACAATCCGGATTGACGGTGGATTCTCCGGTCGCAGTGTTGAAGATGATTGTGACCATGAAGTTAGGTGCGGAGCCCTTGCTGATGACCCGTACGCGCTCATGGCGGACATAATCACCACCCTTGATTCGATCACTCCTCTTGTAGTTGAACACGTATTCATTTCCCTGAGAGCCAACGCCCTGGCCATGGGCCTGTATGTTCAGGATGATGTCGCCGTTCCGCTGGACCTTTCGGACGACGTGGAAGATCGCCTCTCCCGTGACCGCTTCACCATTGCAGTCATTGGTGGCGAAGAAGGTGGCATATGTTCGCTCGCTGTCCGCGGGCGCGGCGCTGACTGGGCTGGCCGGAGCAAGGAAGGCCAGGAGAAGGACCAGGAGGCTGAGGATACGGAAGTTTGGACGCATGATGACCCCCGTCATCTGGAAGTGCTTGGGTGGATCTGAAAATGAGAAAGCAGCGACGCCCCTTCGTAATGGGCGTGCTGTCTGCCGCCGCCGCTGAGGACAGGCGGGGTATCCACCGTAGTCCGATGCTCCAGGTCTCAGAAGGGACTAAAGTCCCGGCTCCCCATTGCCTCCGGTCTTAGTTCGCAGGCGGGCCGGCCAGGCCGCTAAGCCAGTCCTCGACCGGTATGAAAGCGCCGTCGGGGCCGAACACACGACGGTCCTTCACCTGCCCGGCCGCCCGGTGCAGTGCCTGCGCAGTGAGGAGCGGTGCGGCGGCCTCGACGGCCACCCGCGCGATTTCATCCAGATTGACCGTGCAGGAGCCGGTGCACTCCCCGTCGCCGCAGAAGCACGTCTCGGCATACAGCCGGTCGTGCTCGCGAACGGCCTGTCGGGCGGCCTCAATCGCAGCGTCCCCGCTCACAAGGACTCCTTCTTTGCCGCGAGGTACTGCTTCACACCCCACAGGATGGCGTGGCAGCACCACAGGTACTGGGCCGAGTAGTCGGTGAAGTCGCGGTCATGGACGTCGTCGTACTCGAAGCCGTGGCAGCTGAACTGGTCGAGCAGGTAGAGGCAGGCGTCACGGGTGGAGCGGTCCTCGAAGTCGTCGAGAATCTTTGACCTGATGTCCGCCCAGATCTCCGCGGCCACCTTCGGCTCGTAGTCGAACCGCCGCTCCCGGAAGTCCTCCAGCACGAACCGGGTGAACTTCTCCTCATCGTGCTCAATGATGTCGGCGTACTGGTCTCGCGCGACGACCTTTTCGGCCCAATAGTGGGCGTTCACGTAACACTGGTTGAAGAACCCGATCATGTCCTCTTGCCGGGAGAAGACAAAGCAGCCCATGTCGCCGCGGATTGTCAGCTGCCAGGGCGACGTGATGAGTTCGAACCGGCAGTGCCAGGAGTTCTTCTCCTTCGCGAAAACGATGTGCCGGTAGAGACCGTCGTCGTGCCTGATCTCCATTC
The DNA here is from genome assembly GCF_000328305.2 of Arthrobacter crystallopoietes BAB-32. Taxonomy (GTDB): domain Bacteria; phylum Actinomycetota; class Actinomycetes; order Actinomycetales; family Micrococcaceae; genus Crystallibacter; species Crystallibacter crystallopoietes_A. Next base: position 9,153 of record NZ_ANPE02000169.1, on the reverse strand, counting down.
GGTGGTCGGCGACGTCCCGGCTGAAGCGCTCCAACATCTCGTGGTGGTAGTTGTCCTGGCTGTGCACGTCCAGCGGCTGCAGCTTGCCGGCTGTCGTCGGCTCGGCGGTCTCGATGGTCTGTGTGCTCATGTTTTCGTCCTGATTGGTGAAGGGGTGGTGTTGGGCTGGGACGTGCGGCGCGGCTGCCGTGGCTTGAGCCTGGTCCGTCGGATGGCAGTCTGATAGCCGCCCCCGACGAGATCAATGCGAGCCATGATCATCCGCTCCCTGATGACGGCGCCGGCGTAGGTCCAGTGGTGACTCACCCACTCGGCTTCGCCCCAGCGGCCAAGCCGCCAGCCTTTGGCGCGAACCTCCCAGCGCTTCACTGGCCGCCGCCCTTCCAGAGGTGCTCGTCTTCGTAGGCGCGGCACTCCAGGCACAATGGGCGGCCTGCTCCATCGGCTGAGCCGCCGGGCACAAACTTTTCGCAGGAGCCGTGGTCGGGGCAGCCCGGGTGCGGGTAGGCGATAGGGTCGCCGGCCACACCGATGCCGATGTCGGAGGCGGTCAGGCACATGCCGCAGTCGCTCATCAGTCGTCGTCCTCTTCGACTTCGACGGTGCCGATCCGATACCTCTCGCGCCGGCCGGACTTGGCGTTCTGTTCGACCAGCCAGTCACGGCGGTCCTCGGCATCATCCCGGTTCCGGTGAATGTCTCCGAAGTCTTCAAGCCCGGGCTGCCCGGATGCCTGGTTGTACTCGACGACGATGTAGCCGGCGGTGCGCTGGTCAGCGTTCTCCCGCTTCCGGCGGGTGATGATCTCATCCACCAGGACGAGCACATCCCAAGCCCTCAGGTGCATGTCACCGGAAAGTCGCAGGGATGCCTTCGCCTGCATGCGCAGGTCGTCGAGCTCGCTGTCCGTCTTTCGAGCCGTGCGGTTGGTAGTTGTCTGGGTGGTCATCAGGTCTCCATGGGGGTTGGGTTGGGTTCTCTCCCGCCGTATGTGTACGGACCCGGCTACATCGCTCTCCCGCCGGGCAGCGGCGCGCGCTCATCCGCACACATAGTCGTCAATGACCTCGACCCGGAAGGACAACAACCCAATGAACCAGGCACTGGAAGTAAAGAAGCCCGGCTACCTGAAGTGGCGCTTCGGCAACCTCAGCCGCCTCGCCGGCGACGCCAGCATTATCGGCGCCATCATGTACCTCGACATGTTCCGGGACGACCCGTACGGTCTCCTCGCAACCTTCGCGTACGCATTCGCCGCGCTCACCATCGGCTCCGGCTTCAGCTACACCTATGAGACGAAGCATGGCAAGGACCTTCCCTTCGGACTCACCGTCGTAGTCGCAGCATTCTCCTGGATCACTGCCTCCCTGCTCTTCCGCACCCTGATGCCCGCCCTGTACTGAGAGGAAACCCCCATGAGCCAACCACGTGACCCCCGCGCCGACGGTCTGTCCATCATCGACTACTGCCGACTGCTGCCCCCACAGCGTCACCCCTCGATGGCCCAAGGCCTGATCCTGTTCCTGCCGCGCATCGGCATCACCGTCGTTCCCTTCCGCGAATACGAGAGGGGCTGGTACGTCGTCGTCGTGGACGGCAACAAGATCAACCCGGTCGGCGGATACCATCTCTCGATCTGCGACGAGGAGATCGCCACCGCCATCGAGGTCCGCCTCGGCGAGCAGGTTGAGTCCCGCATCGTGCACACGGCTGAGGCAGCAGAGGAGCTGCCGGACGGCCAGCTCATCCTGGCCAACGACGGCCGGGCCCGACGCAAGCGCGAAGACAGTGCCGGAACCACCTGGACTGCGTTCCTGCGCGCCTCGGTCAGCACGGGCGACCTGCATTTGCCGGCCAAGGTCCTTGGCGTGGCGAAGTAGAGGAGGCCCGCATGCATCAACCGGACGCACCGCTGGCCGCTGCAGTCCTACGAACGGCGCACAAAGACGAGCCACCTGACCGGGGAGCTTCCCCGCCCACGCCACACACATTGGGAGTGACCGGCACACTGCCGCCGCTTACCCAAGGAGCCCACCGACATGACATTCCCCGACTACTACGCCAAGCAGCCGCCGTTCCTCGGCAACACCGTCGTCGAGATCACCGTCCCTTCGGGCCGGCTGATCGCATCCGATGACCTGCGCAAGGTCGGGCATTTCAAGATCGAGCCCCCGATGTCGATCAACTACGGCGCGGGGACCGACGCGTGGGCGCAGCTGTTCGCCAAGCAGGCCAACACAGCCTATGCCTTCGTTGGCAACACCTGCCCGTGCGTGACCCGGCAGGCTGACGGCTCCGTTGAAGTCATCAGCCCCGCCTGGGAAGCGGATACCTACAAGCCGGTTTTCCTGGACGGGGAGAACAGGGTCGCGCGCATCTGCACCGACCATTGGGCGGCCATGCTCACCGACTACCAGAACTGGCTCGACCACGGCGGACCGGACATCAGCGTCGCCAATGACGGCTTCGCCATCCAGGCGTTCACGGTCTTCGAGATCACGCCGGGCAGGTACCGCTGGACGGTCTACTCGCACGCGGACAACTTTGACCGTGACGCATACGGGCGTGTCACCTTTGCCCGGCTGGAGCTCATCAAAGCGGACTGAAACGTACGGCGCAGTTTCGGGATGTAGTCACGCCGACCCGCCACCTAAAGCCCCGTCCGTTCATCGGGCGGGGCTTCGTCTTGCATGCGGCACGTCACCGCTGGTTGGCTGAAGCCTGGCAGGAGAACCATCCAATGGAGAGGGCCACCACGTGAAGCATCTGCTCGTCACCGGAGGCAGCCGGGGCATCGGCGCCGCGATCGTCCGTGCCTCCGCCGGGCGCGGCCACCCGGTCACGTTCAGCTTCAACGGCGACCATCACGGTGCTTCCTCTCTGATCGATGAGCTGAAGGCCGCAGGGCACAGGGCCCAGGCGGTCCAGGCAGACGCGGCTTTACCCAGGGACCACCTGTTCAGGCGGGCGGAAGAAGAGTTCGGCCCGGTGGAGCTGCTCGTCAACAACGCCGGCATCACCGGCCCGCTCGGTCCCTTCGCCAACTCGACCGATGAGGACGCCCGCCTGATCTTCGACGTCAACGTGCACGGCACCATGGGGTACAGCCGAATGGCTGTACAGCGTTGGCTTGACCGCGGAACGCGCGGGGTGATCGTGAACATCAGCTCCATCGCGGCGACCACCGGGGCACCCGGGGAGTACGTCGCCTATGCCGCGTCCAAGGCCGCCGTCGAAACCTTCACCAGGGGACTCGGCAAGGAACTCGGCCCGGCCGGCATCCGCGTCGTCGCCGTCTCCCCTGGCACCACCGACACCACCATCCACGCAACCGCCGGCGACCCGAACCGACCGCAACGCGTGGCGGAACGGGTGCCGCTGCGACGAGTAGCCGAACCTCAGGAGATCGCCGCTGCCGTTATGTGGGCACTGTCGGACGAGAGCAGTTACGTGACCGGCACGGTCATCACTGTGGCCGGCGGACTCTGATCCGCGGGACCGGTCCTCTGCGCCTCGGCCGCTAGGCCCAGCCCCGTTCTTCCCCGGCCCGCTCCGCCGGGTCGGGTTGCGCCGGCGATAGCCGCAGCCGTTGGCTGCCGTGCCGAGCAGGATGAGTTGCCGTTGCCACAGGCCCATATATTAAGAGGGCTCGGCGCTGGCGCGCCTCACCCGGGCGTTCATCTTCCCGTTCGTGCTGTCCGTCGGGCGTCGTGTTTTGCTGGTGTTCGCTGGCGCTCACCCCTTCGCTGCGCCGCCTCTCGTTTTGGTTCACTCATCGGGTAGCTGTCCGCCGCTGCGCGCTTGCGCGCGCGGTGGGCTGGGCGGTGCCGGCGGTACGCCGGTGCCGGCCGGTGGTGTCTCCTGTGCGCGCTGCGCGCGCACCCGCTCCCGCCTCGTCGCCGCCTCGCTGTGCGGGGCGTTTCCCGTGACGCCTGCGGCGTCCGCTTCGTTTCGTGTCTTCGTCATGCTGCGCATGCTCTGCGCTGCGCGCAGCGTTACGTCGTGCCACCTCATCGTTGTCCGTCTTGTCGTGCAGCCGGCTGCGCCGGAGCCGGGGATGCTGTCCGTTGGCTTCGCGGTGTCCGTCGTGTTTAGCCTGGCGCTCCGCGCCGGTGCAGGTGCATCCTCCTCGGCGGATTGGTCCGCCGGATCTACGCCTGCGGCGGGCAGGATGCTTGGCATCTCGATGGCTCATCGGTGACGGCTCGCTGTCCTACCCGGACAGCTTTTCGTTCACCCCGCCTGACGGCGGCGAAGCCGCAACACCCAACTGCACATTCCTGCACAAGTCGACCACTGCCACGTGCACAACTGCACGAACACCGACTCCGTCTTGACCGACACCCGCACCGCCAGGCGGGACGAAGCCGAAGCGTTGCGCAGCAACCGAGGCGCAGTCCGCCGGACACCTGCACTCCCAACGAGGCCGCTTGCGGCCGGACACACCGACTCCCCGCGGCGCAGCCGCAACGCTGCGCGCAGCGCAGACAGGTTGTCTCTGCGCAGACTGAAAGTCTTGCAGTATGTAAAGCCTTGGCTGGGCGTGGGAAAAGTTCACCGGAACCCTGCTGCCCGCCGCCGGCGGCCGCACACACAAGAGACAGGAAGACCTGGGATGCAGTTACCGCCGCCGGCAGGCTGAGTCCGATCCTTGGATGCCATCCGAATAACCCCTGTTATTGCGGACGAAGTGGCCCCGAGGGGCCAGATACCCGGCTTTGGGGATTCGCGGCCATTCTGCACAGGAAATCCGGGCGTAAATCGACGCAAATCGCCGTTCCCGGGTATCCGCAGCCCGTGGGGCTTCTTTCTGCGCATGTTTCCGGTCATGAGCCTGCGCATTTACCGTCTTGCCCGCTCCGGCGGTATCGAAACCAACCCGACCACCTTCGGCCAGCGAGCCGGCGCGTTCGCCTCCGCCGCGACCGAACTCGGGACCGCCACTTTGCTCACCCGGCGGGAGCCGACCGGACTCAACGGCTACCTGATCCTGCCGGAAAAATCGGTGAACCTGAACGCCGCCCTGCACCTGGGCCAGACCGTAGGCGCCCGCGCCGAGATCGCGGAACTGTCCGACGACCTGGCCGACGTGCCGGTGATCGGGGAGCTGGTCTTCCGCCCGTCACCGGCGCTGCGCGAGACCCAGGCAGGCATCGACCCGACCGAGCTGCCGCGCCTGCTGGCCAACACCATCCCCGCCGGCGCCTGGGTCGCCGCAACCCTGCGCGCACCTTCCACCCGCGAACGCAAACACCACACCGCCTGGCTCTCCCACCGGCTCGGCACCGCGGTTCCGGTGCACCACTCCATGTCCGCCAACGCGGTCGTCATGACGATCACCGCCGGCGGATCCAGCCGTGAAGAAGTGCGCTCCATGCTGCACCAGGTCACCGCCGGCCTGCCCGGCTTCGACCTCGACTCTGACGTCGTCTTCCCCGCCCGCCGGCACCGCTTCGTGTTCGGCCTCGCCGTCGGCGCGCTGCTCGCCGCTGCGACACTGTTCGGCCTGCCGCAAATCCCCTACGAGCTGCCGGGCTGGCTGCCGGTTGCGCTTTACGGTGTTGCGGCTATCGCCGCCGCCGTCGGGCTCGGCGCCCTCACCGGACGCATCAAGTCACCGGACACCAGGCTCCGCTCCCGGCTCGACCGCGCCGACTTCCCGGCACCGCCGGCACGCCGCGGCAAGCCCAGCCCGCCACGCAAGGAACGTACGATCAAAGGGCAGAACGGCGCACCGGACAAGCAGCTGCCGGCCTCCGACGGCGACTACCCGTTCGCGCCGAACAGCTTCATCGTCGCGCCCACCGTCATCGTCGGCATGGTCTCCCCGCACGCCGGCGCCGTGTCGGGAGAAACCGTCACCCGCTCCCGCGCGACGCCGCCGGCAATGCTGCAGCCGATCGGTCCGATGATCGGCACCAACGAGGACGGCCGCGCCCACCTGTCCGCTCCCGAGCTCCTGTTTGGCACGGCCATCGTAGGCAGACCAGGCTCCGGCAAATCGGTTATCACGCGCACGCTCTTCGGCTGGTCCTGCCTGGAACGGGTCCGCCCGTCCGGCCGTCCCGGCTACCCCGGATCCCGCAACGCACTCATCGCCTTCGAGTCCAAGGGCGACGGCGTCGACAAGTACCTGGGCTGGGCGCACGCCCTCGGCGACAAGGCGCTTCTGGTCGACGTCGGCGACCCCTCCACGCGCGCCATCGACATGTTCGCCGTGCCCGGCGACAACGCCGCGCGCGCCTCCTTCTTCACCAACGCGATGCGCTACGCCTTCGGTGACCAGGCGATCGGTGACCGCTCGTTCGAGACCCTGGTCGCCGTGCTGACCGCCGCGCTCACAGTCACCGATGAGGTGCTGGAGATGATCGAGGGACGCAACGGCCAGTTCATCCCGCTGGGCCGCTCCCCGATCTTCTACGCCCACCTGCTGCTCGGCGGCCACTCCGACGCGACCGGTGTGGAACTGGGCAACGGCATCAAGTCCGTCGCCGTGAAGCTGCGCAATCGCGACACCCCCAACCTTGAGCTCGAAGCCGCGTACACGGCGATCGCTTCGCTCTATGAGGGCCGCACCGAATCTGCACGCCGCTCCTTCCTGGAGGCACCGCGGAACAAGATCAGCCAGCTGCTCGCCCTCGACCACTGGTGGTCGCCGGCCCGGCCCAAGATCACCTGGGAGCAGGTCCTCTCCGGGCACCGCTCGGTCATCATCAACACCGGTTCCCCGCGCAACGGGATGATGCTCGATGACTCGCAGAACCAGCAGATGTCCTCGCTGCTGATGTACTCCCTGCAGCACGCGATCAAGCGCGTCTGCTCCGGCTGGCTTGAACAGGGACGCTCCGTCTCGCTGTTCGCCGACGAGCTCGCGCTGCTCGCCGGATCTTCTCCGGAGGTGATCAGCTGGCTGCGCGACCAGGGCCGCTCCTACGGCTGCCGCCCGTTCCTGGCCACCCAGCGACCGGAGCAGCTGCCGGCACTGCTGCGCAACAACATCCTCACCTACGCCACCCTGATCTCTTTCGCCCAGAACGACCCGACCACGGCACGCGAGATCGCCGACAACGTCGCGACCGGCGGGGACTGGAGCGCCGAAGACATCCAGCACCTGGAGCCGTTCACCGTCGTCGTCCGCTCCCAGGTCGACCAGCGCCGGCAGTCCGCTTTCATCGTGAAGCTGCCCAACTTCGAGGCCGACATGGCCGGCTACCCGGCCGCCCAAGGCTACGCGGCGGTGACCGCATGAGCGCCTCGACTGTCCGTAGGGCGCCCTACCGGCGGGAACCAGAGGGCGTCGTCGAAGCCGAACTGATCCCGTCGGCATGCACCGATGATTCCGTGGCCGCCCACAACCGGCGTGACCCGTACTGGGACCAGCTCTGGGCGCCGGGCTCGCAGGCCGTCTGGGCGACGGCTGCGATGGCACGCACCCGTGGCGAACACGGCACCGGCAAGGTCCGCGCCGAGTTCCTGCTCGACCAGGGCGAGGCACTGGAGCGGTTGCTGACCGGGCGCGGCTGGAAGGAAAAGCTCGCATGCTGGGCCGCCCTCGATTCCTGGCGCACCTTGACGGCGGAGCAGATGGCCGCAGTCACCGGGCACCGTAACCTCGCCACCGAAACCTACTCCAGCATCTCGGCGTCCTTCTCACTCGGGCTGCTGGACATCGGCACCTTTTCAAATCCGCTGGCCAATACCGGCAGTACCCGCAGTGCCATCTACCGGCCCGGAGCACGGCAGGTATTTGAGGACATGGTCGCGCCTCAACTCACGTGGCCAGAGTGGTTTTCCGTGACCGGCGGGCAGCCCTGGTCGAACACGGGCCTGCACGACCGCCACAACATCTTGACCACCGAGCTGCTGCTCCGCGCCGCCGAGTACCTGCCCGTGGGCGCCGTGCTCGGGGAGAAGTTCGCCACCGTAGACCTGCTCGCCGGCACCGGCCTCGGCAAGTCGCTGACCAAGGCCGATAACCGCCGCGCCGACGGCGTCATCGTCCGCGAAGACGGGTTGCGCATCGCTGTGGAGTTGACCGCTTCCACGAGTCAGGGCTTCGAGTCGAAGGTCCGCCGCTGGGCGCAGCTGATCTCCGAACGTCCGCTGGAAACCTCTGGGCTGGTTGTCCTGTTCGTCGCCGCTCCGCACCCGGAACGCACCAGCCGCTCGGGCAACGATCCGCGCAAGGGGATCTACCGCGACGTGCTGAAGGTGCTGCGTGAATTCCCCGGCACCGGGCCGGATTCCCCTGCCGCCCGCATCGGCGTCGCCAACTGGGAGGAATGGTTCCCTGGCCGGCACCTGCTCAGCGAAGCCTTCTTCAATATGGGCGCCGACTTCGCCGTCAACGACGCCACCGGAGCCGAACGCTGGCAGCGCCGGGAACTGCTCGGCGACTACGCCTTCACCCCGTGGCACACCTTCGACGCGACCGCCGTCATCGACAACGCCCCATTGCTCGCGGCCACCCCGCACTGGCTGCGCGCCGGCGACCACACCCACCTGATCGGCTCACCCCAGGAACGCGCCGGCGTCACCACTCCTGTACCCGCACCACGGCGACCGGAGCTTGCCAAGGGACGCGGCCTGCATGAAGCCGTCGGTGCCGCCGGACCGGCGGGCCTGCTGCCGCGGCTGCGCATTACCGGGTGACCCGAAACAGGCAGCGCTTCGATCATTAGCTTTGTGCGCGGACTCTAGCAGTTCCTCACTGACCAGTCTGCGAGATTTGAGACAATTCATTCTGGTCACACAAGCAACCCATAGCTGGGCGCTAGATCGCGCAGCAGGCCTCCGAAAGGAAAAATGACCGGTCTCGAGTCGGCTGCTGCAGTCGCAGGAAAACTTCTCGCTCCTTTTGCTGCCCGCGCAGCAGACTCGCTTAGCAAGAAAGCAACTTATCGCTGGCGGGTAGAACGCGAGATGAGAAAGCTTTGCACTTTTGAGTATCCTCACCGGCCTGTGCGCAGATGGCTAAGAAGATTGACTCCCCGGGTCCTGTCCCAGCCTGCCGAGCATTCGGTCCCCGATCTCGCGCTTGATTTGGACCACTGGCTAGGTCTGCAGGACGAGAAATGGAAAGAATACCCGTACCACGGATCCAAAGCCTTGCAACTGGCTGAAGCTGCGTATCTCGCAATCCTCAAGACGCAG
>NZ_ANPE02000170.1 GCF_000328305.2 Arthrobacter crystallopoietes BAB-32 | reverse complement strand
GGCTTGGCGCCCGCGCACACAGCCACCACGCTGGTCGCGGCCTCGCACGGGACGAGCTCGCCGGCCGGGCAGGCGGCGATCCGCAGGCTGGTCGAGGCCGTCGCGCGGCACCGTCCTGACCTGGCCGTGCGGGAAGCGTTCGTGGATGTCCAGCAGCCGGAGGTGCCCGCGGTTCTCGCCGGCCTGAGCGAGGAGACGCGGCTGGTGCCGCTGCTGCTCTCTGCCGGCTACCACGTCCACGTGGACCTGGCTGAAGCGGCGGCCGCGTCGAAGCAGGTTTCGGTCACCCGGGCGCTGGGACCGGACCAGCGGCTGGTGAAGGTGCTGGCGCAGCGGCTGCAGCAGGCCGGACTGCGCCGGGGCGACCGGGTAGTGCTGGCCGCGGCAGGTTCCACGGACCCCCGCGCCGTCGCCGATTGCGAGGCCACTGCCAGGATGCTGGCCCGGCATCTCCGCATGGAGGTTGCCACCGGCTACATTTCCGCCGCCCAGCCGGAGCTCGGGAGTGCCGTTGCCGCTGCCAGGGCACGCATCGCCCGTCGCCGCCTGGCCGGGCGGCACGCCCGCGTCGTCCTGGCAAGCTACCTGCTGGCGCCGGGCTACTTCGCCTCGCTCGCGGCAGGCTGCGGGGCGGACATCGTGGCCCCTCCGCTGCTGGTGCCCGGCGACGAGCCGCCGGTCGAACTGGTCAGCCTGGTGCTGGATAGATTCACCCGCGGCTAGCCGGTTGGCTATGATCGGTCCCGTGGCGAAGAGGAGCGAACGATGACCGAAACGACCGGCACGGCTATACAGACCGCGGATCTTTACGACGAGCGCGGAGAGGAACTGCAGTCCGTGGTGCTGCAGTTCCTGGACCTCGGCGGGCATACGGCGTTCAGCGGGCCGATCCGCACGATCCGCTGCCATGAGGACAACGGGCTCGTGAAGTCCGTGCTGAATTCCCCCGGCGCCGGCAGCGTCTTGGTCGTCGATGGCGGCGGCTCCCTCAACACCGCGCTCATGGGGGACCTCATCGCGTCCGCCGCCGTGGAGAACGGCTGGGCCGGCGTCGTGATCAATGGCCCCGTGCGGGACCGGGCGGTCCTGGCCACGCTGCCGCTGGGCATCAAGGCGCTCGGCAGCAATCCGCGCAAGAGCGCCAAGGACTCCGTCGGCGAGGTCGATGTCCCGGTCGAGTTCTCGGGCGTGGTGTTCCGTCCCGGCCCCATGCTTTACGCGGACCTGGACGGCATCCTCGTCGAACGCTGAGCCGCCGGACCTGCCCGGTTGTGAAAGACTGGGGCGCATGAGCAACAACCGTGCGCCCCGGCGCGACGATACCGGCATCCCCAGGATCGACTGGCGCGGCACGCTCTGGGCGATGGCGTTCGTGTTCCTGCTCAGCTACGTCTTTATCGCGCTGTTTCCGGGCCTGCACCCCATCCTGCGCATCGTGCTGGTCCTGGCGCTCTACTTCGCCGGACGGTACGCCTACTACCGGTATGTGAAGAAGCGGCGCTAGCTTAGCCGGCGGCGATGGCGTCGGCGATCACCGGCGCCAGCCTGCGCACGCCCTCGCGGATCCGATCGGCTGCCACGGCGCTGAACGCCAGCCGGAGCCGGTTGGAAGGCTTGTCCGACGGCGTGAAGGCCGCCCCCGGAATGAAGACCACGCCGGCGTCGATCGCCTGGTAGAGCAGCGGGTAGGTGTCGACACCCTCCGGCAGCGTCACCCAGATGAAGAACCCGCCCTCCGGCCGCGTCCAGCTCACCTCGGGCGGCATGAATTCCTCCAGTGCCGCCAGCATGGCCGCGCACCGCTCGGCGTAGAGGTCGCGGTAGGTGGTGATCTGCCCCCGCCAGTCGTGGCCCTCCAAGTACTCCGAAACCAGCAGCTGGTTCAGTGTCGGCGGGCACAGCGTGACGGCCTCGCTCGCCAGGTAGAACCTCCGCTGCAGATGGGCCGGTACAAGCGCCCAGCCCAGCCTCAGTCCCGGGGCGAGGATCTTGGAAAACGAGCCCATGTAGATGACATCGGACGGATGCCCGGCCCGCAGCGGCGGGATCGGATGGCCGTCAAAGCGGAGCAGCCCGTAGGGGTTGTCCTCGATGACCAGGATGTTGGCCTCCCGGCAGATCCGTACGACCTCTTCGCGCCGTTCGGCCGCCAGGGTGATGCCCGAGGGGTTGTTGAAGTTGGGGATGGTGTAGAGGAACTTGATGCTGCTGCCGGCGGCCCTGACCTCGTCGATCCGCCGCTTCAGCTCCTCCGGAATAAGCCCGTGTTCGTCCATCGGGACGGCCTCGACATTGACTTCGTAGGCCTCGAAGGTGTTCAGCGCCCCGACATACGTGGGATTCTCGCACAGCACGGTGTCACCGGGGTTGCAGAACACCTTGCAGGCGACATCCTGGGCACTTTGGGATCCAACGGTAACGACGACGTTGTCCGGGTCGGCATCGGTGATGCCTTCTTCGGCCATGACTTCGCAGATCTGGACGCGAAGCTTCTCGATCCCCTGGCCGCCGCCGTACTGCAGGGCGGTCAGCCCGTGCTCGGTGACCAGCTTGTAGGCCATGCCGCCAATCTTCTCCAGCGGCAGCGACTGCAGGAAGGGGTTGCCTCCCGCCAGCGAGACCAGGCCCGGCCGCAGTGAGATATCGAAGACATCGCGTACCGCCGACTGTTTGATTTTCGACGCCCGCATAGAGAACAAGGCATGGTGGCGGTGGGACGTAACGGCCCGTTCCAGGGCGACTTCGGTTTCCGTGGCGAGTTCGGCGGAAGTGGTCGGCTTGTGTGCTGTCACTCACACAGCATAACCCGCGAAGTTGACCTGAACACAACAGTTGTTTACTTGGTCTAGCGCCCGGTCAGAGCCAGCCGGCTTCCTTGGCTTTGAGGGCTGCCTGGAAACGGCTTTCCGCACCAAGCTCTTCCAGCATCCAGGCAATGTGCCGGCGGCATGTGCGCACGCTGATGTTTAGCCGGCGGGCAATCACCTCGTCCGAGTAGCCTGAGGCCATGCCCCGGAGGATCGACTGCTGGACGCTGTTGAGCTGGGCGGTGCTGTTGCCTTCCTCCCAGCTGAACGGTGTAGCCAGTTCCCAGGCCACGTTGAACAGGTGGTTGAAAACGTGGATCAGTTTCGGATCCCGCACCACCAGCGCGCCGCGGTCGTCCGGGTAGAGCTGGCGGGCCACGAGGGCGAGGTTCCGGTCGAAGATCAGCACTTTCAGCGGGACATACGGCAGGGTGCGGTACTCAAGGCCTGCCGGTGCGGTGGCCGCCACCGCCTTGCGCGTCGGCATGTGGTCGAGCGTGCTGGCGCTGTAAAGGTTTTTCCTGATGACCCCGCGTCCGAGCAATTCCAGGTCCTTTTGGATGCTCTCCTCGTGCACTTCCGCGGTGGATCCGGTGCCGGGCTGGCTGATCAGGACCTGCTCGCTCACATCCCGGCCGTAATCTATGAGCAGTTTGCGGATGACGCCCGGGTCCTCCAGCACCTCCACGGTGGAATCGAGGCCGACCTTCTTCCTGGCCGCCAGATACGTGGGGACCAGCGTGGCCATGTCGCTGCGGTGCCCGCTGATCTTGGCGCGCAGGTCAATCAGCAGCCGTTCATCACTGTCCACGAGCTGGGACAGGGCCACATCCGGAGGAATGGCAATGAACGCCTCGACATGGGGAGCCGGCTGCTGCAGCAACTTGCGGCCCACTAGTTCCGCGATAGCGCCATTCAAGTCGCGTATCGTGTAGCCCAAGGCGGTGGAAGCGGACTCTTTGGTCCAATCCGGATTCGCCACGGCGTATTCATACAGTTCAAACGCTGTGCCGCTCAGCATCCACTGCCCCCTCGGCCGATTCTAGAGACTGGTAACTACATGTCATGTCCGGATGTTGCCAGCCTGTTCAAGTAGTCACGTTCAAATCATACCTGTGGTGGAAAAACCTTGGAATCTCAAGGGACTTTGTGCCCATCTGCAGTTGGCACCAAACGGACACTTTCCGGCCGCCGTCCCTTTAAGGGCATGTCCGGTTCCTGCACCCGGTGTGGCTGGACACCGCCGGGCCTGACGCGGAAATCTTGAACGTGTCGGGGGGCATTCCTCGACGGTTTGCCACTCACACCCCGAAGGGAATGACATGTTCAAGAGGATCGCCAGCATCACGGCAGGTCTGCTGGTTGCATTCGGCGCGATCTCGGCAGCCACTCCTGCAGTGGTAGCCGAGCAGGGCCCCAAGCCCAACAGCGTTCCGGTCGCAGCCTGGGACTGGTAAAAAGCCGCCCCATCCTCAGCATGACGCTGATCCTGTAACCAGGACGGCGACGGCTATCCCTCCCCAACCACCAGCGAGCACACCAAGGAGAAGCGAATGAGCCAGCTGACAGCCATCCGCCCCTCGGAAACGCTCAGTCTCAAACCATACTGGTGGGTTCTGTCTATATACACGGGTAGACAGGACGTAGCCGAAACCGTCATAGGAGAACTGGTTACGCCGCTGGTGGCCCACGCTCGCCGCGAAGGCGTGGGCCGCTGGTACTTCGGCCATCATGTTGATGAGGTGGGGCCTCACCTGAAGGTCCGGTTCCTGGGCCACCGCTCAGCCCTCGATAGCCTCCAGAGGTTTGAGTTGGCGGCCCGGGACCGGCTCCTTGCAGTCCTGCCTACAGCCAGGATCCAACAGAACTATGTCCTGCCTCCCAACTGCGAGGACTTGGCCGGCCTGCTGGCACCGGAGCCCGTCTCCACCGTCCACGAAGCGGACCTGGACAGGTTCGGCGGGGCCGAAGGATTGGTGCTGGCGGAAGAGGTTTTCGAGCTGTCCTCCGAACTGGCCAGCTGGGCGGTTGGCCGCTTCACCAAGTCACAGGGAAGAACGGCCTTGGGGGCGCTGCTGCTCTCCGATGCCGCCTGGGCGATGATGAACGGGCCCAAGGCCGGCCAGTGGGCGGACCGGCAGCGGTTGTCCTGGAACTACTGCTGGGACAACCACCTGAGGATCTCGACCATGGAGCTTGGACGCGGCGCGTCGAAGGCGCGCGCCGGCCTTGCGGCCAGCCTTGCTCCACGGACTGCCCCGATGCACCGGCTGATGGCGGCGACGGCGGCTGAAGGCTCCGTCCAGAACTGGCGCCGGCGCTGGAAGAGGGCCATTGACGCGTACCTCTACCGGGCAGACAGGTCGCGGCTCAGCCGCAGTGCCCAGAACCTCATGTTCAGCCAGTCGCACTACATGATGAACCGGCTTGGCTTCACGATGTGGGAAGAAGCAGCCTTGGGTATCTACGCCCGTGCCTGGACGCCCGATACTGAATCCGCTCTGTTGGAGAAGAGAAGAAGATGACCCCGTTCACGTCGGCTCACGCCGTGCACATGCGCCCATCCGAAACCATCGACGAGCACAGCACGGCGGCCCTGGAAGAGATCGGCGGGCTCGCATCGCATGGACCGGACGGCGACCTGTGGAACTTGACCGGGAGCGACTACTCGCGGGATGCGGCCTGGGCGGACCACGCCTGGCAGTAACATCCCACTTCACATAACCCCATAAGCCACTGGCCGGAACTCCCCCCAACGGTTCCGGCCAGTTCCCTGTCCAAAACCGTTTGGTTCCTACTTGCCGCCCAGCAGCTCTTCGAGCCGTTCGCCGTTCACCAGGACCACGGCCTCGCTGGTGCCCGCGGCGGTGGCTGCCGTCTGCTCCAGCTGTGCCTCGATCCGCGGATCATCGCAGGTTCCTCCGGAGACGAGCCGGCCATCCAGTTCGACGGTGGCGGTATCAGCTTCGATGCTGGCCGCGGTGAAGGACAGATCGGACTGGTACAACGAGTTATACAGTCCTGATTCGCCGAGGAACTGCCCCTTGTCGGCGAGCAGCCGCTCCATCGCGTCCCGCAGGCGGTCAGGGGAATCTACGGGCTCGGTGTAGGTGGCTATGAGACTGTCACCGCAGCCGACGGTTTCGCCGGAGGCGCCCGCGTCATCCACAGCGATGTAGTAGAGCGTCAGCGCCGAAGCTGAAGCTGTTTCTCCGGAGCCGGATGGGGGTGAAGCCGTTGTCGGGGCTGCGGGACCAGGCGTCGTGACGGTGTTTCCCGGTTCCTGGTTGCCTGTGGCGGGCGAGGTGTCCGGCGGCTCGAGAGGGGCGCAACCGGCCATGAGCAGCAGTGCAGCGCCTGCCGCGGGAACCGCCAGGTTCAACTTCACCGTGTCCCCCTTGTCCCGCGGGGCCGGCAGCCGGATGGGCGGGCCCGCCTCCGCGAACAGTTTCAGCCTACGATTCCAGCCCCATGCTGCAAGGGCCAAAGGCCCTCTCTCTCCGGCGGCAGGGGCAGTGTCGAGCCCAATGGGCCTCCTCTGGCCGGATGTGAACAGAAATAATTGAGAATTTCAACTTGATTTGTCATGCCTCCGTCACCCAATATCTTGTATGTAACGATCATCACTATGTGTTTGACCTCACTTTTTCAGTAGCTGCACACTGAGGCGTGAACAGGCGTTCAGAACGCGAACACCATGGAGGCGCCCCCGCTCGTCTGGGGGCGCAAAGGAGTGGAAATGAAACGTACCTTGGCCACGCTGCCGGCAGCCGCCTCAGCGTTGGTGCTGCCCGCCCAGGGGGGCGGTTCACAATGACAGCGCAAGCAGTGGACAAGAGCAGCGCGGCCGCGCCCTCACACCGCCGGCGGTCGTCAAAGAAGCTGCCGTCGAAGCAGTTGCTGGGCCTGGCGGGCATTCTGGGGTTCCTGCTGGTGTGGGAACTCGTGCCGCGGGTGGGGATTGTTGAGCCGCGGTTCCTGCCGCCGGCGTCCGAGGTCATCGCCGCGCTGGTGCGCGATTTCGGTTTGACGGCGTTTTGGGTGGCGGTGGGCGAGACGATGCTGGCCTGGCTGATCGGCCTGGTGATGGCGATTGTGCTGGCCACGGTCCTGGGCTTCATCATCGGGTCGTCGTCCTTTTTGCGGAAGTTCACGAATTCGACGGTGGAGTTCCTGCGTCCGATTCCGTCGGTGGCGTTGATTCCGCTGGCCGTGCTGCTGTTCGGTGTGAAGATCGAGTCCACGCTGATGCTGGTGGTGTACGCGTCGTTCTGGCAGGTCTTCATCCAGGTGCTGTATGGGGTGGCCGATGTGGACAACGTCGCGATGAACACAGCCAAGTCGTACGGCCTGGGCCGGTTGGCGCGGATCCGCCATGTGGTCTTCCCGACCGCGCTGCCGTACCTGATGACCGGCGTGCGCCTGGCGGCCTCGGTGGCGCTGATCCTGGCGATCACGGCCGAACTGGTGATCGGTTCGCCCGGACTGGGCCGTGAGATCGCGCTGGCGCAGTCCGGCGGTGCGATTTCGGGGATGTACGCGCTGGTGCTGGCGACGGGCCTGATCGGTGTGGTGATCAATCTGGTGATGCGCTGGATTGAGCGCAAGACCCTGTCCTGGCATTCCTCCATCCGTTCCGAGGTGATCGTATGAAAGTCCTGAAGGGCATCGGGTACGCGCTGGCGCTGCCTGTCATCCTGGTTTTGATCTGGTGGGCCTCGACGCTGGGTGAGACGAACTTCTTCGTGCCGACGCCTGGGGTGCTGGCGGAGAAGTTCGCCGAGACTTGGTTCGGGGAGCGGATCCTTTCCGACGTGCTGCCCAGCATCGGCCGCCTGATCGTGGGCGTGGTCTCGGCGATCATTATCGGCATTGTCGCGGGCCTGCTGATCGGTTCGTTCAAGTGGCTGCGGGATTTGACCGAGCCGGTGCTGGAATTCTTCCGTGCGATTCCGCCGCCGGTGCTGGTGCCGGTGCTGATGCTGCTGATGGGCATCACGGACGGCATGAAGGTTGTGGTGATCATCTCCGGCTGTGTCTGGCCGGTGCTGCTGAACACCATCGAGGGCGTCCGGGCGATCGACGGCGTGCTTTCGGACAGTGCGCACACGTACGGGATCGGCGGCTGGGCGCGGGTGAAGTACCTGGTCCTGCCCTCGGCCGGCCCGCAGATCATGGCCGGTGTGCGCCAGTGCCTGTCGATCGGTTTGATCCTGATGGTCATTTCCGAAATGTTTGCCTCCTCGTCGGGGCTCGGCTTCACGATCGTGCAGTTCCAGCGTTCGTTCGCGATCCCGGAGATGTGGTCGGGCATCGTGGTGCTGGGCCTGATCGGTGTGGCCATGTCGTTCATCTTCCAATTCACCGAGCGCAGGATCCTGCGCTGGTACCACGGCCTGCGAGAGGTAGAAAATGCAGCCTGATACAACTCCGGCACCGGCCGGCAAGACCCTGCCCGCCAACGAGGCGATGCTCTCGGTCCGCGGCATGAAGAAGGTCTACAAGACCGACGGCGGCGACATCGAGGCCGTGCGCAACCTTACCTTCGATCTGCGGGCCGGGGAGCTGGCCTGCCTGGTCGGCCCGTCCGGGTCGGGCAAGACGACGCTGCTCAAGTGCATCGCGGGACTGATGGCCCCGACCGAGGGCGAGGTGCTGCTCAACGGGACCAAGGTGGTCGGGCCGCCGAAGAAGATGGCGGTGGTGTTCCAGGAATACGGCCGCTCGCTCTTCCCGTGGATGCGGGTGCGCGAGAACGTCGAGCTGCCGCTGAAGAACCAGGGCGTGCCGAAGGCTGAACGTGACCGGCTGGTTGACGATGCCCTCGAGGCCGTGGGGCTGGCGCACGTGCCGCAGTCCTACCCGTGGCAGCTCTCCGGCGGCATGCAGCAGCGCGTGGCGATCGCCCGCGCGGTGGCCTACCAGCCCGAGGTGCTGCTGATGGACGAGCCGTTCGCCGCGGTCGACGCGCAGACCCGCGCCGACCTGGAGGACCTGATCCGCACCGTGTGGAAGAAGCTGGGCGTGACCGTCCTGTTCGTCACCCACGACATCGACGAATCGGTCTACCTTGGCCAGCGCGTGATCATCCTGTCCTCCTCGCCGACAGTGATCCAGGAAGACCTGGACATCGACCTGCCCGACGAGCGCGACCAGCTCAACACCCGCGCCCTGCCGCGGTTCACGGAACTGCGGCACCACGTTTACGAGCAGATCCAGCTCGCCAAGGCAGGCCACCGTCCGGCGGCCGCGACCCAGGCATAGCCGGTACCAAGGGCCAGGGCTGCGCCTGGCGACCGGCCGGACACCAAAGGCGGCTGCCCTTCCCTGTGGCGGGAGGGCGGCCGCCTTTTGGGATGTGGCAATGCGAGACAAAGCCGGCTGGAGTTCCTTGGCTGGGCGACTGTTATCGAAATGAAGCCGGCCGTCCCGCTCGCCCTCCATGGCGAGCCGGATAGGTTGGTGTGAAGGTTCCAGGCTGAAGGGCGGCGGCATGCGCAGCACGATGAGGTCGGCAGGAGCGTCCAGCAGGATTGCGCGTTCTGCGGTCCACAGGAAGGCTCCGGCTGCAGGCTTTTCCAGAGCGGTTGTGCCGTCACGCTTGCGCAGGGCGGCTGCGGCGGCGGGCATGGGCTCGGCCGTACTCCTGCTGGCGGCTTGCGGAAGCCCCGAAGGCGTGGGTGCTCTGGAAGCGGAGGCCGGGCCGCGGGATGCCCTGCCCGCCTACATGGAGGAGGCGGGGCTCGACCTGGCCAGCTCAAGGCTGCTGGCGGAGTCCGGAGAGGTGGCTTTCTATGCCGCGAAACCGGCGGCCGACGGGGCGGCCTCGGCGGCGTGCATCGTGATCGACGCACGCGACGGGGAGTCGTCCTGGGTGGCGGGATGTTCGGAGAAGGCTCCGGTGGCGGCAGGGCGCGGAGGCGTGCAGGCCATGCTGGTTCCGGATGGCTTCGATCCGACCCGTCCGGCAGGCGGCGGATTGGATCCCAACGTCAACCTTCTGGAGCAGGGCTGGGAGGAACTGCACGAGAACCTGTTGGTCAAGGGGCTCTAAGGGAGGGCGGCGGAACCCGGCTGGTCCTGCTTCCGCAGCGAGCAGGACGGGAGCGTCAGCCGGATAAGGAGTCAGTCGGCCGTTTCGAAGGCGACGCGCTTGAGCAGGCTGCGGAGCACGTCGCGCTCTTCGGGGCTCAGCTGTCCGAGCGAGCGGTCTTCGGCCTGGCGGACTACGCCGTAGGCCTTCTTGTAGAGCTGCTTGCCTTCTGCGGTGGCGACGATGACTTTGGAGCGGCGGTCCCGGGGGTCGGCTTCCCGGCTGACTGCGCCGCGGCGTTCCAGCTCATCCACGAGCGCCACGATCTGGCTCGGGTCCAGGCTGAGGAAGTCGGCGAGTTCGCGCTGCGAGGGGTTCAGGCCGCTGCAGGCCAAGGAGAGCACGGAGTAGGAGCGCACCTTCAGGTCCAGCTCCTTGAGGAGTATGTTGGCGCGGCCGGAGCCGACGGAGCGGGCGCGCGCGGTGAGGAACTCGATTTCATCGGCCAGCTCGGTGGCATGGAGCCGTTCGGGGCCCGCGGCACCGTTCTGGTCAGCGGCCGGCGCTGCAGGGCCGGTGGCGGGTTCCTTTGTCTGGGCTGCAGGGCCGGTGCCGGGCCCCGCGGCCTGGGCTGCACGGCCGGTGCCTGGTTCGGCTGTTTTCTGTGCCGTCATGGTTCCTTGCATCTCCTCAGGATAAGGCGTTCCCAAATCTGTTGACTTTTTCAATGGTATACGTTGTCATTGGTTTTGGAACAGGTGAACCGTCGGTTCCGGCAGCTTGGCCGGAACGTGGGCTAAGGAGCTTTAGATATGTCACTGGCAGGTAAGGCAGCGATCGTTACCGGCAGCGGCCGTGGTCTTGGACTGGCCTACGCGCAGGAACTGGCGAAGCAGGGCGCCGCCGTCGTTATTAATGACGTGGACGAGCAGGTGGCCAGCGAAGCCGTTGACAGCATTACCGCTGCGGGCGGCAAGGCTGTGGCGGTGGTGGCGCCGGTGGGATCGACCGAGACGGCGAAGGCGCTGGTGGCGGCCGCAGTGGAGCACTTCGGCCGGTTGGACATCCTGGTCACCAACGCGGGCGTGCTGCGGGACAAGTCGCTGCTGAAGATGACGGACGAGGATTTCGACCTGGTCATCAATGTGCACCTGCGCGGCACCTTCACCTGCGTGCGCGAGGCCTACGCCTACTTCAAGGAGAACGGCGTGGCCGGCCGGATCATTACGATCGGTTCGCCGACCGGGCAGCGCGGGAACTTCGGCCAGACCAACTACGCCGCGGCGAAGGCCGGCATCGTGGGCATGGTGCGCACGTGGGCGCTGGAGATGAAGAGGGCCGGGGTGACCGCCAATGCGGTGATTCCAGTGGCGGCGACGGCGATGACCAAGACCGTGCCGTTCTTCCAGAAGGCCGTCGAGGCTGATGAGCGCGGGGAGGCCATGCCGGAGTTCTTCCGCAAGGAGCTGGGCTTCGGAACGGCCGACGACGTTGCCGGGCTGATTGCCTACCTCGCCTCCGATGCGGCCGCCAACGTGACCGGCCAGGCAATCGGCGTGGGCGGCGACCGGCTGCAGCTGTGGTCGCACCCGGAGGCCATCGCCACGGAATACCTGGACGGCGGCTGGAGCTACGAGGCGCTGAGCGAGCGGTTCGACGATCTGTTCGGCCAGCGGCTGCAGAGCGTAGGCGAGGAGTTCCCGCAGCTGCCGGCCGAGCTGCAGCCCGAGCCGGCGGCGAAGTAGCCATGGCGCCCACCCGCTACGAACTGGGGCTGGACGCCGCGTCGCTGGCCGCGATCGACATGCATGTGCATATCGAGATCGATGGGCACGGGCATTGCTCGCTGCCGCCGGCGCTGATGGACGCTTCGAGCAAGTACTTCAAGGCCGAAGAACGGACGCCGTCGCTGGACAGCATCGCCGAAACCTACCGGGAACTGAACATGGCGGCCGTGGTCTTCACGGTGGATGCGCGGACCCGGCTGAAGCACAAGCCGAACAGCATCGAGGAGCTGGCTGAAGGCGCGGCCCGCAACAATGACGTGCTGATCCCGTTCGGCTCGGTGGACCCGCTGACCGGGTCGGAGGCGATCATCCGGGCCAAGCGGCTGGCGGAGGATTACGGGGTGCGCGGCTTCAAGTTCCACCCCAGCCTGCAGGGTTTCGATCCCAGCGACGGGGAGTTCTACCCGCTCTGGGAGGCCCTGCAGGAAATCGGCCTGCCGGCGGTTTTCCATACCGGCCAGAACGGGATGGGCGCGGGCCTGCCCGGCGGCTACGGGATTAAGCTGGCATACTCGAACCCGCTGCTGCTCGATGCCGTCGCCGCCGACTTCCCGGGATTCCAGATCATCATGGCGCACCCCTCGGTGCCGTGGCAGGAGGAGGCCAACTCGATCGCCACGCACAAGGCGAACGTGTGGATCGATTTGTCCGGCTGGTCGCCGAAGTACTTCCCGGAGTCGTTGGTGAAGGCATCGAACTCGCTGCTGCAGGACAAGGTGCTCTTCGGCACGGACTTCCCGCTGATTACACCGCAGAAGTGGCTGGGCGCCTTCGCCGACCTGCCGCTGAAGGACGAGGTCCGGCCGAAAATCCTGAAGGGCAACGCCATGCGGCTGCTCGGCCTGGCTGGAGCGGTCTGATGAGCGCGGTGGCCGAAGAGAAGGCGGGCGTGGCGGAGCAGTTCTATCCTTCCGACCAGTACGGCTTCGCCACGTTGTTGAGCGAGGCCGAGCTGGCCGTGCTGGGCCGCCTGCGCGCGGTGCTGGACGGACAGGTCAAACCGCTGCTCGCCGACTACTGGGAGCAGGGCGAATTCCCGTACCAGATCGCCCAGCCGCTGTATGACCTGCACCTGATGGACCCGGAGGAACTGACCGCCGGCGGTGTGGTTCCCAGCGGTCTCTACGGCGGCTTCCGGAACTTCGAGCTGGCCCGCACCGATGCCTCGGTGGCGACGTTCTACAACGCCCAGTCCGGGCTGTTCCGCACCACGGTCAATCTGGGCGGCAGCCCCGAGCAGGCTGCACGGCTGGACCCGCTGATCCGCTCCTTCGAGTACAAGGGCGTGTTCGCGCTGACCGAGCCGGACCACGGCTCGGACATTGCCGGTGGCCTGGCCACGACGGCCCGGCGGGAGGGCGGCAGCTGGATCATCAACGGGGCCAAGCGTTGGATCGGCGGGGCAGCTTCGGCGGATGTGCTGGCCGTTTTCGCCCGGGACGAGGCGGACCGCCAGGTCAAGTGCTTCCTGGTCCCCACGGGCTCGCCGGGCCTGACGATCACCAAGATCGGCCGCAAGACGGCGCTGCGGATGATGCAGAACGCCGACATCGAGCTTGCTGAGGTCGAGGTGCCTGAGTCGGCCCGGCTGCAGAACGTCAACTCGTTCAAGGACGTCGCGGGCCTGCTGCGCAACATGCGTTCGGACGTCGCCTGGATCGCCACCGGACTGCAGGCCGGCGCGTACGAGGCAGCCGTGCGGTACGTGAAGGAGCGCGAGCAGTTCGGCCGTCCTATTGCCAGCTTCCAGTTGATCCAGGAGAAGCTCGCCACCATGCTGGGCAACGTCACCGCCTCGCTCGGCATGGTGGTCCGGCTGACCCAACAGCAGGAGGCCGGCATCTACAAGGACGAGAATTCCGCGCTGGCCAAGATGTTCACCTGTGTCCGGATGCGCGAAACTGTCGCCCTGGCGCGCGAAGTGGTAGGAGGCAACGGGATCACGCTGGACACCGACGTCGCACGTTTCCACGCGGATGCCGAAGCCGTCTATTCCTACGAAGGCACCCACGAAATCAACGCCCTGATCGCGGGCCGGGCGATCACCGGCACCGGGGCCTTCCGCTAAAACCCGGCCTGTCAACCCAAGCACCGACGAAGAGGAGCCACCCATGAGCACCGCCAGCAAGACCACCGTCACTTTCGAAGAACTCTCCGGCCTGGTCGGGAAGGACCTCGGCTACACGGACTACCGCGAAATCACGCAGGAACAGATCAACACCTTCGCCGACGCGACCGACGACCACCAGTGGATCCACACCGATCCGGAGCGCGCCAAGGACGGCCCGTTCGGCGCCCCGATCGCCCACGGCTTCCTCAGCCTCTCGCTGATCATCCCGCTGTGGAGCGAACTGTTCGACGTCGAGGGCGTCAAGACCAAGGTCAACTACGGCCTGGACCGCGTCCGCTTCACCAACCCGGTCAAGGTCGGCTCGAAGGTCCGCCTGCACTCAACGATCGCCGAGGTCACCGAGGTCAAGGGCGGCGTCCAGATCAAGACCAGCAACACCATCGAAATCGAAGGCGAAGAGCGCCCGGCCGTCGTGGCCGAGTTCCTCGCCCGCTTCTACGCCTAACCACCGGCTCCGGGCAGTCAGCGCCCGGGGCAGCCATCACCCACCTCGAGGAAGAGGACAGCTATGAAGAGGCACCTTGCCAAACTGATGACCGGCGGCGCGATCATCGCCCTGGCTCTGACCGGCTGCGGGTCCGGTTCGCCCTCCGGCTCCACCGCGCCGGAAGGCGGCGGGACTGCCGCCAGCGGCGATCTGCAGAAGGTCACCGTGGGCGTGCTGCCGATCGCCCCGTCGGCCGCCATGCAGTACGGGATCGACGAAGGCATCTTCGAAAAGCACGGCCTGGAGGTGGAGCTCCAGACCGGCCAGGGCGGCGCGGCCATGCTGCCGGCCGTCTCCACCGGCACCATGAACTTCGCCGTCGGCAACCCGCTTTCGGTGATGACCGCCGTCGACAAGGGCCTGGACATGAAGATTGTCTCCGGGTACAGCAACTCCAAGGCCGAGGGCGAGGACATCAACGGCGTCGTCACCAAGGCGGATGCCGGCATCGACAACTTCGCGGACCTGGAGGGCAAGACCACCGCGGTCAACACGCTCAAGACCCAGGGCGACCTGACCATCATGGAGAGCGCCGCGATCGACGGCGGCGACCCGCAGGCGCTGAAGTTCAGCGAAATGCCCTTCCCGGACATGGAGGCCCAGCTCGAGCGCGGCAACGTGGACGCCGTCTGGCTGCCCGAGCCGTTCCTGAGCAAGGCGCTGGCCAATGAGGACTACAAGCTGGTGGGCTACCCGAACCAGAAGGCGCTGCCCGGCCTGCCCACCATGGTGACCTTCACCAGCGGCAGCTACGCCAGCGAGAACCCGGAGATCGTGGCCGACTTCAAGGCCGCCGTGACCGAGGCGCTGGAAGCCGCCGAGGCGGACCCCGAAGGCGTGCGCGCGGTGCTGCCGGAGTTCATGGGCATGGATGAGGCCGTGGCCAAGGGCCTGAAGATGGAAACCTTCGACGGCGAAGTGCCCACCGAGGTGCTCAGCGACATGGGCGAGCTGATGCTCAAGTACGAGTACGTCGAGAAGGCGCCGGACGTCGCGGCGATGACCGTGCAGTAGCAGCCAGCCTGAATGAGGCGCAGGGCGGTTCCCGTAGTACGGGAGCCGCCCTCCGCCGTCGTTAGCGCAAAAACAACGACGGCGGCGCGCCTTGCAGGCCGTCCGTGCGGCGTGGGCAGCGGGAAATTACGACGGCGGTGCGCGGCTTGGGCGGGCGGGCGTGGGTTCGGCTAGTGCCCGAAGTCGTCCGCGTCGTAGATGTCCGCGACGCCGGTGTCCAGGGCCGAGAGGGTGGCGAGCTCGTCGCCGTCGAGCACGAAGTCGAAGATGCCGAAGTTCTCGGCGAGCCGCTCGGGCCGGCTGGACTTGGGGATGGCGATGAAGCCCTGCTGGGTTTGCCAACGCAGTACGATCTGGGCCGGCGTCCTGCCGTACTTGTCGGCGAGCTGCGTGGTGGCCGGTTCCCGCAGGAGTGATCCGCCGCGGCCGAGCGGGCTCCAGGATTCAGTGGCGATGCCGTATTCGCGGTGCAGTTCGACGAGGTCGCTGCGGGTGTGCCGCGGGTCCAGCTGGATCTGGTTCACCTCCGGCACCAGCCCGGCGTCGAACAGCCGCCGCAGGTGCGCCGGCTTGAAGTTGGAGGTCCCGATCGCCTTGACCAGGCCGTCCTTCAGCAGCGCGGCCATGCCCTCGAACGCCTCGACGTACCGGTCCTGGCCGGGATTCGGCCAGTGGATGAGCAGCAGGTCAACATACTCGACCCCCAGACGTGCCGCGCTGGCCTCGAAAGCCCGCCGCACGCCGTCGTAACTGTGCCACTCCTTGTTGAACTTGGTGGTGATGAATACGTCCTCGCGGGGCAGGCCGCTGCGCCGTACGCCTTCGCCAACGCCGGCTTCGTTGCCATAGTTCTCCGCCGTGTCGATCAGCCGGTAGCCCGTGGCCAGGGCCTGTTCGACGGCGGCAGCGGTCTGGGCGTTGTCCAGCGGCCAGGTGCCCAGTCCCAGCAGCGGGATCCGGGCGCCATTGCGCAGCTTCATCAGCGGGGCGAGGTCAACCGTCACTGTTCCACCTTTCGGTCGTGTCCTTGATGCCGTGCAATGGCCCCAGCCTAGAACCTCGGCGCGCAGCGGTCAGCCGAAGTGCCGAAAAAGCCAAAAGGCCCGGTGCCTGCCCCTGACGGAGCGGCGCCGGGCCATGAGGTTCCGCGCGGGCGCGGTTGGATCAGGCGGCCACCGGCTGCACGGCAGCGGCCAGGGCGGAAACGACGCCGGTCAGCTCGGCGGCGGTTTCGGCGTGGTCCTTGGGGTGGGTCTCGGCGAAGATCTCGAAGCGGCCGCCCACG
Source organism: Arthrobacter crystallopoietes BAB-32 (assembly GCF_000328305.2). GTDB lineage: Bacteria > Actinomycetota > Actinomycetes > Actinomycetales > Micrococcaceae > Crystallibacter > Crystallibacter crystallopoietes_A. Next base: position 608 of record NZ_ANPE02000170.1, on the reverse strand, counting down.
GTGATCGAGGCGTTCTCGAGGACCTTGGCGCCGGCCACGCCGAGGGCCTTCTGCGCGTCACCGTTGGCCCACTGGGCACCGTAGCCGGAGGGGGAGGCGCTGACGACGGCGGCGGGCAGGTCCTTCACGGCGCCGGCGCCGAAGGGGCGGGAGAGCCAGTCGATGGCGTTGTTGAGCACGGCAGGGTGGTGCCGTTGTACTCCGGGGTCACGAGCAGGACGGCGTCGGCGCCCTGGGCGGCTTCGCGCAGCGCCTCCGCGGCGGCCGGGACCTGGTCCTCGACGTCGATGTCCTGGTTGTAGAACGGGAGGGTCTCCAGTCCGTCGTAGACGCTGACTTCGACGCCTTCGGGGGCAACGGCGGCAGCGGCTTCGGCCAGCTGGCGGTTGACGGAGCCGTTGCGGAGGCTGCCGACGAGGGTGAGGACCTTGATGCTCATGAATCTCCTAAGCGGGTAGTGCGTACAGGATTGGCAACCGGCCCCGCGGCGGAATCATTCCGCATCGACGGCGTGAACGCTGTCACTATTGCCGGCCGGGTGCAGCGCCTCGATCAGTGCTGCCAGCTGGGAGCGCAGTTCCGGCAGGCCCGCGCTGGCCCGCTCGTTG
>NZ_ANPE02000171.1 GCF_000328305.2 Arthrobacter crystallopoietes BAB-32 | reverse complement strand
TTGTCGCCGCCCGCGTCGCGGATGAGGACCACAGACTCGCCGCCGTCGCGCGGGCCGGGAATCCGGACAGCGTCGCCGGTGCCGCCGGCCGTTGGCGCTGCGGCAGGTCCATCATCCATCGCCGAAGACGCGTCAGTCGCCGGTGCCCGGTCGGGCATTGCAGGCGGGGACACCGGGACCGGAGGCAGCTCGACGCTGATCGGCTGGCCACCGTACTCCCGGATGTCGGCTTCGAGTTCGCGCAGCATCTCCTCGGCTTCGGCCACCATTTCGGCATCCTCGGCGGCTATGCCCCGCACCAGCCACTGAGCCAGGGCGAATTCGGCGGCCAAGGCCGCGCGGCGCATCAGGTGCGGATCGACGGGCTCCTGACGGTACTTGTTGTACGACTCCAGGACCACGTCCGCGAAGGACTGTTCGTGGACCGCGATCAGCCATGCGAAGTCGTCCGCCGGGTCACCGATCCGCAGGTCGGTCCATCCGGTCACTGAAGTGACCAGTCCATCGGAAATTTGCAAGTTGTCTTCATGCAGGTCCCCGTGCACTACGCAGGGATTGAACTTCCACAGTGTGACGTCCTCGAGTGCGTGTTCCCAACGGCGCAGGAGGGCCGGCGGAATCTTGCCAGTCGTCGCCGCCTGGTCCAGCTCATTCAGCCGGCGGGTACGGAACTCGTCGGCGGTATAGCTGGGCAAGTCAGCCCTATCCACCATCTCCTGCGGCAAATCATGGATTCCCGCAATCGCCCGCCCGATCTCGGTCGGCACGCTGCCGCCCTCGGCCACCAAGGCCTCCAGCTCCATGGTTGTGCCCGGAACGTGATTGTAGACGAAGGACCTCAGGTCGCCGCGTTGCACGGTGCCCGCAACGGACGGAACCTGGAAGGACAGCTCGGCCCGGATACCGGGCGTGAAGGACCGCAGGACCAGCAGCTCCGTCTCCAGCCGCATGCTGGCCTCCGCATGCTTCGGGGAGCGCACCCGCCACTGCTTGCCGGCGTCGTCAATGACCACAGCCGATGTGAAGTCCGCCGCATCATCGGGCGCACCTGCTACTCCGGCAGGCGAAAGCCCCGGTACGGCCGCGCTGGCCAGGGCAGCCAGTTCCATAGGTGTCCTTCTCACAACTCCACCGTAAATGGAGAATGAAGCCGCAGCCGGTCGCTCCCGGCGGCGAGTCGCAAGTGATGGAGCTCGCGCATGATGGAACAGCGGTTCTCCCCAACCCGACTGGCCGAATATCGGCCGTCCGCCGGCACTTAGTACGGTAGAGGGTATGAGCACGACGACGCAGGCAGCCGGATTTCCACCCTTGGGCGAGCTGATGCTCGCACGGAGCACCATGGACCGGGGCTGCGAGCGCCGCGCAGACCCCGGTCTGCTGCCTGGCATTTGGGGTGCCGAGAGCACGGTCGTGATGCTTATTTCGGCCGGCAAGACATTGATCCGCGACCAGCGGATTGTGCTGCTGCCGTCGGCCGGACGCACGCTGCCGGAACTGGTGGTGTATTTGGGCCGCGCCGAGGAAGGATCCGACGTTCCCGCGGGCACTGACATCGTGCTGGAAGTCGTGGGGGCAGAGGACAGGGAAGCGTACGACGGCGACTGGCTGGGGCTGCGTGATGTGGCCACTTTGCTGTCGGGCCAGGACGCCGGGCTCTTTGTCGAGGCGGCGGCCGTTTCCAACTGGCACGCTACCCACACGCACTGCCCGCGCTGCGGGGCGGCCACCGAGATCGAGTCGGGCGGCTGGGTCCGGCGCTGTCCGGCAGACGGCAGCGAGCACTATCCGCGCACGGATCCGGCCATCATCGTCTCAATCGTTGATGAGCAGGACCGCCTGCTGCTGGGCAATTCCGCCGCGTGGCCCGCTGGCCGGTACTCGACGCTGGCTGGCTTCGTGGAGCCGGGAGAGTCGCTGGAAGCGGCCGTGATCCGCGAAATCCAGGAAGAATCCGGCGTCGTGGTCCATTCCCCGCAGTACCTGGGATCACAGCCGTGGCCATTTCCGTCCTCCCTCATGCTCGGCTTCACGGCAACGGCAACGGGCACGGCGACCCGGGCGGACGGCGTCGAAATCATGGATGTGCGCTGGTTCACCCGGACCGAACTCGCGGCGGCGATCGAAAGCGGGGAAGTCCAGGTAGCCAGCGGCATTTCGATAGCCCGCGCGCTGATTGAGCGCTGGTACGGCGGCCCGCTGCCCGAGCCGAAGGAAGGACGCTGAGCGTGGCGGTGCCGGAAATGGCAGCCGGTTTGGAAGAGCGGATCCTCGGAGGGCTCGACGACGAACAGCGTCTGGTGGCCTCGACACTGACCGGACCGATGTGTGTCCTGGCCGGCGCAGGCACTGGCAAGACCCGGGCCATTACGCACCGCATCGCCTATGGCGTGCACTCGGGCGTGTACAAACCGCAGCAGGTCCTCGCCGTGACCTTTACGGCGCGGGCAGCAGCGGAGATGCGTTCGCGGCTGCGGGACCTCGGCGCGGGCGGTGTCCAGGCGCGCACATTCCACGCCGCTGCATTGCGCCAGCTTCAGTACTTCTGGCCGCAGGCAGTGGGTGGACAGTTGCCGGGCCTGCTGGACCACAAGGCGCAGGTCATTGCCGAGGCCGCGCGCCGTCTTCGGCTCTCGGCCGACCGGGCCGCCATCCGCGACCTCGCCGCCGAAATCGAATGGGCGAAGGTTTCCATGCTGACCCCGGACGGCTATGTTCGCGCCGCTGAGGGCCGGAACGAACCGGCCGGGTTCGACTTGACCACGGTGGCCCGGCTCTTCCAGGCCTACGAGGACGTCAAGACAGACCGGAACATCATCGACTTCGAAGACGTGCTGCTGATCACCGTTGGCATCCTGCAGGAGGACGCCCGGATCGCCGCCGAGGTCCGCGGCCAGTACCGGCATTTCGTCGTCGATGAATACCAGGACGTCTCCCCGCTGCAGCAGCGCCTGCTGGACCTATGGCTCGGAGAACGCCAGGAACTGTGCGTGGTCGGGGATGCCAGCCAGACGATTTATTCCTTTACCGGAGCGACCTCGCGCCACCTGCTGGAGTTCACCCGGAAATTCCCTTCCGCCTCCATCGTCAAGCTCGTGCGGGACTACCGGTCGAGCCCTCAGGTGGTCCATCTGGCCAACTCGCTGCTGGCCGAACGCACCCGCCAGCCGCGCCGCGGAGTGGATCCGTGGCCGGAGCCGCTGGAGCTGATCGCGCAGCGGCCGGCCGGGCCGGAACCGTCCTTTACTGAATGCTCCGATGACGAGGCGGAGGCGGCCCAAGTGGCCGAGCGGATCAAGGGACTGCTCTCCGACGGAGTGCCGGCCAGCGGGATCGCGGTGCTGTACCGGACCAACGGCCAGTCCGAAGCCTACGAACAGGCGTTGGCAGCCGCCGGCATCGGCTACCAGCTTCGTGGGGCGGAACGCTTCTTCGCCCGGCGCGAGGTACGCGACGCGATGCTGCAGCTGCGGGCTAGCGCCCGGGCGGCGGGCACGGACCGGTGCCGCAGCTGGTACGCGACGTGCTGGGCAACCTGGGCTACACCGAGCAGGCGCCGCAGTCCGGGGGAGCTGTGCGGGAACGCTGGGAATCCCTGGCGGCGCTGGTCGCGCTCGCGGATGAACTCGACGCCGCGCGCGGCAGTGCGGCCGGCGCCGTCTTTACGCTGCAGGACCTTGTGGTGGAGCTGGAGGAAAGGGCCGCCGCCCAACACGCGCCAACAGTCCAGGGCGTCACTCTCGCCTCGCTGCACTCCGCCAAGGGACTCGAATGGGACGCCGTCTTCCTCGTCGGCCTGAGTGAAGGACTCATGCCGATCTCGTTTGCCGATACGAATGACGGCGTGGATGAGGAACGGCGGCTGCTGTACGTCGGCATTACCCGGGCCCGCCAGCATCTGGCCCTGTCCTGGTCGCTGGCCCGGACGCCCGGAGGCCGTGCCCACCGGCGGCCCTCGCGGTTCCTGGACGGGTTGCGGCCCCGATCTTCCTCCGCGGCGCCGGCGCGGACCTCAGCCGGTGCATCGCGAAAGCGGCAGGCGGCACCGGCCAAATGCCGGGTTTGCGGCACGCTGCTGGTCAGCGGTGCCGAGCGGAAGGTAGGCCGGTGTGGCAGCTGCCCGCCGACCTACGAGGAAGCGACGTTCGAAGCGCTGCGTGAATGGCGCAAAAGCATAGCGCAGGAAACATCCATGCCGGCGTTCGTGGTTTTCACCGACGCGACGCTGACCGCGATCGCCGAGGCCCGCCCGCAGTCGCTGCAGGAACTCTCGCGGCTGGCCGGCGTCGGGCCTTCCAAGCTTGAACGCTACGGCGAGGACGTCCTGCGCATCCTCGCCGGCGCTTAGGACGCCTGCTTGGACCGGCGGAGGTCCGGCTGGAGCTGGCACACGCATGCACTGTGCGGTTCGTACTCGTGCCTGCCCACGGTTCCATCGGCGCTGCGCAGCTGCAGTACGGCAGACCAGGCAGCGGGCCGGTTCCTGCCGTCCAGGAAGAGCAGCGCCTGGAGCGTCGCGATGCCCGCGGCAGCGATGGACTGGGCCACTTCGTCTACGGCTGGGAGGCCGGCCGAATCCGACTGGCGCAGCAGCCCGGAAATTTCGTTCCAGTCCCGGTCCTTTTGCGCCTGGTGGCGGTCCACGCAGTCCAGGCACGCGGTCTCTCCCGGGACAACCAGCGGACCCACCAGCGCGTCGGATTCACGCAGCAGCACGGCAAGGTGCGGATTGCCGCCCTCGGCCAAGGCCAGCGCGGCGTCCGGCGACGGCACATCCCGGTCCGTGTAGACCACAAGATCCAGGAACCTGGGCCGCTTCGCCGCGGTTCCGGGTGCCGTCGTGTCCGGCATAATATGTGCCGAAGCCGTTGGGTCGATATGCGCAATCATCTTCCGCGCCGCCTGCGCCCGATTGAGCCCGACATCCGCCAGCCGGTAGGCCCCGGAGCCGACATCGGCAGGGCCTACGGCCGCCATGTCCTCAAGCAGCAGCGTTCCCACGCCGGCCGCCGCCAGCCCGCAGGCGATGGCGCCGCCGGTGCGGCCCAACCCGATCAGGTGCACGGCCGCGCTGGCCCGCTGGCTCAACAGCTCGGCCGTGTCGGAGCCATATACCGCCGACCAATAAGCGGCATCGGGGGCCAGCCGATCCGCCCGCAGCCCGGTCAGCCCTGCAGGGGGCGGGACGACCAGCACCGGCTTCAGCATCGCCAGGAGCGCACGTCCGCGCTCAGCGCTGATGCCGCACTCTTCGGCGGCCGCTTCAAGTTCGCCCTCCGGCAACCCGCGGCGCAGCAGGTGCAGGAACTTCCGGTCCGCGCCGTCCATGCCGCCGATCACTACGCCACGGGACCCGTAGCCAATCTGCACCGAGTCCACTCGCTCGACCAGCCGCAAGCCGGGATTGATCCTGTACGACGCCATAGTTGCCTCCTGCCGGTGGTGGGGGATTCCCATGCTGGCACGGACGCACCTGGGGCGTTCGGAGTTATCCACAGCTTGGGGCCCTAGGGCGTGCACGTGGTGCGGAGGCCCCGCGGCTCACGATAACGTCGAGGGCATGCGAAACGGAGACAGCGGCACCGCCGTGCGGACAGCCGGCAGGGCCAGGACGGAATGGACCACGGCGGACGGCAAGCCGGTCTTGGTCAAGCGCTCGGACCGGCGCCGGCGCACCATTTCGGCGACCTGGAGCGGCGAGACGATGGTCGTCTCGCTGCCCGGCCACCTGACGGCCGCCGAGGAACGCGAGTGGGTGCCGAAGATGATTGCCAGGCTCGAGGCGCGCCAAAGCAAAGGCCAGAAGCGGCTAGCCGCCGGCGACCAGGAACTGATGGCACGGGCCCTTGAACTCTCGAGGAAGTACCTGGACTCCCGGGCCGCACCGCAGAGCATCCGCTGGGTCTCGAACCAGAACGGGCGCTGGGGCTCAGCGACGCCCGCAAACCGCACCATCAGGATCTCCGACAAGCTCGCCGGCATGCCGGACTGGGTGGTCGACTATGTCATCCTGCATGAACTGGCGCACTTGCTCGAGGCCGACCACGGTCCGGCATTCTGGAAGCTGCTGCAGCCCTACCAGGACTTGGAACGGGCCAAGGCCTTCCTGCACGGCGTGGACTATGCCAGGGCCAAGGGCTTCGCGAACGACGGCGGGGGCCCGGGCGGGGTGCCGGACGCCGACTAGGCTTCGGGCGCCTTCGGGTCCTTGTCCGGCCCGTTGGATTCGTCGTCGTTCCCGGAATCCTCCCCGGTGTCCGGGGCGTCGAATCCGCCGGAAAGCAGTTTCTGCAGGGCTTCATCGACCTGGGCGTCGGTCGCCTCCAGCAGCTCCCGGCGCGAGCTGAACCCGGCGGGATCATCCAGGTCTTCCGGCGTGGGCAGCAGGTCCGGATGGTGCCAGATGGCGTCCCGGCCGCTGACGCCCCGCTCCTCCTTCAGCGTGGCCCAGAGTGCCGCCGCATCGCGCAGCCGGCGCGGCCGCAGTTCCAGCCCGACCAGGGCGGTGAAGGCATGCTCGGAAGGTCCGCCGGTCGCACGGCGGCGGCGGGCCATCTCGCGCAGTGCCGCAGCCGAAGGCAGGTTGGCTGTGGCCGCTGCAGTCAGTTCGTCGACCCAGCCTTCGACCAGGGCCAGCGTGGTTTCGAGCTTCAGCAGTGCGGACTCCTGTTCCTGCGTGCGCTGCGGCATGAAGACGCCCTGCGAGAAGGCGTTCTGCATGCTCTCAGGATTGGTCGGATCGATTTCCCGAGCCACCTCTTCGATGCGCGACATGTCGATGTGGATGCCGCGCGCGTAGCTCTCGATGGCACCCAGCAGGTGTCCGGCCAGCCAGGGCACGTGCATGAACAGCCGGGCATGGGCAGCTTCCCGGACCGCCAGGAACAGCCGGATCTCGGACTCGGGAATGTCCAGTCCCTCGCCGAAAGCCTTGACGTTGGTCGGCAGCAGGGCCATCTTGCCCGCCGCCAGCGGGAGGCCGATATCGGTGGAGCTGACCACGTCCTTGGCCAACGCGCCCACGGCCTGGCCGAGCTGCATGCCGAACAGGGCGCCGCCCATGTTCTGCAGCATGGACCGCGCGCCGCCGAGCATCTCCTTCATTTCCTCCGGGACCTGCTCGGTCATCGCCGACGTCAGGGCGAAGGCGATGCTGTTGGCTACCGGCTCGGTCAGCCGCTTCCATGTATCCAGGGTGGCTTCGACCCACTCCGCGCGCGACCAGGCCCTGCCGATCAGTCCCGTGCCCTCGAAGTCGGTCACCGGGTCCAGCCAGATCTCGGCCAGCCGCAGGGCCTCGTCGACCTCGCGTGACTGGGCGGTGGTGATGGACGGATCGTTGTCCGAAGCTGCAACCCTGCGTGCGCTCTCGTGCGCCAGCTTCCAGTTCACCGGTCCCTCGTCCCCGGCGCTCATCATCGCCTGGACCTGCTGGAACATCTGGGCGAGCATATTGGGATCCGACGGAAGTCCCGCGGCCTTGGCCATTTCCGCCGGATCCATGTTGGCTCCGTCGGCGCCAAAGAGCTTGGCGAACATCTCGGAGAGCGGATCCTGGGGATCGTCGCCGTTGTTGGATGGTTTCGACGTCATCACTACCACCGGTCCTCGTGGGGGTTGCCTCTGGTGAAGGCACGGTGCAGCCGCTGCGGCTGCCTGTTTCTGGTTCCACGTTACCGGTAGCTTTCCGGCGCTGTCGCGCGGAGGAGCGCAGGGTTCGCTCAGGGCAAATCAGGCCGGCGCGGACTCTGCCGCGCGCGGTACCGTTCCTGCCAGCCGGTCCAGCTCAGCGATGCGCGTAGGCTTTGAACAGGACAATTTCCCCACCCCCCAACCCCGTTGCCGGAAGGAACACCATTGACCGACCTGACCCAGCCGACCACTGACGGCCAGCAGCTGCCTCCGGCGCTGCGTCCGCCACGGAACCGGCGCAGGACCGTCATGGCGGGAGCAGGGGTCGTGGCTGCCGGCCTGGGGCTGGCCGGCTTGCTGCTGCCGGCACCGTATGTCATCGAGACGCCCGGGCCATCGTTCAACACCATCGGCGCCGTCGATGACCAGACCCTGATTGAAATTCCCGGGCAGAAGACCTATCCCACGTCCGGCAATCTCGACCTGACGACCGTCTACATGAGCGGCGGCCCGCGGAATCCGGTCCGCTTTTTCGAAGTTGCAGCGGCCTGGCTCGATCCGGACCAGAGCGTCGCACCCGAGGAGCTGGTCTACCCGCCTGGTGTTACCGGCGAGGAAATCCAGGACCAGAACGCGGCGGCGATGACGTCCTCCCAGGAAAGCTCGGTGGCAGCTGCTTTGGAGCATCTGGGGGTCGACTTCGAACAGAGCCTTTCCGTCGTCGGTTTTGCCCAGGATTCCGCCGCGAGGGGAGTGCTGCAGATGGATGACGTGCTCCAATCCGTCAACGGCAAACCCATCACGGGAATCGATGTGCTGCGCCAGGAACTGAACGCCGGCCAAGGCAACCCCGTGGAGCTGGGCGTACGCCGGGCAGGGGAGCGCATCACTGTGGAGGTTACCCCCAAAGCCAACGACGACGGCGACTTCCAGCTCGGCGTCCTGCTCGGTACGGATTTCGATTTCCCATTCGACGTGAACATTCAGTTGGACAACGTCGGCGGTCCCAGCGCGGGGCTGATGTTCGCGCTGGGCATCGTCGACAAGCTGACGCCCGGAGAGATGACCGGAGGCAAGCACTTCGCCGGAACCGGCACCATCGATGCTGCCGGGAACGTTGGTCCGATCGGCGGCATCGTGCAGAAGATGGACGGCGCGAGGCAGCAGGGCGCGACGGTTTTCCTGGCTCCGGCCGGAAACTGCGGGGAAGTCGCCGGGCGGGTGCCGGACGGTATGCAGGTCGTCAAGGTGGAGAACCTGGACGGTGCCGTTGAAGCCGTCGAACAGCTGGGCCGTGGCGGAGGCGCCGCCGGGCTGCCCTCCTGCGGCTGAAAGTCACAATCGGGTGTCGGATCCGGCCCTGGCCGGGATCGACTTCGCGCCTGTCAGGGGCGCAAGGCAGAATGGAAGGCAGCGGAACCTCCTGGCTTGCGCATTCGTGGAACTACCGGAGGGTTTTGTGCCCGCGCACGAATCGCCGTGATGCTCAATGCATGCAGACAATGAGGTAGAGAGTGACTTTCGGATCAGACCGGCCCTATGACGACCGGCCAACAGCACCAAGTCCGCTGAGGAAGAAGCGTTCGCCCCTGGTTCCCACCCTGATCGTGGTGGCCGCCCTGGTGGTCGGCTTTGTCTTCTTCTCCCAGGTATATGCGGACATCCTCTGGTATGACCAGTTGGGCTATCTGGAAGTCTTCCTGAAAGAGAACGGTACGAGGATCGCCATCTTCATCGTGGCCTTCCTGGTCATGGCCACGGCGGTCTATCTGAGCCTGCGGCTGGCCTACCGCTCCCGGCCGGTCTACGCCCCGGACAGCGCGTTGCAGGACAACCTCAACCGGTACCAGGAGCAGCTGGAACCGGTCCGCAAGCTGCTGATGATCGGCATTCCGGTGGTCCTGGGCGGCTTCGCCGGCACTGCCGCCGCGTCCGCTTGGCAGACGGTGCTGCTGTTCTTCAACCAGGAGCAGTTCAACCAGCAGGATCCGCAGTTCGGCCTAGACTACAGCTTCTACCTGAACACTCTGCCTTTCCTGGGCTTCATCACTGGTTTCCTGGTCAGCGTGGTGCTGATTGCGGGAATTGCGGGGCTGCTCACGCATTACCTTTACGGCGGCATCCGGTTAGAGGAAAAGGGCTTCTTCGCCTCGAACGCCGCGCGGATCCACGTCGCCGTGTTCGCCGCGCTCTTCCTGGTCCTCCAGGGCGTCAATTACTGGCTGGACCGCTACAGCACGGTCCAGTCGAATTCCGGGTCCTGGACCGGTGCCCTGTACACCGATGTGCACGCGGTCATTCCGACGAAGGCGATCCTTTCGGTGGCAGCCATCATTGTCGCCATTCTGTTCATCGTCGCCGCGGTGATGAATCGCTGGCGCCTGCCGCTGGTTGGCACCGCAATGCTCGTGGTGACCGCGATCCTGGCCGGCGGTGTCTACCCCTGGGTGGTCCAGCGCTTCCAGGTCACCCCGAACGAGCGGAACCTGGAAGCCGAATACATCGAGCGCAATATTGCGCTGACCCGGATGGCCTACGGCCTCGAAGACACTGAAGTTACCTCCTACGACGCCACGGTGACCGCGGAGGCGGGCGCCCTGCGCCAGGATGCGGAGACGACCGCGAACATCCGACTGCTCGATCCGAACCTGGTCTCCGATGCCTTCGCCCAACTCGAACAGTTCCGCCAGTACTACCAGTTCTCCGACACGCTCAACGTGGACCGCTACGCGATCGACGGAGAAGTGCAGGACACTGTCATCGCCGTGCGCGAGCTCAACACCGGCGGCATTCCTTCGGGCTGGGTGAACGAGCATGTCCTGTACACGCACGGTTATGGCGTCGTAGCCGCAGCCGGTTCCCGGGTCGAGGCGGACGGCAAGCCCTCCTTCCTGCTCAACGGCATTCCCTCGACCGGTGTGCTGGGCGATGACTCCACCTACGAGCCGCGCATCTATTTCGGCGAGTTTTCGCCGGACTACTCCATCGTCGGCGCCCCGGAAGGGGCCGCACCGGTGGAGATTGACCGTCCCCAGAGCGCGGGTTCGGACACGGAGTCCCGCAATACTTTTGCCGGGGACGGCGGGCCGAACATTGGAAACTGGTTCAACCGGCTCGTTTACGCCCTGAAGTTCCAGTCCACGGACTTGATGCTCTCCGACGCGGTCAACTCCGACTCCCAGATCCTGTACGACCGGAATCCCAAGGATCGTGTCGAGAAGGTTGCCCCGTACCTCACCGTGGACGGCAACCCCTACCCGGCCATTGTGGACGGCCGCGTCAAGTGGATCGTTGACGGCTACACCACCAGCGAACACTTCCCGTATTCGACGCCGCAGCAGCTGGAACAGGCCACGCAGGACACCCAGACCGCTGAAGGCCGTGCCGTGGCGCTGCCACCGGAAGACATCAACTACATCCGGAACGCGGTCAAGGCGACGGTGGACGCGTATGACGGGTCCGTCGACCTGTACGCCTGGGACGACCAGGATCCCTTGCTCAAGGCCTGGGACAAGGTCTTCCCGACCACGCTGAAGCCCTACACCGAGATGTCGGCCGAACTGATGGCGCACGTGCGCTACCCGGAGGACCTCTTCAAGGTCCAGCGCGAACTGCTGGCCCGCTACCACGTCACGGACGTTGGACGGTTCTACGAGAACAGTGATGCCTGGAGCGTGCCGACGGATCCGACCCTCGGTGCCGAGACGGATGTCAAGCAGCCGGCGTACTACCTGTCGCTGAAGATGCCCGGACAGGACGCCGCCGCATTCTCATTGACCACCCCCTTCATCCCGTTCGTCGCGCCGGGCGAAGAACCGCGCAACGTCCTCTATGGCTTCCTTGCCGCCGAGGCGGACGCCGGGACCGGCGAAGACGGCGTGAAATCCGAGGACTACGGCAAGCTGAGACTGCCAATGAACTGCCGCGGGAAATCACCGTGCCCGGCCCCGGCCAGGCACAGAACCTCTTCAACTCGGACACCACGGTGTCGCAGGCGCTCAACCTGCTGCGCCAGGGCGCTTCCGAAGTGATCAACGGCAACCTGCTGACCCTTCCGGTCGGCGGCGGTGTCCTCTACGTCCAGCCGGTCTACGTCCAGTCCTCCGGAGCGTCGTCCTACCCGACCTTGCGGCGCGTGCTGGTGAGCTTCGGTGAAGAAGTCGGCTTCGCGCCCACGCTCTCCGAGGCGCTGGACCAGGTCTTCCAGGGCGATTCGGGCGCCACCACCGGGGACGAGGAGAACGTGGGGGAGACCCCGACCGATCCCGAGGCTCCGGCTGAGGCAGTCGATGCCCAGCAGGCCCTGCAGGATGCCCTGCAAGCCGCATCCAACGCGATCCAGGAAGGCGAGGCAGCGCTGGCCGAGGGCGACTTCGCCGCCTATGGCGAGGCCCAGGAACGGCTGCAGGCGGCGCTGCGCGACGCCATCGAAGCCGAAGCCGAAATCACCGGAGAAGCGCCTCCTGCGGAGGGCGGCCAGCCGAGCCCGTCGCCGACGGAGTAAGACACTCGATTTGCCTCGCCACCCCGCGGCCTGTAATGTATTTAGAGCGCCGCGGGGTGGAGCAGTTCGGTAGCTCGCTGGGCTCATAACCCAGAGGTCAGAGGTTCAAATCCTCTCCCCGCAACGAACGAAGGTCCTGGCTGGAGATATCCAGCCAGGACCTTTTCCTTTGCCGTCACCGCAAGCATCGGGTGCGACTCGGCGGGAGGTGGGAAGCCGCCGTCGTACTTTTGCTCCAAACGCGCGCGATGTGGCGGCAACCCGCGCTACTGTCTGCACATGGACTCTGACGCGCGTGGAAGTTCGGCAGGGCCGCAGGACGGCCGGAACGAGACTCCCGTGGAGAAGCTGGACCGGAACTGGTACGAGCTGCTCCAGGAAGTACGCGTTATGCAGACTGGCATCCAGATCCTGGCCGGCTTCCTGCTCACCTTGCCCTTCCAGCAGAAGTTCGAGGAGCTCGATGAATTCCAGCTGTGGTTGTATCTGGCGCTGGTCTTCACTGCTGCCATCATCACTGCGCTGCTGCTGGCGGCCGTCAATATGCACCGGTTCTTCTTCCGGCGCCCACATTCGCCAGGCCCTCGTCGACAACAGCGACCGGATCATTCGCAGCGCCATGCTCTTCGCGGGCCTGATCCTGATCGGCACCACTTGGCTGATTTTCGACATGGTGCTCGGCCGCCCGGCGGCAGCCGTCACGGCAGCAGTACTGGGAGTGGTGCTGCTACTGATGTGGATCGTTATGCCGCTGGCCATCCGGCGGAAGTACGTGGACGGCTCCCATAAGCAGGCCTGACCCGGCGTCTGCGCCAGTTGAAGACAACGGAGGCTGGGCGGCGGACCCGGGAGTCCACCGCCCAGCCTCCGGACGTCGTTCCTACTGGCCCGCTTCGAGCGATGCGGGGGAAGAAGCCCCGGACTTCAGGGCGGCCAGGCGAGCCTCGACTTCGGTCTGCTCGCCCAGATCTTCAAGGCTTTCGAACTGGGCGTCAAGGCTGGAGGCAGCCAGCTCGTTGGCGCCGCGGACCCGGGCTTCTTCCCGGCGAACCTTCTCCTCGAAGCGGCTGACCTCGCTGGTGGGATCCATGATGTCGATGCTCTTGAGCGCGTCGTGGACCTGGGTCTGGGCCGCTGCAGTACGCGAACGGGCCACCAGCTCGTTGCGCTTGTTCTGCAGCTCGTTGAGCTTTTCCTTCATCTGGTTCAGGCCGGTCTTGAGCTTCTCCACCACCTCGCTCTGGGCAGCAATGGTCGGCTCGACGCCCTTGGCCTCATTCTCCGAGGTGATCTGCCGCTGAATGGCGACCTTGGCCAGGTTGTCGAACTTCTCGGCGTCCACGGTGTTGCCCGCCGTGCGGAACTCATCGGCTTTGCGGCTGGCGGCAAGCGCCTTGTTTCCCCAGCTGCGGGCGTTCTCCATATCCTCGTTGTGGTCGTCCTGGAGCATGCGAAGGTTGCCGATGGTCTGCGCGACGGCGCTTTCCGCCTCCGCAATGTTGTTGGAGTAGTCGCGGACCATCTGGTCGAGCATCTTCTGCGGGTCCTCCGCCTGGTCCAGCAGGGCGTTGATGTTGGCTTTGGCCAGCTGTGCGATACGGCCGAAAATTGATTGCTTTACCACCGGTACTACCTTTCGATCTGCTATCTGGTTTCCGTTACAGCCGTAAGGCTGGTCTAGTGCGTTGGAGGTTCTAGAAGTTGCCGCCGGCGCCGCCGCCGTCGCCGAAGCCGCCACCTCCGAACCCTCCGCCGAAGCCGCCGAAACCGCCGCCTCCGAAAACATCCCCGCCGAAGCCGCCGCCGCCACCGTGCCCATGGTGGCCGCCGTGCAGGATGGAGTCGATCAGGATACCGCCGAGGATGGCACCGCCCAAGCCCCCGCCGCGGCCGCCGAACATGCCGCCGCCCCCGAAGCCGCCCATCCCGCCGAAGCCATCCACATCCTGCTGGGCGATGTGGCTGGCCTGCTGCGCCAAAGCGCTGGCCTGCTGGGCGTAGTTGAGGGCCTGCTCGGGATCCGAATCGGCGATCTGCAGGGCATAGGCCAGATTGCGTTCGGCCTCTGCCAGCCGGGTGCGCGCCTCGCTGCCTACACCACCCCGCCGGGCCCGGATGTAGTCCGAGGTCCCGGAGATCTGTGCCTGGGCGGACATGATGGCGTGCTGCAGGGCTTCACGCGCGCGGCGTGCCCGCTCCTGGGCGTCGCGCACCCCGGTCAGCGAGCGGTCCAAGTCCGCGCTGGCTGCCTCCAGCCGCTGGAGCAGGGCGATGGGATCGACGCGTCCAGCGGCAATCTCCCGTTTGATGGTCTCCAAGGCGGCCTCCACCTGGGCCGCTGGCCCGGCGAGTTCGGGGTGTTGGCCGTTGGCAATCAGGGCTCGGGCCTGGGCCAGGTCCTGGGCGGTGTCCGCGAGGGTTTCCTGCATGGTGGCTCGAGCAGTGTCGAGGCCGCTGGCCGTTTTGTCGATCGCGTCGAGCAGGACGCCGGCCTGGTGGACGCTTTCCTCAGCTGCGCGGACGGCGACGACGGCGGCGCTGCGGTCGCCGGCGGCGAGCTTTTCTTCCGCTGTGGCTCCGGCATTGGAAACGAAGCCAAGTCGTTCCTGCGCCTGGTCGATGTTGTCGGCGATCTGCTTGAGGGCGGAATCGGCGTAGCGCGTCCGCAGCTGCTCCAGGGTGAGGCGGCCGGACTGTAGCCGGTTCCTTGTAGCTTCGGCGGCCTGACGCGCCTCCTCCAGAGCGCCGGCAGCGTTCTTCTCCAGCTCGCGCAGCGCGTCAAAGTCTTCCTTATGTTCCTGCAGGGACTCGTTCACGGCCTCGCAGCGGCGGATGATATCGCCAAGCCATGCCCGCTGCTGTTCTTCAGTGTCAGGAATATGGTCATCGAGCTGCTGCTGGAGCTTGAATGACTCCATCATGTGGGTCTTGGCGGCCGCGATGTCCTCGCTGAAGGGCCTGACGGCCTCCTCGCCGTACTGGGCCATGGCGAAGCCAAGTTCCTGCTCGCTGGACTTGATGGCGTCGTCTGCGGCGATGAGCAGGCTGCCGGCCTTCTTGCGCAGGTCCTCCACGCTCATGGCCTGATGCGGATCCAGTGGGCGGCCGTCCGGTCCGACCCGAAGGTCCTGTTGTCTTTGCATGGTGCCGCGGCGGCGCTTGTTCTTGACATACAGGTAAGTACCTACGCCGCCGGCGGCCACGACGCCGCCGACCAGTAGCATGGGCGCCAGCGATCCGCCGGAGGATGAGGCGCCGACATCGCCGTCTCCTCCGGAAGCGACATCGTCAACCGCAGCAACGGCGGTGAGGGCTGCTCCAGCCCAGTTCCCTTGGCCTAGTTCCGGGCGGAGCGACTGGGCGATGTTTTGGTCCTGGGCCGCGATCGGGCTGCCCTGGGCCGACTGGAAATGGAACTCACGGCTGTCGACAGCGACCGCCAACATGCTGTCGATGGAGCCGAGGTTGTTCAGGTCCGCCGTATCCAGCAGCCACTGGCGGCGTTCGGCCGGTTCGGTGAACTCGTCCACGAAGACGACATAGACGTTCAGTCCTTCGGCTTGCTGCAGCTCGGCGATGGCGTCCTCGACTTCTGCTTGTTCTGCGGCGTCCAGGACATTGGCCTGGTCCACCACAAACTCACCCGGTGGAATGTCCACCGGAGGCGCGGCCACCGCGGCGGCAGGGGACAAGAACATTACCGATAGGCCGATTCCGGCCCCTAACCGCGCGAGCAATGATCGCATCGAGAACCCTTCAGCACCTGGGCGGTGCGATGACAGGCGTCGGCCTGATAACGTGTCGGCTGCCAGGGAGCGTACCTCCATCCGCCCCTTCTTGCGATTCTATGGCTGGACTGCAGGAGCGTCTACCGCACTAACAGTCGAGGTCAGCGGTGGGTTCGACTGCCAGCGCGGCTGTGGACCGACCCGGTCCCCACCCATCGGGAGGCAGTGAGGCGCTCGGCAAGTTCCCAGATTACTTCCAGCAAGCGTGTGCCATAGTCCCAGCCGCGCCATGCATAGTGGAAGTAACGTCACGAAAGGAAGACTATGACTGAGCAGAACCACGACGGCGGCGGCCGGTACCAGCCGGGAGTGCCACCGCAGCCGCAGAACCCGCCGTCCTCGGGACAAGCGCCTGCCGCGGACCAGGCGGCGAGCGGGCGGCAGGCGTCGGGCGATACTCAGTCCATTCCCACTTCATCCGAGCCCACGCAGCCACTCGCCGGCTGGCACCGTCCGGACGGTTCCGCTCAGGGCAGCAGTCCGTACGGCCAGCCGGCCTACGGGCCGGGCAACCACTACAACCAGCCGCACCAGGGCTCGCCGTCGGGCTATGGCCCGTATTCCGGCCACACCTACGGTCAGCCGAAGGCCTTTGGCTCAGCTCCGGCTCAGCCCGCGGCAGGCAAACCAACCGCCAAGAAACGTTTCGGAAGCGGCACCCTGGTCGCCGGCATGCTCCTGGCGGGCCTCGCCGGCGGCGGGGTGGCCGTCGGCGCACAATCACTGACCGGCGGCCCGGCCACCTCGGTCAGCGGTGCCTCAGCCCAGCAACTGATTGTCAATAACACGGATTCCGTCAACGAGATCACCGCCGCCGCGGCCAAGGCCTCCCCGAGCGTCGTCACGATTTCCGTCGCCTCGGGCAATGCCGGCGGCTCCGGCTCGGGCATCATTCTGGACGGCGAAGGCCACATCCTGACCAACACCCACGTCGTCACGCTCGGCGGGGAGACGTCCAACCCCAGCGTGGAGGTCCGCACCAGCGATGGCCGGGTCCACCAGGCCGAAGTGGTCGGGACGGACCCGCTCTCCGACCTGGCAGTAATCAAGATTGAAGCGGACGGTCTGACACCGGCGTCGTTCGCGGATACGGACAAGCTCAACGTCGGCGACACAGCCATCGCCATCGGGGCACCGCTGGGCCTGAGCGGCACCGTCACGGACGGCATCATCTCGACCTTGAGCCGGACCATCAGCGTCTCATCGTCCGCAGCGCCCGAGGAAGAGGAGAGCCCGGCCCCGGGCGACCAGTGGAACTTCCAGTTCCCGGACGAGAACTCCGGCGGCAATTCCTCCGGGCAGGGCAGAATCCACCTCAATGTCATCCAGACGGACGCGGCCATCAACCACGGCAACTCCGGCGGCGCGCTCGTCGATACCAATGGCGACGTCATCGGCGTCAACGTCGCGATCGCCTCTGCCAGCCAGGACAGCGGCAGTATCGGTGTCGGTTTTGCCATCCCCGGCAACTACGCGCAGCGGATCGCCGACGAGCTGATTGCCAATGGGGAGGCCACACACGGCTACCTGGGCGTGAGCGTCACGGCTAAGGCCTCCGGGAATTCCAGCGGCGGCACCCAGTTCTCGGTCGGAGCCGAGGTCGCCGAAGTCGTCAATGGCTCCCCGGCGGATGACGCCGGACTGCGCAAGGGCGATGTCATCACCGCGGTCGAGGACCGTGTCATTGGCGACAGCGTCTCGCTGACAGCGGCCATCCGCGAGCACCCGGTCGGAAGCAAGGTGTCCCTGACGCTGTTGCGCGGCGGCCAGGAACAGACCGTGGACGTCACGATCGGCGACAACCCGGACAATTGAGCCAGTCACCCCGGCGACGGCCGCGGCCCTGTACCGGCAGGGACCGCGGCCGTCGCCCATTGCAGGATGGGTCAGAGTACGACGGCGGGTGGCGGCTTTCCGCGAACGTGGCCTTTGGCACCTACTGCCACCGGGGAGCGTGAAGCCGGCCCGCTGCCGGTATGGTTAGGTAAGTTGTACCGGCAGAACATTTGCGAAGGCACCGCGGAAGGAAGACGAAGCAACGATGCAGGAGCCTGCCCTGAACATTGTGGTTCTGGTCAAACATGTACCGGACGCCCAGTTCGACCGCCACTTGTCCGACGATGACTACACGCTGCAACGGGACGAAAGCATCCTTTCGGAGCTGGACGAGTACGCCCTCGAGACGGCGCTGCAGCTTTCCGAGGCCCGCGGGGGCCCCAAGGCCGGCAACATCGTGACGGCATTGACCATGGGCCCGCCGGCTGCTGCCAACGCTGTGAAGAAGTCCCTGCAGATCGGTGCCACGCAGGGCCTGCACGTCTGTGACGATGCGCTCGCCGGCTCTGACGCGGCCGGAACATCCCTGGCCCTGGCCGCCGCCATCCGGACGCTTGGCAACGTCGACCTGGTCCTGACGGGGATGGCGTCTACGGACGGTGAGACGTCGCTGGTTCCTGCGCAACTGGCCGAGCGGCTCGGCCTGGCCCAGATCACCCTGGCCTCCGCCGTGGAACTCAACGGCGGCACCGTGACCGCCCGGCGTGATTCGGACACGCATTCCGACACACTCCAGGCACCCCTGCCGGCCCTGGTGTCCGTGACGGACCAGATCAACGAGCCGCGCTACCCGAACTTCAAGGGCATCCTGGCCGCCAAGAAGAAGCCCGTCACCCAACTGTCGCTGGCAGACCTCGGCCTCGATGCCGCGGATGTCGGTGCCGCAGGGGCGTGGACGACCGTCGTCGCCGCCAAGCCGCGCCCGGCGCGCTCGCAGGGAACCATCATCACCGATGAAGGCGATGCCGGCATCCGCCTGGTCGACTTCCTGGCCGGCCAGAAGCTGCTCTAGCCCGGCGCCACGCGGAAAGGATTCCACACATGACGAACATTCTTGTCTTCATCGACGTTCCCGACGGTTCCCTGCACAAGAGCCAGCTCGAACTGCTCACTTTGGCCCGTACCTTGGGCCAGCCGGTCGCCGCCGTGTCCGGTCCGGTCTCCGACGCTGTGGCCGAAGCGCTCGGCGAATACGGCGCAACTGCCGTCTTCCAACCCGCTGCGGCTGACCTGGACGCGGTGCTCACCGTCCGCAAGGCTGACTTCCTGGCCGCCGTGATGGACCAGGCGCAGCCCCAGGCGGTGCTCCTGCCCAACACGTTCGAGGGCAAGGAAATTGCCGGCCGGCTCTCTATCAAGCGCCGCAGCGGCGTCATTACCGATGCCATCGCCGTCGCCCACGACTTCACCGCGACCAAGAGCGTCCTCGCCGGTGCGTACACCGTCGAAGCGCAGGTGCGCACCGGAACCCCGATCATTACGTTCAAGGCCAACAGCATCGAGGCGGAACCGGCACCCGAGGCTGCCTCCCCGCAGCTGGAAACCGTAGCCTTTGCCTCGGAAGCACCCGCCGCCCAAGTCACCGGGCGGACCGGGAAGCCCTCGAGCGGACGCCCGGAACTGTCCGAGGCACGGGTGGTTGTCGCCGGCGGCCGGGGCGTCAACGGCGACTTTTCCGCCGTCGAAGATCTCGCGGATGCGCTCGGCGGAGCCGTTGGCGCATCGCGTGCGGCCACGGACGCCGGATGGATCGAGCATTCGGCGCAGGTGGGCCAGACCGGACAGACGGTTTCGCCGCAGCTGTACATATCGGCCGGCATCTCCGGTGCCATCCAGCAGAAGGCCGGTATGCAGACGTCCAAAGTCATCGTCGCGGTGAACAAGGATCCGGATTCGCCGGTCTTCGAAATTGCGGACTTCGGCATCGTGGGCGACCTGTTCAAGGTACTGCCCCAGGCCGCGGCGGAAATCCGCAAGCGGAAGGGCTGAGCCGGACTTGGCTGATTGGGAAGTTCCGGCAGGCGGCGCTCCGCTGGCGCCCCGGCGGGCCCTGGTCTTCGCAGCGCACCCCGACGACCTCGATTTCGGCGCGGCAGGCACCATTGCCCGTTGGGCTGCGGCCGGCAGCGAGGTCAGCTACTGCATCATGACGGACGGCGATGCCGGCGGCTTTGACGACGCCCACCGGCCGGACATCGTCGCCAGGCGGACGGCCGAGCAGGAGCAAGCCGCGAGGATCACCGGCGCCCGGGACATCCACTACTTCCACGAGCGCGACGGGTTCCTGGAGCCCTCGTACGAGGTCGTGGGCAAGACTGTCGAGCTCATCCGCAGGATCCGGCCCGACGTCGTTCTGTCCATGCATCCGGAGCGTGCCTGGGACCGGATCCAAAAAAGCCATCCGGACCACCTGGCCTGCGGTGAGGCCGTGACACGGGCGGTCTATCCGGCCGTGGAAAATCCGTACGCCTACCCGGAACTCGCCGCGGCCGGTCTGCCGGCCTACAAGCTGCCGTACCTGTGGTTCTATGGCGGGCCGCGGGAGCGGGAGAACCACTACGTGGACGTGACGGACCTGGTGGACGTGAAGCTGGCGGCCATCCGCATCCACGCGAGCCAGCATCCGGACATCGCCGCCATGGAGGCCCGAGTGCGCGCAAATCTTCAGGAGAATGCATGCCGCGGCGGCCTGCCCGAGGGCTCCAGCGCGGAGGCCTTCCATGTGGTTGGCATCAACACGCCGGAAACCATCGCCGGGTTCTAGGCTGCACGGAGCCCCGTGCCGGGACTGCCGCCTACTCGGCGGGCAGTTCCATCTCCAGCATGAACGGCGGGGTGGGAGATTGGGCGCCGCCGCGCGCCTCGAGCGTCAGGGCCGCAGCCCGGAAACCGGCGATGTTCTCCACGATCGCCGGTTCATCGCCGGCGATGTTGCCGCTGCTCAGCGAGCCGACGGAGACCGGCGCGGAACCGCTGGCCGGGATCTTCCACAACTGGTAGACCTGTCCGTCGCCCGGTGCCGGCAAATCACGGAAAGTGACGACGGCGGCGTTCCGGTCAGCGGAAACGGCGACATCCGCCGCGGCCCCGTTTTCCCCTTCAACGCTGCTGCTGACCACGTCGCGGGCGTCGAGGACATCCTGCGCCGAGGACCGGCCCAGGGTCTGCACCGCGGCGATCGCGCCGACGATGAGCACCACAATGGCGACGGCCAGCAGCACCCATTTGGTCCGCGGCGGCATTGGGCGCCGCGCCGGAATCTCATCTTCTGCCGTGAGCTGGTCCGCATGCAGGACCGAGGGGTCATCGGACGCGTCTGCCGCGAGGTCCTGCTGGGGTTCGAAATCCGGTTCGTAGTCGGGGGTGTTCGCTGAAGCTTTGTCTCGGGGCAGTGACGTGTCCATAGGTTACTAGCATAGCCATGGAACCGGCCCGGAGCCGGAGCGGGACACGGTGCCCCTAGCGTTTGGCGCCCGCGAAGCCGTGCTGCCGCCAAGCCTCATAGACCGCGATGGAGGCTGAGTTCGCCAGATTCAGCGAACGCAGCGACGGCAGCATGGGCAGGCGCAGCCGCGCCGTGATGTGCGGGTCCTGCTTGACCTCCGCCGGCAGGCCGACCGACTCGGGGCCGAACAGCAGCACATCCCCCGGCGCATACTCGACGTCGACGTACGAGCGTTCGCCGTCGGAAGTGAAGGCATACACGCGTTCCGGCTGCAGCTTCCGCCAGGCCTCCTCGAGGCTGGCATGGACGTGGACCACCGCCAGGTCGTGGTAATCCAGCCCTGCCCGGCGCAGTTTGGAGTCTTCGAAGGAGAACCCGAGCGGCTCCACGAGGTGCAGTTCGCAGCCAGTGATCGCCGCAAGCCGGATGGCATTGCCGGTGTTGCCTGGAATTTCGGGGGTGTAGAAGAGAATGCGGAACACAAAGTTCATCCTAGCCGCGCCGTGGCCGGCGCCGTCCGGGGCCGGTCCGCAGTTGGCTACTTGTGCATCCCGGCCAGCAGCCTGCCCAGGGACGGTACCAGCACGGTGTTGGGTGCTGGCCCGGAGGCCAGGAAGTGCTTGAGCTCACGGATCAGCCGCGCTGCATTGACTACGTGGACGAGCGCGTGGGAATGCGGATCGTAGCCGCGGGAGTAGTCGATCACAGGCTCGTGCAGGTTGCCGTCCGGCGAGTGGATGACCGTCCATCCTTCGATGTTCAGCTCGGGGAACAGGTCCTGCATTTGCCGTACGGCCGGAGCCAACCGCGGCGGCTCGATCACGCGGCCGTCCTTGCGCAGCGTGGAGCCGTCCCACTGGAAGATGCCCCGGGGCAGCAGCATCGAGTCGACCAGGGCCAGCCGGTAGCCGGCCAGCAAAGCATGGTCGATATACCCGCGGTTGTCCGGCGAGTGGAGTCCGTTGACCAGCCGCGCCGACGGCATGTCCGGCAGGATCTGCTGGGACAGCAGGCGGACGGTGCGTGCCTCGCGCTGCAGGCGGGAAGCGGCACCGAAGATGCCTCGTTTGCGGGGCGCGCCGTGGATCTGCTGGCGGGCGACCGTGGCTGGGACGGCGCTGGAGGCTTCCGGTGATTCGTAGGCGGGGACGTAGACAGCCGGTGCCCTGGCGGCATTGCGGGAACCAGCTGTGCGGGACGGCGCGGTGGTGAAGGCCGGCCCTGCGGCGAACGACTCGGCACTGCTGGTCGAGGCGCCGGGAGCGGTGGCCGTGCCGTAGGACCTGTCGTAGCGGGCGCGTGTTTCCGGATTGCCGAGGACTTCGTAGGCCAGCGTCACTTGGCGGAAGGCCGCCGGATCGCCGCCGTGGTCGGGATGCGTGGCCCTGGCAGCGCGTCGATACGCGGACTTGATCTGCTTGGCGGACGCATTCGTGGGCAGCCCCAGGACCTCATAATGCGATGGGGGAGTCACCGGCCGCCTTTCCGTCTGTGCTGTTGCTGTCCAAGCCTAGTTCAGGCGGGCGCGAAGGCGGGGGCGGGACGGTCCGCTAAATAGCGGAGCAGCAGCATGGAGTCGGATTCGAGGATGTGGGCCAGGCGCAGCGGCTGCGGCCGATGCTCGGCGACATAGGCAGCGATGCGGGGGCCGGTGCCGCCGGCGAGCAGAGGGCTGAGTGTCAGGCACAGTTCGTCCACCAGGCCCGCGGACTGGAAGGAGCCGAGCAGGATCGGGCCGCCCTCGCTGTGGATCTGGGACAGGCCCCGCCCCGCCAGTTCGCGCACGATGTTGCCCGGTTCCACCCGCTCGTGCCCGGCGTCGATGATGTCGGCCACCCCGGCCAGCTCCCGCCGGCGGGCGGGATCTGCCGTGGCGGACGTAAAGATGAGCGGCCGCACCGGCGACTCGGCGAACAATGCGCTCCGCGGGTCCAAGTCCAGCGAGCCGGAGACGATCGCGAACGCCGGATAGTCGGCCAGGCCGTTCCGCATGCGCCAGTCACGGGCTTCCGCGCCCAGCAGGTCGCCGCCGTAGCCTTCGGCCCGGATGGTCCCGGCGCCAACGACCAATACGTCTGCCAGGCGGCGCAGCAGCTGGAAGACGTGCTGGTCGACGGGGTTGCCCAAGGTCCCGGACCGGCCGTCCAGCGTCGCTGCGCCATCCAGGCTCGCCACGAAGTTGAAGCGCACCCAGGCTCCGCTGCGGGGCAGCTCGCCATACCACTCCAGCAACTGCTCATCCGAAGCATCCGTCACGGGCGCGGGAAAGATCCGGTTGATCGGGGCGAGGCCGGGAGATGTCGATGCCATCAGCAGGTTCCGGGTCAGCCGCGGGCCGGTTCGTTGAAGTCGCCCATATTGTGCTTGAGGTAGGCCGGCTGCCGCCAGCCCAGCGCCGCCTCGACCAGGCGGACGGCGGAATGCGCCTCGGCGACGTTATGCATGCGGACGATGCGCGCTCCGTTCATGATGCACATGACGGCCGCCGCCAATGAGCCGGCCAGCCGCTCCTTTTTGTCCTGGTCCAGCGTTTCGCCGATGAAATCCTTGTTGGAGACGGCGGCCAGGGCGGGGAAACCCAGATCGGCGATCTCGCTGAAGCGGCGGGTGATTTCCAGCGAGTGCAGCGTGTTCTTGTTCAGGTCATGGCCTGGATCGACGATGATCTTGTCCGCGGCAATCCCCAGCGCAAGTGCTTCCTCCGTCTTCCGGCGCAGGAAGTCGGCGACCTCCGGGACGACATCCTCGTACTGCGGCCGTGGATAGACGGTGCGCGGTGCCGCCAGCGAATGTGTGATGACGATATGGGCGCCGGCTTCGGCGACGACGGCAGCCAGGTCCTTGTTGCGCAGCCCCGTCGTGTCGTTGATGACGTTAGCGCCGGCCGCGATGCTCGCCTGCGCGACTTCGGGCAGGAAGGTATCAGCGGAGATTACGACGTCGGACCGGGAGCGTACCGCTTCGATCACCGGTACGATGCGCTCGGCTTCCTCTGCAGCGGACAGGGCCGGCCCCGGCGCAAACGGGACGCCACCGATGTCCACCCAATCTGCGCCGTCGTCCACCGCCCGCAACGCGGCGCTGACGGCCGCATCCAGGCCAAACGTCGCGCCGCCGTCGTAAAAGGAATCCGGCGTCCGGTTCACGATGGCCATCAGTGCGACCTGCCGGCTGAAATCGATCCGGCGGGCACCGAAGCTGTGCACTGGATGTTCCAGTGCCGGCAAATAGGCACCGTTCAGCGCCGCTTGGCTCACAGGCTGGTCAACTCCTTGGCTGTGTCGGTCAGATCCTCGATGGCCACGGTGCGGCGGGAGCGGATCAGGTCCTGAATGGGCTCCTGGACATCCCAAACATTTACATTCATACCAGCTATCACCCGTCCTTCCTGCAGCCAGAAGGCGATGAACTCGAGCGAGTCCAGGTTTCCGCGGATGACGGGGTCGGCGGTGGCCCACGGGAAGTAGCCGGAGTACTCCATGCCGATGTCGAACTGGTCGGTGTAGAAGTAGGGAATGGCGTCGTTGACGGCGTCCTGGCCGAGCATGGCCTTGGCCGCGGTCTTGCCCTGTTCGATGGCGTTGGCCCAGTGCTCGCTGCGCAGGGGCGCGCCGAAGGTGCTGTGGTAGGCGTTGGCGACGTCGCCGGCAGTGTAGACGTGCTCGGCCGAGGTGCGAAGGCTCTCGTCGGCGTCGATGCCATTGGAGACGGCCAGCCCGGCCGCTTCGGCAAGGGCGGTATTGGGCACGGCGCCGGCGGCAATCAGCACCGCGTCGGCGGCCAGGCGCTCGCCTCCGTCAAGGACCACCGCAGTGACCCGGCCGTCCTCGCCGGCCAGCTCCAGCGGCTGAATGCCGGTGCGGATGATCACGCCTTCCGTCCGGTGCTTGTCCGCGAACCGGTTGCCAATCACCGTGCCGAGGGCGGCGCGCAGCGGGACCTTGTCCCGTCCGACGACGGTGACTTCGTTGCCGAGCGTGCGCGCGGTGGCTGCGACTTCCATGCCGATCCAGCCGCTTCCAATGACCACCAGGTGGCGGCCGCCGGACGCGAGGACGGCCTTGAGTCCGGCACTGTCCTCGAGCGAGCGCAGGTAGTGGACGCCGGCGAGGTCGGAGCCGGGGAAATCAAGCCGCCGCGGTGCAGCACCGGTGGCCAGCAGGAGCTTGCCGTATTCCAGCACGCTGCCGTCCGAGAGCCGCACCGAGCCGGCGGCGGTATCAAGCGACGCGGCTGAAACTCCCTGCCTCAGGTCGACCTTGTTTTCTTCGTACCAGCCCGGTTCCTGGACCAGGGCGGCCGAGGCTTCTTCCTTGCCGGCCAGGTACGCCTTGGACAGCGGCGGCCGGATGTACGGCTCATGCTGTTCGGCTCCCAGGAGGACGATCCCGCCGTCGTGCCCCTCTTCACGGAGGGTGCGGGCGGCTGTGGCACCGGCAAGTCCTGCTCCGGCGATCACGAACGGCTTGTTTTCCATCATGGCTCCTGGAGCTCGGTTCCGAAGCCGCTGCCGGTGATGCTGCGCTGCATGGAAGATCCGGCGCGGTCCGCGGAACTTTCTAAAACCGATACTCTTGACTTTAGAAAAGGCCACCGGGCAAGTCAATGCTCCGCCGGCCGGAGTCGATTCGTGCTGCATAGGCCTGCACGGTAAGATTCTGGTGTGCCCGTGTATCTTGACCACGCGGCGACCACGCCCATTTCGGCGCAGGCCTTGGCCGCACTCACTCATGAACTCAGCCGCAGCGGCAACCCCTCGTCGCTGCACGGCTCCGGCCGGCGTGCCCGCCGCGTCGTCGAAGACGCCCGCGAGAGCATCGCCGCGGCCGCCGGGGCGCATCCGAGCGAAGTGATCTTTACGTCCGGCGGCACCGAAGCGGACAACCTGGCGGTGAAGGGCCTCTACTGGGCGCGCCGCGACGAGGATCCGCAGCGGCGCCGCATCCTGTGTTCTCCGGTGGAACACCACGCGGTGCTGGACACGGTGGAATGGCTGGAGCGGCACGAGGGCGCGGAAGCCGTGTGGCTTCCGGTCGACGAGTTCGGCGTGGTGTCCCTCGACGCGCTGCGCCGGGAAATCGAGGCTGATCCGGACGCCGTAGCGCTCGTGACGGTCATGTGGGCGAACAATGAAGTGGGCACCGTGCAGCCGGTGGCCGAGATCGTCGCGGCGGCCAAGCCGCACGGCATCCCGGTGCACTCCGACGCAGTCCAGGCGTTCGGCCAGCTGCCGGTGTCCTTTGCCGAGTCCGGGCTGGACACGATGGCGATCAGCGGCCACAAAATCGGTGGGCCCGTGGGCATCGGGGCGCTGCTGGTGGGCCGGGCCGTCAAGCTGACACCGGTTCAGCATGGCGGGGGACAGGAGCGCGATATCCGTTCCGGCACCCTCGATACGCCGGCGATTGCGGCGTTCGCGGCGGCAGCCGAGGAGGTCACCGGCGGGCTCGCCGAGGAGGCCGCACGGCTGGGGACACTGCGCGAGAAGCTTATTGCCGGCGTCGTTGGCGCCGTTCCGGAAGCCGTGCTGCGCGGCGCGCCGGATCCGCAGTTCGAGGGCAAGCGCCTGCCGGGCAACGCCCACTTCACGTTCCCGGGCTGCGAAGGGGATTCGCTGCTGTTCCTGCTGGACCTGGCCGGAGTGGAGTCCTCCACCGGCTCGGCCTGCACGGCCGGCGTGCCGCGGCCATCGCACGTGCTGCTGGCAATGGGCCTCGGCGAGGAAGAAGCCCGCGGCGCGCAGCGCTTCACTCTCGGGCATACATCGACCGACGCGGACGTTGACGCATTGGTGGCTGCGCTGCCGGAGGCTTACGCCCGTGCCCGGAAAGCCGGCATGGCCGGACACATCTCCAGCATCCAGACCGCGGGCACACAGCCCTGGTAACGAAGGCAAGTGCGGCAAGCCGGGCGGCAGCAGGCCCGGCAGGACGATTCTGAACAACCAGAGGATTTCATCATGAAGGTATTGGCAGCGATGAGCGGCGGCGTGGACTCGGCCGTCGCGGCGGCACGGGCCGTGGAGGCCGGTCACGATGTGGTCGGCGTGCACCTGGCGCTGTCCCGGATGCCAGGCACGCTGCGCACCGGCAGCCGCGGCTGCTGCACCATCGAGGACTCCCGGGACGCCTGGCGGGCCTGTGACATCCTGGGCATCCCGTACTACGTCTGGGACTTCTCCGAGCGGTTCAAGGAAGACGTGGTGGACGACTTCATCGCCGAGTACGCCGCGGGCCGGACACCGAACCCGTGCATGCGCTGCAACGAGCGGATCAAGTTCGCCGCCCTGCTGGAGAAGGCGCTAGCGCTGGGCTTCGACGCGGTCTGCACCGGGCATTACGCCAAGGTCATCGAGGACGAGCACGGCAACCGCGAACTGCACCGTGCCGCGGACTGGGCCAAGGACCAGTCGTATGTGCTGGGTGTGCTGACCCACGAGCAGCTCAAGCACTCCATGTTCCCGCTGGCCGACACACCGTCCAAGGCGGAGGTGCGGGCCGAAGCGGCGCGGCGCGGACTGTCGGTGGCGAACAAGCCGGACAGCCATGACATCTGCTTCATTTCCGACGGCGACACACGCGGCTGGCTGGCTGAGAAGATCGAGATGGAACCGGGCCAGATCGTGGACCAGACCGGTTCCGTGGTTGGCGAGCACGAAGGCGCCAACGCGTTCACCGTCGGGCAGCGGCGCGGGCTCAAGCTCGGCCGTCCGGCTGCCGACGGCAAGCCGCGGTTCGTGCTGGAGATCCGGCCTAAGGAGAACAAGGTCGTCGTCGGTCCGGAAGCGCTGCTTGCGGTGGACCAGATGCGCGGCATCAAGGTGTCCTGGGCAGGGCTTCCGATTGCCGAAGTGGCGGCGCAGGCCGAGTTCGACTGCATGGTCCAGGTCCGCGCCCACGGGGACCCGGTGCCGGCCCGGGCCCGGATGGAAGCGGACGACGACGGGCGGCAGCAGCTGGTGGTGACCCTGGTCGATCCGATGCGCGGCGTTGCGCCCGGACAGACGATGGTGCTCTACCAGGGAACGCGGGTCCTCGGGCAGGCCACGATCGACTCGGCACGTTCGCTGAGCTGGGACCCCGCGCAGGTTTCCTGACTGGCTTCACACTAGGTCCGCCGGAGGGATTCCACCGCTGTCGAACCCTAGACTGGGTGCATGACTGAACCGCGTCCCGCTGATGATTTCGATCCCGCTGCCAGTTCGCTCTCCGGTGAGGCTGATCCGGAGGTGATGGGGGAGCTGCTCGCGGTGCGCGGCAGTATCGACAATATCGACGCGACGCTGGTCTATCTGCTGGCCGAGCGGTTCAAGGCCACCCAGCGGGTGGGCTACCTCAAGGCCCGCCATCAGCTGCCGCCGGCGGATCCGGATCGCGAGACCGCGCAGATCGCCCGGCTGCGCCGGCTGGCCGAGGAAGCACACCTGGACCCGGCATTCGCCGAGAAGTTCCTGAACTTCATCATTTCCGAAGTGATCCGTCATCATCAGGCCATTTCGGACGAGCACAACGGCAGCACCCGGTCCGCCACCACTCCGGACGAGCCGTCGGGAGAATGAGCACCGCACCGCAGGACGCCGCACTGCAAGAGGCGGGCGCGCAGCCTGCTCCGGAGCCGTCACGGCCACGGCGCTGGGCAGCTGGCCGGGCACGGACCCGGCCGAGGCGGCGCGGATCATCCGGGGCGAGCTCGGCGAACCCAATCTGCCGCACCTGGTCGAGCTTCCGGACCGCGGGGTCGGCTCGGACCCGGTCGGCCGGACCGCGGCGATGCTCGTGGAGCTGCCGGTGGACCTGCAGCCGCACGGCTGGCGGATCGTGGACCGGCCGGGGCTGGACCACCGCCGGGCGGTCTCCGCCCTCAACACCGACATCAACGTCCTCGCGGACATCATCGGCAGCGAGGAGCGGCCGGGACAGTGGCTGAAGCTGCAGTGCCTCGGACCGCTCTCCATGGCCGCAGGACTGTATCTGCACAATGGCGAACGCGTCCTGCGGGACCCCGGAGCGCGCCGCGACGTGGCCCAATCGCTGGCCGCCGGTGTTGCCGACCATCTGGCGAAGGTCCGCAAGGCGGCACCTGAAGCCGGACTCATTCTGCAAGTCGACGAGCCCGAAGCCGCGCGCGTGCTCTCCGGCAGTATTCCGACGGCGAGTGGTTACCGGACGCTGCGGGCGGTGCCGGAATCCGACGCTGAGCAGCTGTGGCGGCTCCTGGCCGAAGCAGCCGAAGCTGCTGGTGCCGCCCAGACCGTGCTGTCCGTTCCCGCCACCAAGGCACCTTTCGACGCGGTTCGGAATGCCGGACTGGATGGCTTCGCCGTTCCCATCGCCGGGTTGGCGACCGGCCAGTGGGAGCAGATTGCAGCCGCTGCCGAGGCGGACCTGAGCATTTGGCTGGGCGTGATCGCCGTTGATGGCCTCGGCGGTGGAGTGCCGCAAGTGCGCGCGATCGTCGACTCGGTGCTGCGGCCCTGGCAGCAGCTCGGCCTCCCGCTGGCGCGGCTGCATCAAGTCAGGCTGGTGCCGAGCGGCGGACTCGCAGGCCTGCCGCCGGAGTCGGCGCGCCAGGTCCTGGCCCGGCTGAGCCAGGCCGCCGACGCGCTCAACCAGGTCATCGCCGAGGCATAGCAGCGCGCGGCTCCAGCCGGTATACGAAACTGCCCTCATACTCCAGGACGGTGCCGAGCTGGCGCTGCAGCACCTTCGTGCGGATCCGGAACAGGCCGGCCGCCCGGTCCCACCACTGTTCGGTGAAGGCCGCCGCATCCAGCAGCAGGGGCAACGGCACGGACAGGGGACCGGCCGCCAGCGCAGCGCCCCGCGAGCTGAGCCGCATCCGCCCATCGGCGCCGACCGAACATTCCAACCGGGTGCGCAGGAGCCGGCTGCGGCCCAGCACGTCGACCAGCCCGCCGCCTGCCCGGCTGGCAGCGTCCCAGTACGTGATGTCCTCCATGGTGCGCGTGCGCTGCGGGAACTCCAAGGTCCGGATGGCGGTGAGGCTGGGTCTGCCCTTCACGTCCCGGCCCGGGCGGTTCTCGATCCGGAATGGAACGTCCCTGCCGTAGTCCGGGAAGAGCGAACGGTCCAGGGCAGCCAGGCGCAGCAGCGGCCGCAGGCTGAGGCGGGGGCACCCGGCCACCTCGAAAACGCCGGTTCCCACGCCGACCCAAGTGCCGCCGTCGTCCGTTCCCGAAGCCGCCAGGCTGAAGTAGCGCTGCACTTCCGGCTGCAGCCGGCCGAACTCCGGGCCCAGGGCCAGCTGGTAGACCGATTGCGTCCTCATGCCTGCCTGCTCCTGCCCTTACAGCCTGCCGGCGGCCTTGAGCCGGATGTACAGGTCCGCCAGCGCCGGCGGCAGCTCGTGCGGCGTCGCGTCCACCACCTCGGCGCCCAGCTGCTTGATCCGGGTGGTCAGCGCGGTCCGGTCCAGCAGCGCCCGCTCGGCAGCTGCGGCCCGGAAGGTCTCCGACGCCGTGCTGCGGGCCGCCCGGAGCTCATCCAGCAGCGGGTCGCGGACCGAGGCAACAATGACCACGTGCTCGGCGGTCAGCTGTGCGAGCGTGGGCAGCAGGGACTCCTCGGCCGAACCGGAATCCAGCGCGGTGAGCAGCACCACGAGGGACCGGTGCGAGGAGATCGCGCGCAGCTGGCCCGGAATCTGCGACCAGTCCGCCTCGATCAGCTCCGGCTCCAGCGCGGCCATGGCATTGACCAGCTGGTGCAGCATGTTCCCCTTTGACGCGGACTTCACGGTGGCCCGGGCACGCCGGTCGAACGCCAGGAAGTCCACCCGGTCCCCGCCGCGCTCGGCCAGCGCAGCCAGCAGCAGCGATGCCTCGATGCCGGTGTCCAGCCGCGGCTCGTCGTCGATCCGTGCCGCGGCGGTGCGTGAGGTGTCCAGCACAATGATGACGCGGCGGTCCCGTTCGGGGCGCCAGGTGCGTACGACGACGGCCTGCCGCCTTGCGGTGGCGCGCCAGTCAATGGAGCGGACGTCATCGCCGCGGACGTAGTCGCGCAGGGAATCGAATTCGGTGCCGGCGCCGCGGATCTGCACCGCGGCCTTGCCGTCCAGCTCGCGCAGCCGGCGCAGCTTGGACGGCAGGTGCCGCTTGGAATGGAACGGCGGCAACACGCGCAGCCGGCCCGGCAGCGGCAGGGTCAGCTGGCGGGCAGCCAAACCGAGCGGGCCGACCGAACGGACGGCGACGTGCTCGGTGCGCAGGTCGCCCCGGCGCAGCGGGGCCAGCCGCACGGTGAC
>NZ_ANPE02000172.1 GCF_000328305.2 Arthrobacter crystallopoietes BAB-32 | reverse complement strand
GCCGTCGTCGATAAGATCAACAACGTGGCCACGGACATGCGCGACAAGCCGCTGGAAGACGTTGTCATCCGGAACATCACGGTCGAGAAGCTTTAGCCAGATCATCGTCCCCGCCCCGTCCGCCCTTGGATTGGGCGGGGATCGCTCTTTTCCAGGAGATCTTCGTCCATGTCTTATGGAATGCCGGCGCAACCGCCGACGTCCGCCGCGCCGGTCTGCCCGCGCCACCCGGACCGCGTTTCGTATGTGCGGTGCCAGCGGTGCGGCCGCCCTGCCTGCCCGGAATGCCAGCGCAGCGCAGCGGTAGGCGTGCAGTGCATCGACTGCGTGCGGGAGACGGCGCGCAGTATGCCGGTCCAACGTACGGTTTACGGCGGGGTGGCCGCGCCGGGCAAGCCTGTGGTGACGATGACGCTGATGGCGCTCTGCGCCGGGGCCTTCCTGCTGCAGTGGCTGGTGCCCGGATTCACGGAGAGGTTCTGGTACGCGCCGCTGTATACCTTGCCCAACCCGATCTACGATGCCGAACCGTGGCGCATGATCACCAGCGCATTCCTCCATTCACAGGGCTTCATCCTCCACATTGCGTTCAACCTGTACGCCCTGTGGATCCTGGGCAACCATCTGGAACCGCTGCTCGGCAGGCTGCGTTTCCTGGCGCTGTATCTGCTTTCGGCGTTCGGCGGGTCAGTGGCCGTTCTGCTGCTGTCTGCACCGAATGTACCCGTCCTAGGTGCCTCCGGCGCTGTCTTCGGCCTCTTCGGCGCCTTGTTCATCGTCCAACGGCAGCGCGGCGGCGACGTGAAGTCCTTGTTGGTGCTGATCGGCATCAACGTGGTCCTGGGGTTCGTAGTCTCTGGGATCTCCTGGCAGGCCCACTTGGGCGGTCTTGCCGTGGGCGCCCTGGCTGCGCTTGCCTTGGCCTATGCGCCGCGGGGGAAGAACCGCACAGCGCTGCAAGTCGGCGGACTCCTTCTCCTTTTCCTGCTGCTGGCCGGTGTCACAGCCTTGAAGAGCATGGCCTGAGCGTCCCCGCCCCTGACGGCCGGTTTGCCCCACACCCGCGGAGCAGGCCGGCCGCACTGTTTAAAACGCCAGTCCCGGACTTCATCCCCGAGTTTTTCACCGCGGATTGCTCCTTATCCACAGGAGTTATGCACAGCGGGGAAAACTTACACACATGTAATTCCACACATGTGGACGGGCTATTGCAGGGCAGCAAGGCTATCCGTTGGACCGCCGGAGGAACTTTATGCACTGCTGTGGAAAACTCTGTGCACAAGTGGGTATAGCAAGATCGCTGCTCAGCTTGAAGCCGATGTTCGGATCCTTGAGTACTGCCCCGATTCCTCCGACGTCAGCAATCCCCCGGGCTGCGCATCCAGTTGTCGTGGTGATGGCCGCGGAGCCTCGGCTGCGACTTCGTGAGGGTGGCGGCCTTGCTTAGCAGTGATCCACCGATCGGCCTCCGGTCCTGGCGATGCAGCCGCGCTGAGACCAAGGCCATGCCGGCAGACCCTCGGTGAAGAAGCGCTCTTGCTCGCGGCCGATGGCCTAACTTGGTGCCTCGATGTGGACAGTCGCGTTCAAGTTCCCGTTAGGGGCTCCTGCTGGGCTGTGCCTGCCGGTCAAGGGTCAGTGTTCCACCGCTAGTCGTTGTAGGAGGAGGGACATTCGGTGCGGGATGACTTCGGTCGTCGCGACAGAGGTACTACTGCGTTGCACACCCGGCGCCAGCTGGATGCTTTGCGTGATTCGGTGCAGGTCGACCGTGTCGCTTGCAACCACTCGAAGCATGAGGTCTGCATCACCGGTGGTGGTGTGCGCTTCGACAACTTCTGGGATCGCAGCGATCGCGGCATACACGGAGTCGATCGATTGCTGCGACACCGATAGCGTTACGAAGGCAAGGAGCGGCCTTCCGAGAGCTGCGGGAGAGAGCGCGGCGCTGGGCGGTCCGAGCGCGTCGGCATCGCGGAGCCTCTTCAGGCGTGCGTGGACCGTGTTCCGGGACACCCCCAGTCGGTTGCCTATCTCAATGAGCGAAGCATCCTGAGAGCTATCCCTGGCAAGCAGTATGCGGGCATCAATCGCGTCAAGGCTGTACATGTGACAGAGAATACCCGGCCAGTGCGCCCTTCAACCTTGCATATGCACGCCCAAATTTCGCGTGGTTGTGCATACGTCTTTCCCGGCCTAGGTTTTGGCGGTATGACTACAGCATCACAGACGATCAACTTGCCGCGAATCGATCTGCGAGGGTTCACCTCCCCCGTGCAGTTCCTGCCCCGATTGAGTGAGGAGCTCGGCATCGAGGTTTGGGCCAAGCGCGACGACCTGGGCTCAGTAGGCCTTGCCGGCAACAAAGTGCGCAAGTTGGAGATGGAGCTCGCGCACGCGAAGGCTCTGGGCGCCACCCATATTGTGACCGAAGGCTCCCGCCATTCCAACGCAACACGAGCGGCCGCCGCCGCTGCTGCGGCGATCGGGATGAAGTGTACCCTCGTGCTCTGCCATGATGAGCCGAAGGAGCCCGTGGGAAATCTTCTCCTTGATGCCCTGTTCGGAGCCGATCTCCGCCTTGTTGGTGATGTTTCCTGGGTGGAGCTTGCTCGGCTGGCCGAGGATGTCATCCGGGAACTCGAGGCTGGCGGTGAGCGCGTCTACCGACTTCCCATCGGTTCCGCTACTGGCCGAGGCGCCACAAGCTTCGCGCGCGCATACATCGAAGCGGACGAGCAAATTCAGGCACAGGGAGCCACGTTCAACACGATCGTGCACGCCAGCTCCGCGGGGAGCACGCACGCGGGGCTCACGCTCGGGCGAGCTATCAGCCGGAAGGCGACTCGTATCATCGGTGTCATCGTCGCGGGAGAGGTGTACGACGATGTGCCGGGGAACTATCTTCGGCTCGCAAACGAGGCCGCAAGCCTCATCGCACCCTCCATCAGCATCGCTCCCTCCGACCTCGAGATGACCGAGGACTACCTGGGAGAAGGCTACGGGAAGCCAGCCGCGGGCGTCATGGAGGCCGTCGACCTGATGGCACGTCTCGAGGGAATCGTGGTCGACCCTGTGTATACGGCAAAAGCGGTCGCAGCGATCATCGATATGGCTCGCAGGAAAACGATCGAAGGACCGGTGCTGTTCTGGCATACCGGCGGATACCATGCGATTTTCGACCCGAGCTACACCTCGACCATCTGGTCGAGCCTTGCTCGCCTCCGGGACATCCGCCTCTGAGCGCATCCTGTCGGTCCGGTCATCCATCGACAGCGCGGATGACCACTCAAAGCAGCGGGCTGCACGGCATAAGAAGATGCGGCACCACCATCCCAACCGCCGGCGGCGTCAACGCGAAAATCCGACCGCGACATGCCGCGTGAGGCTGCCGCCGGCCGCGCTTGCCCCTGGTACTTCACATTCAGTCTGCGTTATCCACAAGGGTTATACACAGCGTGGATAACTTACAGGCATGTGATTCCCGCCGATTTAAGGCTCCATGGCGGGTCGAAGGCTACATGGAAGCAGGTTTTCCCCGCTGGTTTTGCACCTCTGTGGATAACTTTCTGCACAACTGTGAAAACTGCGGGACTTGAGGACAGATCCCCCAGCGCGGAGAGAGTCGATAATTCTGCCTCCCCTGGCGACCTGTGTGCCAAGATCCAGGACGGAAGCTAACCCGGCCTGCGGAGCTCGGGGCGGACAAGACTTGGGATTTCACAGTCCACTGCCACTTATCCACACGAGTTATACACAGGGTGGATAACTTACAAATGTGTGATTTTTACTCATGAAACGTTCAACTAGGCGGTCCCAAAGCATGAGGAGCAAGTTATCCCCGAAAGTTTTGCACTGGTGTGGAAAACTTTCTGCACAACTGTGAAAACCACAGGGCTTGATAATGTCGAACTCTGAGCCGCTTAACAGTTTCAGCAAACCCTTGGGGAAGCTTTGAAGCCGGGGTCGGCTAAGCAGGAGGACCCGCAGCGCGGCTCGCGGGACGCGATAACCGTCCTGATAGCGAAATATTGGAAAGCTTCGCTGAAATATGGATTCGCGGATGGTCCGACTTCCGGTAGCGTTGGGAAACTAGCGTCGGCTCGACCAGCCGACCGCCTGCAGACGGTCGCCGGCAGAACCGGGCGACGGTCGAGCAAGTAACGCTGTGCATTACCGCATCCGGTGCAGCCGCCGCGAGCCCCGCGGCCTGCCAGGTAGAGGATCAGCCGCCCCTCATACGTGCCTCCTTCAAGCACGCGCCGCGTTGCCCGACCACCATGCGCACCTCCGGTCATCCGGAGCTGACGAAAAGGAATGACAAGTGACTGCCGAAGTTATCAACACGTCTCCCATCGAACTCACCACGGACGAGATCTTTGCCGCACACGAGGGCGGGAAGCTCGAAGTTGGCCTGACCGCTCCGTTGGAATCCAAGCGCGACCTGTCCATCGCCTACACACCGGGAGTCGCGCAGGTTAGCCGCGCCATCCATGCGGAACCGGAACTTGCCCGCCAGTACACCTGGGCCTCACGGCTCGTCGCCGTCGTTAGCGACGGCAGCGCGGTGCTCGGCCTCGGCGACATCGGCGCCAGTGCCTCGCTGCCGGTGATGGAAGGCAAGGCCGCGCTCTTCAAGCAGTTCGCCGGGCTGGATTCCATCCCGCTGGTCATCGAATCCAACGACGTGGACGAGATCGTCGAAACCGTCGTCCGCATGCGCTCCAGCTTTGGTGCTGTCAACCTCGAGGACATTTCGGCTCCGCGTTGCTTCGAAATCGAAGCGCGGCTGATCGAGGCCCTGGACATGCCCGTGATGCATGACGACCAGCATGGCACTGCGGTCGTCGTGCTCGCCGCCCTCATGAATGCGGCCAAGTTCGTCGGCCGGGAATCCTCGTCGCTCAAGATCGTCATCTCCGGGGCCGGTGCGGCTGGCATCGCCGTGGCGGAAATCCTCCTGGCGGCCGGCATCAGCGATGTGACGATCCTGGACTCGCGCGGCGTTATCCACAGCGGACGCGAAGATCTGACCGAGGTCAAGGCCGAGTATGCCGCGCGCACCAACCCGCGCGGCACGACGGGCGGGATCGTTGAGGCGCTGGCCGGCGCGGACGTCTTTGTCGGCGTATCGGCCGGCACTGTTCCCGAGGAGGCGCTGGCGGGCATGTCGGAAGACGCCATCGTCTTCGCGCTGTCGAATCCGGATCCGGAGGTCCACCCGGAGATTGCAGCCAAGTACGCCAAGGTCGTGGCCACCGGCCGGAGCGACTTCGCAAACCAGATCAACAATGTGCTCGCCTTCCCCGGGATCTTCCGCGGCGCCCTCGATTCCGGAGCGCGCCGGATCACGTCCGGGATGAAGGTGGCCGCGGCCAACGCCATCGCGGAAATCGCCGCCGAGAAGCTGAGCGCCGACTACATCATTCCGAGCCCGCTGGATGCCCGGGTGGCTCCGGCCGTAACCGCTGCAGTCATGGCGGCGGCCGAGGCCGAACAAGCCTAGTCTGCCCGAACACCAAAGGTGCCCGCCGCGTCGATGACAGCGGCGGGCACCTTTTGGTTAACGACGGCTTGTCAGACGTGGCTAAAGACGGTGTGTCAGGAGCGCCAGCGGGTGGTCATCATGAAGCCGACGATCGCGATGCCGAATCCGATGAGGATGTTCCAGGAGCCGGCTGCGGCGATCGGCCACTGCGCCTCGGTGATGTAGAAAACGATGATCCAGAGGAGGCCGATGATCATCAGGCCGAACATCACCGGCTTGAACCACACCGGGTTCGGCTTGTACTCAGGTGCAGCCGCCTGGGGCCTGCGTTCGGTCCGCTTACGGGGCTTCGACTCTGGCACTGATCCTCCTCGCGGTCCGGCACTAAGGTGGGCGGGCCGCCGTCGTTATTGGAAAGACGGACAATTGCGGCTGGCCGTACAAGGTATTCTGCTTAGGGAGACTTGGAAAACCAGCGCAATCTCGCTGCTTCAGTCTAGCTAATACTGCTTTCGGCCGTGGCCTTGCCACGAGCGTGCCGCGGCCGCAGCAGCTTCGGTGATTTCGGGAGGGCCATGACGGACGTGATGGAAGCAACTGCGCCGACACGCCGGTCTGCCCGACGCAAGCGCAACGGCAACCAGCAGCGGCGTCGCGGACCCGTACAGATCATTGTCCAGGTATTCGGTGAACTGCTCATCACGGCGGGCGTGGTGCTGCTTTTGTTCCTGGCCTGGGAGCTGTGGTGGACAAATATCGAGGCCAACCAGAAGCAGGACGAGGCCCTCACCGGCCTGTTCGAGGAATTCCAGCAGGCGCCTGTGCCGCCAGCGGAAAAGAACGACGGCGGTGCCTCGCCTGATCCGGCAGTCCCGCCGGTGTTGGGGGAACCGGCCGAGGGCGAGACTTTCGGCGTCATCTACATTCCGCGGTTCGGCGAGGACCACGCGCGGCCGCTGACCGGCGGGGTCAGCCTCGAGGTGCTCGACACCCTGGGACTGGGGCACTACCCCGGTACGCAAATGCCGGGCGAGGTGGGCAATTTCGCCGTGGCCGGCCACCGGCAGACGCATGGCCAGGTGCTCGATCTGATCCACACGCTGGTGCCGGGCGACAAGATCTACATCCAGACCAAGGACGGCTTCTACACGTACGTGTTCCGCAACAACGAAATAGTCATGCCGGACCAGGTCGAAGTGATCGCTCCGGTGCCTGCCATGCCTGACGCGAAGCCGAGCGAACGCTACCTGACCATGACAGCCTGCAACCCCCGGTTCGGAGCCGAGGAGCGGATCATCGCCTACGCGCTGATGGAATCCTGGCAGCCGGCCTCGGAGGGGCCGCCGGAGGAAATAGCCGAGCGGGTTGCCGAGTTCTATGGAAAGGGAGGCTGACGCGTGTACGCCTGGATCTTCCGCAACCTGCCGGGACCGCTGTGGATGCGCATCCTGCTGTCCCTCCTGCTGGTCGCCGCGGCCGTGCTGCTGCTGATGGAGTACGTTTTCCCGTGGCTGTCCCAGTTCAATCCCCTGACCGACTCGACGATTGGCGTCACTGAGTAATCATGACCAACACCCCGCGCATTCTGGTTGTCGACAACTACGACAGCTTCGTCTACACCCTGGTGGGCTACCTGCAGCAGCTCGGAGCCGAAACCACCGTGGTCCGCAACGACGACGTCACCCTGGAGGAAGCGGCCGAGCTCGCTTCGTCCCGCGATGGCGTGCTCATCTCCCCCGGCCCGGGCAATCCGGCCGAAGCCGGAGTCTGCATCGAGCTGATCAAGTGGTGCGGCGAACAGCGGAAACCGATGCTGGGCGTCTGCCTGGGCCACCAGGCGCTGGCCGAAGCCTACGGCGGCACGGTCACGCATGCGCCGGAACTGATGCACGGCAAGACCTCGCACGTGGTGCATCATGGGCAGAACGTCTTCGCCGGGGTGCCGAGTCCGTTTACGGCCACGCGCTACCACTCGCTCGCCGCCGTCCGCGCCACCATTCCTGCCGAGCTGGAGATTACCGCGGAGACCGAGGGCGGCGTGGTCATGGGGCTGGCGCACCGTACGGCGCCGCTGTGGGGCGTGCAGTTCCACCCCGAATCCGTGCTGACGGAGTCGGGCTACCTGATGCTGGGCAACTGGCTCGAATCCCTGGGCATGGAGGGTGCCGCGGCCAAGGCTGCCGCGCTGAGCCCGCTGATTAGCCGCTAGCACCGCCCGGGGCGGCTGTCCGGGCTAGTCGTTCCCGCGGTTCCGGCGGTCGTCGTCGTTATTGCCGCCGTTTCCGCCGTTGTCCTCGTTGCCACTGTCACCGGAGCCGCGATTGCCGGAGTTGTCCTCCGTCTCCTCCGGCGCCGGAGTCTCCTTTTCCGGTTCGATGGCGACGCTGATGGTGACTTCCGTGCCTTGGGCGACGTCGCTGCCCGCCTCGTGGCTCTGGGCGACCACCGTGCCGGGGGCCACCACTTCGTTCTCGACCCTGACCACGCGGTAGGGCAGGGCGACGGCAGGATCGTCCTGCAGCAGGCTGATGGCTTCGGCCTCGGTCTTGCTGATCAGCTCAGGCACCGTCACCATGCCGGTGGAGATCACCAGGTCCACCGTGGAGCCGGTCCGCACCTTCTCCCCCGCCCTGGGATCCGTGCCGATCACGTTGCCCTGCGGCACGGTGGCGCTGTTGGCCGAAATGTTCTCACCGGGATTCACGCCCAGCTGGCGCAGCATGTCGCGGACTTCGCCTTCTGTGCGGCCGCTGAGGTTTTCCGGGATGTTGGCGAATTCCTTGCCCTGCGAGACGAAGAGGCGCACCTCGCTGTCGGGCAGGACCATTTCCCCATCGGCGGGATCCGAGTCGATGACTTTGCCGGCATCCACCTCGTCACTGAACTGTTCTTCGATGATGGGGTTCAGCCCGGCCCGGTTGATGGCGTTGGCCGCCTCCGTCTGCTCCAAGCCGGCCACCGGCGGTACGGCAACCGGGTCCGGTTCGGCGTTGCGGAGGAAATTGAACAGGAAGAAGGCGC
The DNA here is from genome assembly GCF_000328305.2 of Arthrobacter crystallopoietes BAB-32. Lineage (GTDB taxonomy): Bacteria > Actinomycetota > Actinomycetes > Actinomycetales > Micrococcaceae > Crystallibacter > Crystallibacter crystallopoietes_A. Next base: position 2,001 of record NZ_ANPE02000172.1, on the reverse strand, counting down.
CGGCAGCCAGCAGCAGCACGAGGGCAATGATGAGCGTGGTTGTCCAGGCGCGGCGGCGCGAGCGGCGGCGGGAGGCCTCCTCCGCGTCGTCCTCAGGCTGCATGCCGAGCGACAGTGCAGCCGTGTGCTGTTCGCCCGTGATCGGGCCGGTGAAGTCCGCGCCGTCGTACTCTTCGTCCGGCGATTCGCCGGCCTCCGGGGTGAACGGTGCGGCATGGCCGGCCTGCGTGACCGGCACCGGAAGGGGTGCGGCACTGAAGGCAGCGGTGGGGGCGGCCTGCGCCGGCATTGCTTCGGTGCGGGCCTCCCCCGCGGGGGCGACGGCGATACCCTCGCGGGCGCCTTCCAAGGCGGCGCTGAAGGACGCGGCATCCTGGAAACGGTCTGCCTTGTCCTTCTGCAGCGCACGGGCCAGCACCGAATCCAAGGCCGCGCCGACTTCGGGATTGAAGCGGCTGGCAGGGTCCGGCTGTTCCCGCACATGCTGGTACGCCACCGATACCGGACTGTCGCCCACGAAAGGCGGCCTTCCGGCGAGCATTTCGTAGAGCAGGCAGGCGGCGGAATAGAGGTCGCTGCGCGCGTCCACCGCCTCGCCGCGTGCTTGTTCGGGCGAGAGGTACTGCGCCGTCCCCAGGACCGCCTGGGTCTGGGTCATCGTGGCGGCGGAGTCGGCCAGGGCACGGGCGATGCCGAAGTCCATGACCTTGACTTGCCCGTCCGGGGTCACCATGACGTTGGCGGGTTTGATGTCACGGTGCACGATCCCGGAGCGGTGGCTGTAGCGCAGCGCGGCGAGGACTCCGAGGGTGTGGTCGACCGCCTGGTCGATGGTGAGTTCACCGGACCTGATGAGGTCCCGGAGTGTGCGGCCGCTGACGTACTCCATCACGATGAAGGGAGCCTTGACGTCATGGGTGGCCGCGCCGGGCAGTTCCTGCTCGCCGGTGTCGTAGACGGCCACGATGGCCGGATGGTTCAGCCCGGCGACGGCTTGGGCTTCCCGGCGGAACCGGGATTGGAACACCGGGTCGCGCGCCAGATCGGGCCGCAGCTGCTTGATCGCCACGGTGCGTCCGAGGCGGATGTCACGGCCGAGGTGCACATCGGCCATGCCACCGCGGCCGATGAGCTCACCTACTTCGTAACGTCCGTTGAGGATCTGTGACGATTCCACCGAATACTTACCTTCCATCTTCCGATCCGCGCCAGCTGGAGTCGGCTATCCTTCCGAATCGGGACCGGTCGTGGGCAGTGTGGGGGTTTCCGCCGGCTCCGTTGTTTCCTCCGGGCCGCTGGAAACCACGTAGCTGACAGTGGCGCCGTTGGGCACCTCCGAGCCCTCGCCCGGATCGATCCGCAGCACGGTTCCGGCCGGCTCATCACTGGGCTCCTCACCGGACTTCTGCGGAACCAGGCCGGCGCTGAGCAGCGCTTCGCGGACCTGCTGTTCCTCCTGGCCGGTCAGGCCGCCGGGAACCTGGATGGTGCCGGGGCCTTCCGAATAGGTGACCCTGATGGTGGCCCCGCGCTCGACGGCTCCCGAGGGGAAGATATCGAGAACGGTGCCTTCGGCCGCATTGTCTTCAACCTGCTGGCCGTCCACCTCAAAGCCCAGGCTTTCCAGCTCCGCCCGCACCTCGTCGAAGGGCCGGCCCTGGAATCGCACTGGATTCAATTGGACGGTCTCCGGTGTCTCGGGCCGGGTCTGCGTCTGGGTTTGCGTTTCCTGGGTCTGCGTGGGACTCGCGCTGGTGGTAGTGGGCGACGCCGAGCGGGTCGTCCGCGTGGCCGTCGCCGTTTCGCTTGGGTCTTCTCCGGCGGTCAGCATGGGTACCAGCCAGGCGCCGAGCAGAGCGAACAGCACGAGCAGGATCAGCCCTACGAAGGGCCAGGTCCAGGGGCTGCGCTTCTTCGGCCGGGCGGCTGGCGGCGGGGCCTGTTCGCCCTCGTCGTCGACGTCCGATTCGGTCCAGGCGCGTTCCGCGCCCAGCGGCCGGT
>NZ_ANPE02000173.1 GCF_000328305.2 Arthrobacter crystallopoietes BAB-32 | reverse complement strand
TTCGGCACAGCGCCGTGCTGTTCAGAGGTGGAGGAAAAATGACAACAGCGCTGGAGTTTACCCAGCAACTCTCCGAGCATCCGAAGAGCGCCGAAGAACGTGCTGCCATTCTGGCCAACCCGGGCTTCGGGAACCACTTCACGGACCACACCGTGGTTGTCGACTACAAGGTGGACGTGGACGGCAACGGCGGCTGGTCCAACGCGCGGCTGGAGCCGTACGGGCCGATCATGCTGGATCCTTCTGCCGCGGTGCTGCACTACGGGCAGGAAATCTTCGAGGGCATGAAGGCCTACAAGCATGCGGACGGCACCGTCTGGACCTTCCGGCCCGAGGAGAACGCGAAGCGGATGAACCTTTCGGCCCGCCGGCTGGCCCTGCCGGAACTGCCCGAGGAAACGTTCCTGGAGTCGCTGCGCCGGCTGGTCGCCGTCGACAAGGAGTGGGTCCCCACCGGCGAAGGCGATGCCCTGTACCTGCGTCCCTTCATGATCGCCACCGAGGCGTTCCTGGGGGTCCGCCCTGCCCGCGAGGTATCGTTCCGTGTGATTGCCTCGCCGGCCGGCAACTATTTCGGCGGCGAACTGCAGCCGGTCTCCATCTGGCTGTCGGAGAACTATGCCCGGGCCGGGCGCGGCGGCACGGGCGAAGCCAAGTGCGGCGGAAACTATGCCGCATCGCTGGCGCCGCAGCTGGAGGCTGAGGCCCAAGGCTGCAAGCAGGTGCTGTTCCTGGATCCGTTCAACGACAACGCCGTGGAAGAACTCGGCGGCATGAATATCTTCTTCGTGTTCGCCGACGGCCGGCTGGTGACACCCGAACTCAACGGGAACATCCTTCGCGGCGTCACCCGTTCGTCCGTGATCCAGCTGGCGAAGGACCGCGGCCTGGACGTCCAGGAACGGAAGATCACGATCGACGAATGGCGCGCTGGCGTCGAATCCGGCGAGATCACCGAAGTGTTCGCCTGCGGCACCGCTGCGGTCATCACGCCCATCGGCGAGCTGAAGACCCAGCACGGCTCCATCGCCTCCCCTGGCAGCGGGGCGGGAGAGGTGTCGATGTCGATCCGCAAGCAGCTGCTGGGCATCCAGACCGGAACCGTCGAGGACACCTACGGCTGGATGACCCGGCTCGCCTAAGCCAGCGGCGGTCGTCCGGCCACGGCACAGCAAACCCGAGAGGGGCTCGGTCCGCGAAAGCGGAGCGAGCCCCTCTCCGTCTGCGTCCGCAGGTTCCTCCCATCGGGCAGACCGCGGGGGCACGGTGAGCGGCGAAGTCTTCCAGACTGCGGCGCCAGGGTCCAGACCGCACAGTGCTCCAGGCTCGGCAAAACGCGGATTGATTGATAAACCTAGCGGCGTCCGGCGAGTAGCGGTTAGCGTGCCAGCAGGGGGGATTGGGAAAACCCAATTGCAGCCCGCACGGGCTCACCATTGCACGCACCGCCACCAGGAGGACACCCATGAGGAAGACCCTTGCCGCAGCAGCCCTTGCCGGCGCGCTCGCCCTGACAACCGGAGCCGGTCCCGCGCTGGCCGTTGGAGAAGGACCCAACTACGGCGGCAACGAAACGGTCAACACTTCCATCCTCCACACCTACGATGAGCTCGCCGCTGAGCTGAAGGCACAGGATGCCAAGCAGGAGCGGATGGAGCTGGACGTCATCGGGCAGAGCGTTAAGGGCCGGGATCTCTACCTGGCCAAGTACATCTCCAGCCCGGACAACCCCACGATCCTCTACCTGACCCAGCAGCATGGCAACGAGCAGCTGACCACTGAGGGAGCCCTGGAGTTCATCAAGCACCTGGGCACCGGCAAGAACCAGGACGTGCTCGACGGAGTGAACATCCTCGTGGTGCCGATGCTCAACCCGGACGGAGCCATGGGGGATGTCGACTTCCCGCTGGATGACTACATCGCAGCGGGAGACCGGCACCTAACCCGCTACAACGCCAACGAAGTCGACCTGAACCGGGACCACATCGCCAAGGTCGAGCCTGAGACCCAGGCGCTGCACTACAACGTGATGCGCCAGTACGGCATCGACTACATGATCGACCTGCACCACCAGGCGCCCGGAGCGAGCGTGACGGGCAGCTTGTCTCCGGCTCGATCCTGCATCCCACTACGCCGAACGTGGACCCGGCGGTGCTGGAAGGTTCGCAGAAGCTCGGCGCCGTGGTCTTCAACGCCATTGAGCCGACGGGGTGGGGCCATCTCGGCAAGTATGTCGGCGGCAGCGCCGAAACGATCAGCCGCAACGGCATCGCGGTCGAGTACGGCATCTCGACCCTGCTCTTCGAGATGCGCGGCATGAGCGACCATTACCGCGAGGACTACGTGCTCGGCCAGAAATCCAACGGCTACCTGATCAAGCAGACGGTCACCACGCTGGAGGCCACCGCCCGCGCCATTGCGGACGGCTCCATCGCCACCGCCGACACGTCGTTCTGGGACACGCTCGCAGAGCAGAACACCCGCAGCGAGTAGCCGCGCGTCCGCAGGGAAACACGACCACGGTCCAGGGCCGCCTCCGGATTCCGGACGGCGGCCTTGCCTGTGAATGCCAGAATGGAGCAGTGCACGCAGAGATGAATCCAGCCCTGGTCCGCAGCAGCGGCCTGACCCGCTACCGGCTCGCGCCGAACCCCGGGCCCATGTCGCTCGACGGTACCCAGTCCTACCTGATCGCCGCCCCCGGAAACACAGGTGTCGCCGTCGTCGATCCCGGCCCCCTGGACGAAACGCACCTGCAGGAACTTGCGGCCGCCGGGCAGGTGGAACTGGTGCTGATCACGCACCACCACATCGACCACACCGAAGCCAGCGCCCGGTTCCATGAGCTGACCGGGGCTCCGGTGCGCGCCCTGGACGAGGCCCACTGCCACGGCGGCGAGCCCCTGCGCGACGGCGAGGTGATCCAGGCCGCCGGAGTGCGGATCGAGGTGCTCGCCACCCCCGGACACACGGCGGACTCGGTGTCCTTCCACCTGCCGGAGGACGGCGACGCCGGCTCGGTGCTCACCGGCGACACGATCCTCGGCCGCGGCACCACCATCATCGCCTATCCGGACGGCCGGCTTGGTCCGTACCTGGACTCGCTGGCCAGGCTGGAGCGGCTGGGGCCAGCCGCGGTGCTGCCCGCCCATGGCGGCACCTTGCCCGATCTCTCCGCCATCTGCCGCGAATACACGAGCCACCGGCAGCAGCGGCTGGACCAGATCCGTTCCGCCCTGGACCAGCTCGGGGCGGACGCCTCCATCGGCGCGGTGACAGACCACGTCTATTACGACGTCGACGCTTCAGTCCGGAAGGCCGCGGAGGCTTCCGTGGCGGCCCAGTTGGATTACCTGCGCGGCTGACTGCGCGGCCCCGAGCCGGCGCCGCGGCCGAAACGTTAGGCTAAGCCCATGCGTATAGCCCGATTTGTACTTGATTCCGACCCGGTGTTCGGCATTGTCGAAGGAGACGAAGGCAGCGAGGAGGTCGCCGTCATCAGCGGCGACCCGTTCTTCACCGGCATCCAGCCCACCGGCACCCGCCACAAGCTCGAGGACGTCCGGCTGCTGGCTCCGATCATCCCCAGGAGCAAGATCATCGGGATCGGCCGCAACTACGCCGAGCACATCAAGGAAATGGGCAATGAAACCCCGGCGGCCCCGCTGATGTTCTTCAAACCGAACACCTCCGTCATCGGGCCGAATGAACCGATGGCGCTGCCGGAATTCTCCGACGAGGTCTCCTACGAGGCCGAGCTCTGCGTGGTCATCGGCCGGATCTGCAAGGACGTGCCCGCCGAGCGCGTCGACGACGTCATCTTCGGCTACACCTGCGGCAACGATCTGACCGCCCGCGACGCCCAGCGCACCGACAACCAGTGGGCCCGGGCCAAGGGCTTCGACGGCTCGGCACCCATCGGGCCCTGGATCGAGACGGAGCTGGACCCCGAGGACCTGGCCGTGCGCGGCTGGCTGGACGGCGAACTCAAGCAGGACGGCCGCACCTCGCAGATGATCTGGGGCGTCCGTGAACTCGTCTCCTACGTCTCCCAGGCCTTCACCTTGCTGCCCGGCGACATCATCATGACCGGCACTCCCTCCGGCGTCGGCACGATCGAAGCGGGGCAGCGGTACGAGGTGGAGATCGAGGGGATCGGGCGCCTAGCCAACACAGCGCGCCGGTAAATGACGACGGCGGTGCCCGGCCGCGTGCGGACTGCGCGGGCTATCGCTGGGGTGCTTTCCCCGGGGGTCGTCTGGGGCGTGGCCTTGGTGCTCGGTGCCCTGGCGGGTTCGTGGGACCTGCTGTCCGCCGCGTGGGGGATCGGTGCCGCCGTGCTGATCTGCCTGGTGCCCTGGACCATCGTTGCCAGGCTGGACCGGGCCGGCCAGCTGCGCCGGGGGATCCGGCGGTTCGGTCTGGCCCCGCTGGCGGTCTGCGCCGGCGTGCTCATGTACGGAAGCCTGCGGGCGATCCAGTGGCTCGACGGCCCGCTGGCACTGGCGGCGGTCATTTTCGCAGCCTGCGCGGGACTGGCAGCGGTCGTCTTGCTGGACCGGGTGGTCCGGCTCGGCTGGGCCGCCGTCTCGTACGGCGCGCTGGCGGTCATTCTGCCGCTGATGCTGGGCCTGCCCGGGCTGGTTGCCTGGGCCGCTGCTGCGCTCGGGACTTGGGCGCAGGCTGTCCTGGGCCGGACCACAGCTGCCCGGCTCGCCGTCTCGCTGGCGGCCGGCGCTCTCGTCTGCGGCGGCACGTACGCGCTGCTGTTGCAAGCTGTGCGATGACTCCGGTTCAGCGATGACGCCGGCTCAGCACTATGACGCCGGCTCAGCGCGATGAGGGCTCAGGCCGCCAACGCCGCGTAGCGGCCCCCGATCTCCAGGAGGGACTGGTGCGTGCCCGCTTCGGCGACGCGTCCGCCGTCGAGTACGGCGATCTGGTCCGCGGTGCGGATGGTGGAGAGCCGGTGCGCGATAGTGATCGTGGTGCGGCCGACGGACAATTGGTCGAACGCTTCCTGAACAGCCCGCTCGGTCCGGGTGTCCAGCGCGCTGGTTGCTTCGTCCAGGATGAGGATGCGCGGGTCGCGCAGCAGGGTCCGGGCGATGGCCAGCCGCTGCTTCTCGCCGCCCGAGAAACGGTGGCCGCGCGAGCCGACCATGGTGTCGTAACCGTCCGGCAGGGACGCGATCAGGTCATGGATTCTGGCGCTGCGGGCCGCGGCCTCGATGTTCGCGTCGGTGGCGTCCGGCTTGGCGTAGCGCAGGTTCTCCGCGATCGTGGCGTGCATCAGGTAGGTGTCCTGGCTCACCACTCCGACAATCTGCGCCAGGTCGGACAGCCGCAGGTTCCGGATATCAATGCCGTCGATGGTGACGCGGCCGGAGGTTGGATCCTGCAGCCGTGCCATGAGGGCGGCCAGGGTGCTCTTGCCGGAGCCGGTCGCGCCGACCAGGGCGAGCGAGCTGCCCGCGGGAACTTCCAGGCTGACTCCGTCCAGCGCCGGCGTACTGCTGCCCGGATAGCTGAAGCTCACCTCCTCGAAGCGCACGTCCCCGCGCACTTCGCTGGCACGGATGGTTCGCGGCCGGGGCGGGTCGGCGATCTCCACGGGCAGGTCCAAGTACTCGAAAATGCGGGCGAAAAGCGCCAGTGAGCTGATGACCTGCACTCCCACGTTGAGCAGTCCCATGAGCGGACGGAAGAGGCCGGTCTGCAGGGTGGTGAACGCGACCACGGTGCCGATCGAGAGGGCGCCGGCAGTGGCCGGCAGGCCGGCGGCGAGGTAGATCACGGCCGGGACGGCGGCGAAGATGATGCTCATGGTGGCCATCCGCCAGCGTCCGGCGAGTTCGGAGCGCAGTTCCAGGTCGATGAGGCGCTGCGAGGAGCGGGCGAAGCGTTCGGCCAAGGCTGGTCCCGTTCCCATGGTTTTGCTGAGCTGGATGCCGCTGACGGACAGGCTTTCCTCCACGGTCACGTTCAGGTCGGCCAGTTCGCGCTGCTTGGCGGCGGTGACAGCGAGCCTGAGCTGGGCGATCCTGCGCGTCAGCAGCACTGCGGGCGGCATGACCACCAGGGAGATCAGCGACAGCTGCCAGGACAGCGCGACCATGGCAACACCGGTCGCAACGACGGTGGTCAGGTTCGCCGCGATGCTGGTGGCTGTGCTCGTGACAACCTGCTGCATGCCGCCGATATCGTTGGTGATCCGGGACTGGATTTCGCCGCTGCGGGTACGGGTGAAGAACCCGACGGACTGCCGCTGCAGATGGGTGAACACCTCGGAACGCAGCCGGTGCATGACCTGCTGGCCCACCCGGGTGCTGATCCAGGTCTGGATGACGCCCAGCACGGCGGTCACCACGGCGACGCCAAGCATGCCGCCGACCAGGGCCACGAGCAGCTGGAGATCCTGTTGCGGCAGCGCGTGGTCGATGACGGCGCGCAGCAGGAACGGCGAGGCCATCGCCACGACGGAGGACGCCACGATCACGAAAGTGACCACGGCGAGCGAACCGCGGTGGGCCTTGAAGAGGGCGGCTATCCGGCGGAGCGGGACTTTGCGTGCCTGCTCACGCTCGGCGGCTGTGACGGTGCGGTTATCCCGCCGGCCGGCCCCGCCGCCGGATCCGGGCACAGGAGTAGGTGTGAAGGATTCCAAAAGGAACCACCCCCGATCTGTTGAGGGGGACGGCGGGAAGTCCGCCGTGGGTACTTGTGAGGTTGCCTCACTATGAGGATACAACAGGCAAATCTGCTAGCGTATTCCTATGGCCGAAGAAAACCTGCTGGATGCCTTTTGGGCGGTGGCGCGGGCACTGCGCGGGCGCTCCAGGAACATGCTGGCGCCCCTGGGGATTTCGCCGTGGCAGTCTCGTGCCCTTGGCGAGCTTGACCGCCACGGCCCGATGCGGCTCGGGATCCTGTCCGAGCGGCTGCGTATTGCGGCCCGCTCCGCGACCGAGGTCGTGGACGGGCTGGAGGCTCTGGGCCTGGTCGTCCGCCAGCCGGATCCACAGGACCGCCGCGCCACCGTGGTGTCCCTGACCTCCGAGGGAAAGCAGCGGCGCAAGGACATCAGGTCGGCCCAGCTCGCCGAGGCCGAGCACTACTTCGGCGTGCTCAGCCCCGAAGAGCAGGCGTGCCTTGCCCAGTCACTGCGCAAGCTCCACGCGGGCGGCAACAGCAGCGAAGCCTGATCCTCCAGCTTCCGCGGCCGGCGGTCCACTAAACTTGGACCCACTATGACTACTGAAGCTGCCCCCGCCTCTGCCACCGACGAAATGCCTGTCCGGGTTCGGTTCTGCCCCTCGCCGACCGGTACGCCCCACGTGGGGCTCATCCGCACCGCGCTGTTCAACTGGGCCCACGCCAAGCATACGAAGGGAACGTTCGTCTTCCGGATCGAGGACACCGATGCCGCCCGGGATTCGGAGGAGAGCTACCAGCAGCTGCTGGAGGCGCTGAAGTGGCTGGGCATCACGTGGGACGAGGGAGTGGAAGTGGGCGGTCCGCACGAACCGTACCGCCAGTCCCGCCGGCTGGACATCTACAAGGACGTGGTCGCCAAGCTGCTGGAAGCTGGTTTCGCCTACGAGTCCTACTCATCGCCCGATGAGGTCGAAGCCCGGCACAAGGCGGCAGGCCGCGACCCGAAGCTGGGCTACGACAATTTCGACCGCGACCTGAGTGATGAGCAGATCGCAGCGTTCAAGGCCGAGGGGCGCCAGCCAGTGCTCCGGGTCCGGATGCCCGACGAGGACGTGACGTTCACCGACATGGTGCGGGGCGAGATCACCTTCAAGGCCGGCAGCATTCCGGACTATGTCATCGTCCGCGCCGACGGTTCCCCGCTGTACACCCTGGTCAACCCGGTCGACGACGCGCTGATGGGCATCACCCACGTACTCCGCGGGGAGGACCTGCTGTCCTCGACGCCGCGGCAGGTGGTGCTGATCCGCGCCCTGATGGAGCTCGGCATCGCCAAGTACATGCCCGAGTTCGCGCACCTCCCCTATGTCATGGGCGAGGGGAACAAGAAGCTGTCCAAGCGGGATCCGCAGTCCAACCTCTTCCTGCTCAGGGATCGCGGCTTCATCCCCGAGGGCCTGCTGAACTATCTGGCCCTCCTGGGCTGGAGCCTGTCGGCCGATGAGGACATCTTCACCGTCGAGCAGCTGATCGCGAACTTCGATGTCCACGACGTGCTGGCCAACCCGGCCCGGTTCGACATCAAGAAGGCCGAAGCCATCAACGGCACCCACGTCCGCATGCTCGAACCAGAGGACTTCCGCAACCGGCTGGTGCCGTACCTGCAGGCCGCCGGACTGGTGGGCGGACAGCTGACGGCCAGGCAGGAGGAAATCCTCACCGAAGCGGCGCCGCTGGTCCAGGAGCGCATCGGCCTCCTGGGGGAGGCGCCCGAAATGCTGGCGTTCCTCTTCAAGGCCGACAGCGAAATCGATATTGCCGACGACGCACGCAAGGGGCTGCCGGAAAACCTGCACGAAGCACTCGATGCCGCGCTCGCCGCCCTGGAGCAGGTCGGGGAGTGGAACGCGGAGAACATCCAGCAGGCGCTGCGCCAGGCCCTGGTGGAAGGGCTGGGACTCAAGCCGCGGCTGGCCTTCGGCCCGGTGCGCACGGCTGTCTCCGGCCGCCGGATCTCGCCGCCCCTGTTCGAATCCATGGTGATCCTGGGCAAGGAGCCGTCGCTGAACCGGATCAGGGCCTTCCGGAACGCCTGAATGAGTGCGCTTCCGGGCGATGTGATGCACCACTCAGCAGAATCGGCCTTTCCCGTTTTGAAAAATCGCGGGGACATCCGGTAGAGTAATTACTCGTGCTGAGGGGCTCAGCCGGCCAGGGAAACCCGGCAGGCGCCGCCCGGAAGTGCCCTTGGGATATGGTGTAATTGGCAACACAACGGTTTCTGGTACCGTCATTCTAGGTTCGAGTCCTGGTATCCCAGCGCTGGAAAATCAGCCGTTCGCCGGCTGATTTACGCCGAATCGAACGATTTGGCAGCCGGGCAGAGTGTGTGAAATACTCATGAAGCCCGATCGGCGGAAAGCCGATCAGCACAGTGCAAGGCCCCATCGTATAGCGGCCTAGTACGCCGCCCTCTCACGGCGGTAACGCGGGTTCGAATCCCGCTGGGGTCACCACGAACCGGTCCCGGACAAGTTGTCCGGGACCGGTTGTGTTTAACGACGGCGATATCCGGGGCAGGCAACTTCCTGCCTGTTCGCCTTGTCAGCTTCCCTCCCATGTTCCGCCCCTGCTGGCATGATGGACAGCGTGGGAAAGACAACGGAAGGCGCCGCAGCCGGAGCCGCACACGCCATCGGCCTGCTGGAGGACGTCGGACGCAGTCTGCAGTCGCTCGAGCTGCCGTTGCCGCTGCCCGGCAGTGACCGGGTGCGCCGGGATGTCTCCGGAGCGCAGGCGCAGTTGCGGGATTACGTACTGCCCAGGTACCGCAGCCTGCAGGCACCGTTGCTCGCCGTGGTGGGCGGCTCGACCGGCGCCGGCAAGTCGACATTGGTCAATGCGATCGCCGGACATCCAGTGACCCGCGCCGGAGCCATCCGGCCGACTACCCGCCAACCGATCCTGCTCCACCATCCCGAGGATCGGGCCTGGTTCGCGGACCAGCGGATCCTTCCCGATCTGGCCCGCATCACGGCCGCGCGGAGCGGCAGCCTGCCCGGTGCAGCCAGCGAGGAAACCGGCGCGGAGGCCCGGACTACCCACGAGCGGCAGGTGTCATCCCTCGTCCTGCTGGCCGACGAGGCTGTACCGCGGGGAGTGGCAGTGCTCGATGCGCCGGACATCGATTCGGTCTCCGATGCGAACCGCATGCTGGCGGGCCAGCTGCTGGCGGCAGCGGACCTATGGCTCTTTGTGACCACTGCCAACCGCTATGCGGATGCCGTGCCCTGGCAGCTCCTGCTCGAAGCGGCGGGGCGGAACATCACCGTCGCCGTCGTCCTGGACCGTGTGCCACCCGGCGTGGATGAAGAAGTCCGCTCCGATCTGGCTGGCATGCTTGAACGTGAAGGGCTGGGCGCCGCCAGGCTGTTCACGGTGCCCGAGTCCGTACTGGATGCCCGCGGCATGCTGCCCGAGGCAACCGTGGCTCCCGTACGTGCATGGCTGCAGGAATTGGCAGCTGATGCCGCGGCCAGGTCGGCGATCGCCCGGCGTACCTTGAGCGGGGCGGTGGCCGGCCTGGCCGAAAAGACCCGGGTCGCGGCCGACGCGGTGGACGCTCAGCATGCGGCAGGGGAGCGGCTGCGCCAGGATGCCGCCAACGCCTACGGCGATGCGGTTAAGCGCACTCTGGACGCCACCGAGGACGGGACCCTGCTGCGCGGTGAAGTGCTCGCGCGCTGGCAGGACTTCGTAGGAACCGGGGAGTTCTTCCGGTCCATCGAATCCGGCATCGGCCGGCTTCGGGACCGGATTGGCGCGTTCTTCAGCGGCCGCCCGGCGCCTTCCGTGGAGGTTGAGAACGCCATCGAAACGGGACTGCAGGCGGTGATCGTGGACGCGGCGGCCAAGGCAGCCGAGGACGCCGACGGGCGCTGGCGGGACGATCCCGCGGGGCGGAAGCTGCTGGGCACCGACGACCTGTCCGCGCCGAGTCCGGGCTTTTCGGACACTGCAGCCGCCGAAATCCGCGCCTGGCAGGCGGACCTGCTCGATCTCATCCGCACCGAAGGCGAGGATAAGCGCTTCACGGCCCGCATGCTCTCCTTCGGGGTTAACGGACTGGGCGTCACGCTAATGGTCGTCGTTTTCGCGACGACGGGCGGCCTGACCGGTCTGGAGGTCGGGATTGCCGGTGGCACAGCGATAGCCGGCCAGAAGCTGCTTGAGGCCATCTTCGGGGAGGACGCAGTCCGCCGCCTGGCCAAGATCGCACGAACCCGCCTCAACCGCCGCATCCAGTCGCTCATGGACACCGAGGCCGACCGCTTCCTGGGGCGCCTCGACGTACTGGAGCCTTCGGAAACCGCGGCCGGTCTGCGTGCACAGGCGGTCCGTCTGGCGGAACTGGCCGCCGCAACGGCGGACCTGGATCCGCATCATGAGGGAATGGAGGAGCGCGGATGAGCCGGCACCGCAGCCGGATGGAGGGCTCGCCCCTGCAGCGCCGCCTTGAAGCACTGAACACGGCCAGGGAACTGGCCGTGGGCCGGCTCCCGGAAGCCATGCTGACGCCGGCCTTCGAAGTCCTTGAGCGCGCAAGCGTGCGCCGGTCGTTGTCATCGGAACACACCGTCGTCGGCCTGTTTGGCGCGACCGGCAGCGGGAAGTCGTCGCTGTTCAATGCGCTGACCGGGCAGGACATTGCGAGGGCTGCGGCGCGCCGGCCGACGACTGCGGAAGCGCTGGCCGGAGTCTGGGGCGCTGCCGGTAGCGAGCCGCTGCTGGACTGGCTGCAGGTGAACCAGCGCCGGTCGATGGAGGCGGATACACTCGCTGATCCCGCCAGCGGCGGACTGATCCTGCTCGACCTGCCGGACTTCGACTCCACCGCGCTGGAGCACCGGCAGATTGTGGAGCGGATGGCCGGGCAGGTCGACGTCCTGGTCTGGGTGCTGGACCCGCAGAAGTATGCCGACGCGGCCGTGCACAACGGGTTCCTGCGCCCGCTGGCGTCGCACGGCGCGGTCACCATGATCGTGCTGAACCAGATCGACCGGCTGCGCCAGGGCGAGCTTGCGCCCGTGCTGGAATCGCTTCGCGCCATTCTGGCGCGCGATGGCATGGACTCGGTCAGGCTCTTCCCGGTCTCCGCGGCCACCGGCAGCGGAATCCCGGAGCTGCGGCAGGCCATCCGCAAGGTTGCCGACGAACGCGGCGCGGCGAACGAACGGCTCACCGTCGATGTCCAGCAGGCGGCATCCGCACTGCAACAGGCCGGAGGCGGGCCTGTCCTTGCAGCGCCGGGCAAGGAAGACAAACGCCGGCTGGCCGGCCAGTTGGCCCAAGCGGCCGGCGTGGAAGTGGTGGCGGATGCAGTGGAGCAGTCGTTCCGCCGCCGCTCGCATGCCAGCACCGGCTGGCCGGTCACGCGCTGGCTGGGCCGGCTGCGGCGCGATCCCCTGAAGCGGTTGAACCTGGACCGGCAGGACGTCAATCCGGCAGTGAACCGTTCCTCCATGCCTCCGCCCGGGCCGGCGCAGCGAGCCCAGGCGGATACCGCTGTCAGGAAATTCGCCGATACGGCCAGCACCGGCGCACCGGAACTCTGGCGCGGTGCTATCCGCCGGGCCGCCCGTTCGAACGCGGACGGCCTGCCCGATGCCCTGGACCAGGCCCTGGCCCGCACCGACTTGGGCTCGAACCGGAAGGCGTGGTGGTGGCCGCTGGTGGGGCTGCTCCAGTGGATCGCGCTGGCCGCGGCCCTGGCCGGTGCCCTGTGGCTGCTCGGGCTCTTTGTGCTCGGCTACCTGCAGCTGAGCGTTCCGCCGGCGCCGACGGTCGAAGGTTTCCCGGTGCCCACGCTGCTGCTCATCGCGGGCCTGCTGCTGGGCATCCTGCTGGGGATCCTGTCTTCCGTGGTGTCCAGGGTGGCGGCCAAGGGCCGTGCCGCACGGGCGCGGCGGAAGCTGCAGGCTGCGGTGGCGGACGTTGCCGCGGTCCAGGTGGCGCAGCCGGTCGAAGCGGAAATCGATCACTACAACCGGTTCCGCGAGGCCGTCGCCGAGGCCTCCGGCTGATCCTCGCGGCCGAGGTGACCATGGAATGGGAATACTTGCTGTCCAGGGCGGTGCGGCGGTAGCCGGGCAGCCGGCGCTCAGGTTGCTGCCGCCTCCACAACCTTCAGGAGCGTACGCAGGTTACGGGTCGTCGTCGTACTTTTGTACTTGGCCTTGGCGCTGAGTTTGTTGACCGGACTCTCCAGCGTGCTGCCCCTGGCCACGGTCCAGGCGCTGGCCTCCGGCCCCAACAGCTTCTGCTCGGCCCCGGCTGCTTCGGCTGCCTCGTAGAGCTCCTTCAGCGCTGCCGGGTCGGACGCCAGGGTGATGTAGGCATGGACGTCGGGGGTATCGGCCGGGTATGGGCAGGCGGCCACCAGCTCGGCAAGCCGCTGCGCCGTGAGCACGATGACCCAGGCGTCGTAGCCGAAGCGCTCGCGCAGCTTGGCCTCGATGAGCCCCTTGACCTCGTCCGCGGGGGCTGTGCTGGAACAGACGACGTTGCCGCTGGCCAGCAGCGTCTTGACGTCCTCCAAGGGCAGCTCGGCCAGGGCCTGCTTCAGGTCCGCCATTTTGATATTGATGCCGCCGACGTTCACGCCGCGCAGGAACACCGCGTAGCTGGTCATAGCTGATGAGCATACTCGACGGCGGAGCGCACGCGCCGGCGGACATCCCGGCGGGCCAGCGTCCGCTGCCGTGCGTGATAGGTTCCAGTGCGGAAGCCAACAGGAACGGACCCAAGGAGCAGTGGTACAAGGTGGCCGATGACCGGCATACGGTGGCGGAGCTGGACGAACGCGGCCTGCTGGAGCGCATCTTTCCGCGTCTGGGACCGGCCGAGGCGCTCGTGGGGCCGGGCGATGATGCCGCCGTCGTGGCTGCCCCGGACGGGCGGACCGTGCTGTCCATCGACACGCTCGTGCAGGACCAGGACTTCCGGCTCGACTGGGCCGGCGGCTACTCCAGTTCCGGCTTCGACGTGGGCTGGAAATGCGCCGCGCAGAACGTTTCGGACATCAACGCCATGGGCGCGGTGCCCACCTCCCTGGTGGTGAGCCTGACGTTGCCGGGTACGACGCCGGTGGGCTGGGTCGAGGACCTGGCCGACGGTTTGCGGGTGGCGCTGGAGGAGCTGGGCGCGCGCCGCTGCACCGTAGTGGGCGGCGATCTGGGCAAGGGTCCGGCGGTTGTGGTGACGGCGGCCGTCACCGGGGACCTGGAGGGCCGGGCTCCGGTCCTGCGCTCGGGCGCCCGCCCGGGAGACGTCGTCACGGTCGCCGGGGCACCCGGCCGGGCTGCTGCCGGACTGGCCCTGCTGGAGAATGCGCCGGACTACGCCGCGCTGCCCGGGGAGCTGCGCCGGCTCACCGAGGTCCAGTCGCGGC
>NZ_ANPE02000174.1 GCF_000328305.2 Arthrobacter crystallopoietes BAB-32 | reverse complement strand
CTGGCGGCTGCTGGCCGTAGGGCGCCTGCTCGGCACCCGGGTGGAGCGCATGGCCGGGCATCGGCAACTGACTGGCGATCCTCCGGGCCTCGAAAATCGCTTCGCTGGCCACCACTACGTCGTAGCTGGTGGCGATGATCTGGTTCGTGGAGCTGAAGTCCCGCTTGCCGCGGGTGAAGGCGTAGCTGATCACGCTGAACAGGATCCAGAAGGCCGCTCCCATCGCCATCGAAGACAGCACCAGCCCGAACGTCTCGCCGCCGCCAAAGAGCGCGAGCATCAGGCCTACGAACAGGCCGAACCAGGCTCCGGTGGCCGCGCCTGAAAGCGCCACCCGGGGATAGCTCAGCTTGCCTGTCACTCGCTCAACCGACTTCAGGTCGTTGCCGATGATGGACACGTTCTGGACAGGGAACTCCTGGTCGGCCAGGTAGTCGACGACCTTTTGGGCATCCAGGTACGTGCGGTAGTTGCCCAGCAGCTCGCCTTGCGGCAACTGCTGATTCGGGTCACGGGATTCGCTACGGCCAAGCATCGACATAACCCTATTCTCCCCTACCCACTGGTATCCGTACCGCTGGTATCGCCCAAAGTGAACTTAGCACCGGCTTCCGGCCGGAGCGGGCAGCGTTTGACCGTCGCGACCACGTAGCCTAAAGGAGTGAGCACAAATCCCACCAGAGTCTTCATTGCCAGGCTGCTCGGATTGGACGTTTTCGATCCTCTGGGCGACCGGCTTGGGCGCTTGCGCGACGCCGTCGCCCTGGAGCGCGGGCGTAAGCCTCCGCAGGTCGTCGGCATCGTCGTCGAGGTCCCTGGGAAGAAGCGCGTCTTCGTGCCGATGACGCGGATTACCTCCATCGACGCCGGCCAGATCATCTGCACTGGCCTGGTGAACCTGCGGCGCTTCGAACAGCGTGGGGCGGAAATTTTGATGGTGGCCGAAATGTTCGACCGGCGGGTCACGCTGGCCGATGGGAGCGGCGATGCGACCATCGAGGACATTGCGATGGAAAAATCGCGCAACGGGGACTGGTTCGTCTCGCAGCTCTTCGTGCGCCGCGGCTATTCCTCGTCGCCGCTGCGCAGCCTGCGCCGCAACGAGACGCTGATCGTCGACTGGAACGACGTCCAGCAGGGAGAACCGGACGAACCCCAGGCCGCCACGGCCTTCGTTGCCAGCCACGAAGACCTCAAGCCCGCCGACTTCGCCGACGCGCTCCACGACATGAGCGACAAGCGGCGGATCGAAATCGCCACCGAGCTGCAGGACAAGCGCCTGGCGGACGTCCTGCAGGAACTGCCCGACGACGACCAGGTCCAGATCCTCTCCGCGCTCGAAATCGAACGCGCCGCGGACGTGCTGGAGGAGATGGATCCCGATGACGCCGCGGACCTGCTGGCCGAGCTCCCCGAAGAGCAGAAGGAAGAACTCCTCCAGCGGATGGACCCGGAGGAAGCCAACGACGTTCGCCGCCTGATGGAGTACGAGGAGGACACTGCCGGCTCCATCATGACGCCTGTGCCGGTCATCCTGCCGCCGGAGGCAACCGTGGCCGAAGCGCTGGCCCATGTCCGGCGCGAGGAACTCACCCCCGCGCTGGCCTCCGCTATCTTTGTCTGCCGCCCGCCCCTGGAGACGCCCACGGGCCGCTATCTCGGCGTCGTCCATATCCAGCAGCTGCTGCGCTTTCCCCCACCGGAGGCGCTGGGCAACATCGTCGACACGGACCTGGAGCCCGTTTCGGACCAGGCGGACGTCAGCGAAGTGGCGCGGATGCTGGCCACCTACAACCTCAACGCGCTCGGGGTGGTCAACGAAGACGACCGCCTGGTGGGGGCAGTGACCGTCGACGACGTACTGGACCATCTGCTTCCCGACGACTGGCGTGCCCAGGAGGATGCAGACCCCGTGATCCGGAAGGCAGGACCCCATGGCTGAGAAGAAGAAGACCCTGGGCGCGCTGGACACTCCCCGCGAAGCCAAGCAGCGTCTGTTCCCGCGACTGACCCCGGATCCGGATGCCTTTGGCCATGCCACCGAGAGCTTCGCCCGCTTCATGGGCACCCCGCAGTTCCTGCTGTGGATGACGGTGTTCTGCCTCGTGTGGCTGCTCTGGAATACTTTCGGCCCCGCGGCCCTGCGCTTCGACAGCGCAGCCCTGGGCTTCACCGCGCTGACGCTGATGCTCTCCTTGCAGGCCTCGTATGCGGCGCCGCTGCTGCTGCTCGCCCAGAACCGCCAGGACGACCGGGACAAGGTGGCCCTGCAGCAGGACCGCCAGCGCGCCGAGCGCAACCTGTCCGACACCGAATACCTGACCCGGGAGCTGGCCTCGCTGCGCATCGCCCTGCGCGAGGTCGCCACGCGCGACTTCGTCCGCAGCGAGCTGCGCAGCGTGCTGGAAGAATTGCTGGAAGCCGAGGACGGCGACGAGCGGCCGCCGCGCAAGGGCAAGAAGAAGGTGCCGGACGCTACAACCAGCTTGCCGCGCATCCCCGCCAAGACCAAGACCAGCCCGGAGAAGTAGGACATGACGGACCCCATCGCCCGCCTGGACGCAGTGCACCGCGCCCTGGCCACGGTCATCGACCCGGAACTGCGGCGCCCCATTGCAGAGCTCGGCATGCTCAAGGATGTGGACATTGACGACGGCGGCAACGTCACCGTGCAGGTGCTCCTCACCATTGCGGGCTGCCCCTTGCGCGGCACCATTACCGAGGATGTGCGCCGTGCGCTGGAGCCAGTCCCCGGCGTGGCCGGGATCAACGTCCTGATGGATGTCATGACGCCGGAGCAGCGCAAGGCATTGAAGGAGCAGCTGCACGCCGGCGGCCGGGGCAATCCCTTTGCGGACCCTGCGTCGCTGACCCGGATCTACGCCGTCGCCAGCGGCAAGGGCGGCGTCGGAAAGTCCAGCGTTACCGTCAACCTGGCCTGCGCGATGGCTGCCAAGGGCTTGCGGGTCGGCATCATCGACGCGGACATCTACGGCTTTTCCGTACCCGGGCTGATGGGCATCACCCATGCGCCCACCCGGGTGGACGAGATGATCCTGCCGCCGGTCGCACACGGTGTGAAGGTGATCTCGATCGGCATGTTCGTCACCGGCAACCAGCCCGTTGCGTGGCGCGGTCCGATGCTGCACCGGGCGCTGGAGCAGTTCCTCACCGACGTGTACTTCGGTGACTTGGATGCGCTGTTCCTCGACCTGCCCCCGGGCACGGGCGACGTCGCGATTTCGGTCTCCCAGCTGCTGCCCGCCTCCCGCCTGCTGGTCGTCACCACACCGCAGAGCGCGGCAGCGGACGTGGCGGAACGGGCCGGCTCCATCGCGGCCCAGACCGGCCAGCAGGTGGCCGGTGTGGTGGAGAACATGTCGTGGCTGGATCTGGCCGACGGCAGCCGGCTCGACGTCTTCGGCTCGGGAGGCGGCCGGCTGCTGGCGGAGCGGCTCAGTGCATCACTCGGCACGGACATCCCGCTGCTGGGCCAGATCCCTTTGGAGCAGAGGCTGCGGGAGGGCGGGGACAGCGGTCTGCCGATTGTCCTGGACGATGGCGATGCCGGGCGTTCGCCGGCGGCTGCGGCCCTGCGGTCCATCGCCGAAGGCCTGTCGGCGGTCCCGCGCGGCCTGGCCGGACGACCGCTGGGCATTGCTCCGGCCTAAGTCGCCTCGATGTCATAGGGCGCCGTCTCGCCCGGCTGCAGGCGCTCAACCGTCTTGGCCGGCGCCGGACGGGCCGCGGCTTTCACCGCTGTTCCGGCAGCAGCCCCGGCCGCAACGGCAGGCGCCGCGCCGGCGCGCTGCGGGAGGTCGTCCTCCTCGTCCAGCAAGGCTTCCTTGATGATCCGGCGCGGATCGTACTGGCGCGGGTCCAGCTTGCGCCAGTCCATGTCCACGATCTCGTCGCCAACTTCCTCGCGCAGCTGCTCTTTGGCGCCGGCTGCCATGGACCGGAGCTGCTTGACGAACCGGGCAAGCTGCGCCGCATAGTCGGGCAGGCGCTCGGGACCGAGGATAATCACAGCGATCACCGCAAGGATGATGAGTTCGGTTCCGTTAATTCCCAGCACGATTGAAGATTACCTGTTCGAGCTTGGGAGCAGCTAGTTCGCTCACTGGGCATCGGAGGGCTGGACCATCTTGCCCAGGCCGCGGATGATCCTGCTCACTGGGTCATCCGCAGCCGCCGGCTCCGGCAGCATGAGGCGGGATTTCTCCGCGATGATGATCTGGTTCACAGTCTCGGGCATGGACGACCACGGCGCGTTGGACCAGACGGTGTAGGTGACGTTGGCCGAGTTCAATACGACGGTCCAGTTCGGACCGGCGCGCAGCCACATGTCCCGGTCCATTCCGTCTACCGGCCGGAATCCGTCCGCGGCCACCGTCCTGCCAGTAATCGCGTTGACCGGTGCGACCGCCCGGACGGCCTCCTGGCGGGCCGGCTGCGGCTGCTCCACCCCGCGGCGCTGCTCGGTCACCACCACGGTTCCATCCTCACCTGCAAGCTCTACCCTGACGGCAGGGTCCCCGGCGACCGTGATGGCCCGGGCAGAGGCAAGTTCGTAGCCGAGTACGGCAAGCTGCGGGCAGTTCCAGCCGCTGCGCCGCAGCTGCACCAGGTCCTCCCCGTCCATCTGCTGGCTGATGCCCGCCGTGCCGAGATTCACGGCGGCAGCATCCCGCCACTGCGGCTGGCTGCCGGAACCGGCGGCCTGCGGCGCGGGGTCTTCACCGCCCAGGACGTAGGCCGTACTGAAGGTCAGCGCGGCGAAACCGGTTGCCAACCCGCAGAAGACCAGCGCTGTCCTGCGTGCCGACGGGCGTGCTTCCGGCGCATCCGCGGTACCGGATCCGGCCGCAGCCGGCGGCAGGGCTTCGCGGTCGGGTCCGGCGGCAGCCATGGCGGGCGCGCTGAGCAGCCGGCTGGCCAAATCAGGTCCCGGCGCGGGAACATCTAGCGAGCGCAGCCGCTCCTGGATGGCGCGGTGGTCGGCTATCCAGCGCCGGCAACGCTCGCAGCGCTGGAGGTGGCGTTCAAAACCCGGCCGGCGGTCATCGGCAAGCTCTCCGTCCAGGTACTCCGCCAAATCACGTTCGGGGTGACGCATGATGGCTTCAGTGCACTCCTGCCACTCGCGGCAGCTTCAGCCGCGAAATCCGTTTGGCTGACGGATCGCGATGGGCCAGCTTTTCGCGCAGCATGGTCCGGCCGCGGTGGATGCGGGACCGGACGGTGCCAAGCTTCACGCCCAAGGCTTCCGAAACTTCGTCGTAGGAGAGGCCCTCCAGGTCGCAGAGGACGACGGCGGCACGGAAGTCCGGCGGAAGTTCCTCCAAGGCAGCCTGGATGTCGATGTCGAGGTTGTTGAACTCGAAGCTGCGTTCCGGCCCGGGATCCTTGCCCGGGATCCTGGCCTCGGCGTCGTCGGCCAGCCCGTCGAAACGGATACGGCTCTTGCGCCGGGCCTGGTCAAGGAAGAGATTCGTGGTGATCCGGTGCAGCCAGCCGTCCAACGTGCCCGGCCTGAAGTTCTCCAGCGAGCGGAACACCCGAACGAACACTTCCTGGGTCAGGTCCTCGGCATCGTGCTTGTTGCCGGTCAGGCGGTAGGCGAGCCGGTAGACCTTCGCGGAGTGATTGACCACGATCTCATCCCAGGTCGGGGCGGTCCACTCCGCGGGGGCAGGCACATCCTTGGCCCCCGGTCGGTGCTTGCTCATGGTGTCTCCCCTCGGCGGCTGCCGTTGCTGGATGCTGCTGGTTCATCCTTTGATCAGCCGGAACGTGCGGTTTTTCGGCACATGTCCATCCTGCCCCTCGAAGCTGGGAGAATTCTGGAAGCGGGCTGCGAAAAGGTCGGCCCCGCGCGCCTGCCGGTGGCCGGACAGTAAGCTGGGCAGGACGTACACCTTGGAAGAAAGCGATGGTTCATGAGCGCAGACAAGCAGACCAGCTGGTCCTATACGGAGGGGTTGCCCGCCGAGGATGAAGTACTGCTCCGCGCCCGTGAACGCTCCCGCGAGCTGGGCGTCGCTTCTGTCACCCCGGGCACCGCCGCCGCCCTGACCGTGCTGGCCGCTGGAGCCAAGGCGCATGCCGTCGTCGAAGTCGGCTCGGGCGCGGGAGTTTCCGGCGTGTGCTTGCTCCGCGGACTGCCCGCCCACGCCGTGCTGACCACGATCGACTCCGACGTCGACCACCTCCGGGCCGCGCGAGAGGCTTATCTGGAGGCCGGCATTCCCAGCAACCGCACGCGCACCATCTCCGGCCGGGCTGCCGCCGTCCTCCCGCGGCTGACGGACGGCGCCTACGACCTGGTTTTCATCGACGCGGACAAGCCGTCCTACCCCGTCTACCTGGAGCAGGCCGTCCGGCTGCTCAAGAGCGGCGGCATGCTCATCATCAACGATGCGCTGGACCGTGACCGCGTCTCGAACCCGGCCATCCGGGACGAGACCACCAACATCCTGCGGCAGGTGGGCAAGGCCGTCCGGGCCGACGAATCGCTGGTATCGACCATCCTCCCCACCGGGGACGGGCTTCTGCTCGCCGTCAAGCGCTGAGGTAGGACAGCAGGAGCCGGGCGCCGTAGCCGGTGGCTCCCTTGGTCACTTCGGCCTCGTCCGAAGCCGCCCGGGCAGGGCCGGCGATGTCCAGGTGCACCCACGGCACGTCGCCGACGAACTCGCGCAGGAACAGCGCGGCGGTGATGGAGCCTGCCTGCACCTTCGCCGCCGGCGCGGAGATGTGGGACAGATCGGCGACCTCGGACTCGAGCGAGAAGCGGTATTCCGCGGCCACCTCGGCCAGCGGCATATGCCACACCCGCTCCCCCGACGCCTCGCCGGCGGCTTCGAAGGCAGCCACAAGTTCGGGGGCGGTGGCGTACAGCGCGGCATGACGGCGCCCCAGCCCGAGCGAGGCGGCCCCGGTCAGGGTGGCGATATCGATCAGCTCATCGGGGGCGAGGTTGGCCTCCGCATAGGCAAGTGCGTCCGCGAGCACCATCCGGCCCTCGGCGTCCGTGTTGCCGATTTCCACGGTCCGGCCGCCGTACGTTGTCACAACATCGCCCGGGCGGTAGGAAGCGGCGCCGATCGCGTTCTCCGCCAGAGCCAACAGCCCGGTGACCCGGTGCCGGATGCCCAGTTCCGCCGCCGCGCTGAGCACCGCAAGTACGACGCCGGCGCCCGCCATATCGGTTTTCATCGGCACCATTGCTTCACGCGGCTTAAGCGAAATCCCGCCCGTGTCGAACGTAATGCCCTTCCCGACCAGCACGACATGCTTGGCATCGGGTGCCGGGTCCGACGGCGTGTAGCTCAGCTGGACCAGCCGCGATCCGTACTGCGACGCGCTGCCGACCGCGAGCAGGCCGCCGAAGCCGGCCTCGACCAGCTGCCCCTCGTCCCGGACGCGCACCTGGAATCCGGCGCCTTCGGCCAGCCGCTCGGCCTGTGCAGCCACCCACGCAGGGTTCTTTACGTTGGACGGCATGTTGGCAAGGTTCCGTGCCAGCCAGACTGCCTTGCCGGTAGCCGCTGCGGCAGCCACCGCCCGCGCAGTGGTTCCGCTGAGTTCAAGGGCCGCCGCCATGGGCTGGGGTGCCGCCGCTGTCCCCGCCCTGGGCGGCCGGTAGCCGCCCAGCAGGAACCCCTCAATGAACGCCTGCTGCGCTGCCTCCGGCAGCCCGTCGGCCACCGAGGTGCGCACGGTCCCGGCACCGTAGGTTGCCTTGGCCAAGGCGGCGCCGGCCTTGCGAAGACTAGGCAGCGATTCATCGCCCACGCCGAGGAACAGCAGCCGCTTGGGCAGCTGCTGTTCGTGGCGGGGAGCAGTTGCCGTCAGGATCTCGCCCGCCTTGCCGGTGACGGAGTGCACTTCGGCCAGGGCGGCGACGTCCACGCCGTAGCGTGCGGCTGCTTCAGCGGCCCCGCGGCGCGGCTGCGGAGTGGCGCGTTCGCCGTCGTTAGCAGCATTGCCGCTGTGCGCGACGGGCACGACGAAGACGTCCGCCCCTGGATCCATCCCGGGAGCGCCGCCGTCCCGGGACGGGCGCGGCACTATCAAAGGCAGCTGGGCGGCGACGAGGCCTTCCTCCAGCGCTCGGGCGGTCTGTTCCTCCGGGGTCAGGGCTGAATGCACCACCTTGGGCCGATGCCTAGCTGGCGACGGTATCGGTGACGCCCAGCAGGCAGTCCCGCAGGTTGCTGGCTTCCTCGGCGTTCAGTTCGAGCACCAGGCGGCCGCCGCCGTCGATGGGCACGCGCAGGATGAGGCTACGCCCTTCCTTGGTGACCTCCATCGGTCCTTCGCCGGTACGCGGTTTCATCGCAGCCATCTGGATTTCCCTTCCACCGAGGGGCGCCCCAGGCCGTTGTCCTGTGCGCCCGCCAACACCGCACGCCGGGCATCTTCAGCCCGTTGTGCTTCAACAAAACCTATTATCGCGTACATCACAAGCCGGTACGAAATCAACGGACACCGCGGCGTGCCGCTCTTTGCGCCGGTCAGGGCGGGTAGTCGCCGCCTCCGGGCAGTTCCGCCCAGGACCAGAGCCAGGTCACCCAGACAATCTGTCCGGCCAGGAACGCCGCTGCCAGGCAGAACCGGTAGGCCCGGCTCCGGGACGCCATGGCAGCCACCAGCGCCAGCGGGAACAGCGGCAGCATCAACCGGAAGGTGCTGGTCTGCGGGTGCAAAAACATGAACAGGTAGCCCAGGTAGGCGGCGCACCACAGCCGCAGTTCGATGCCAATGCGCCGGGCGGTTCCTCCGGTCAGCACCAGCACGGCCGCGGCCAGCAAAAGGAGTGGTGCCAGGATCCCCCCGACCGGACCGAACAGCTCCGTTCCCATGTCGTACCAGGGCTTGAACGGCACCAGGTCGGTTCCCCGCCAGGCGGTTTCCGTGTCCGTGTAGGCGCGCAGTTCCCCGGTGGCGGTCCACGCCAGGACCGGCCATGCCAGCGCTCCTGCGCAGCTGGCGATGCCCAGCAGCGAGATCCTGACGAACTCGGCCGGGGCCAGCGGGTCCGCCGCCCGGTGGCGCAGCCGCCAGAGCAGGTAGAGGCCCAGCGCCGCAGCGAACGGCACGCCGGTGGGCCGGGACAGGCACATCAGCAGCACGACCGGGATGGCCAGCAGGAAGCGCCGGGTGGCGACCAGGTACAGGCTGGCGCCCAGCAAGAGCAGGTTGAGCGACTCGGCGTAGGGCACCTGGAGGATGGGGGACACCGGGAAAACCGCGATGAACACGATGGCCCACAGCGCCGTGCCCGGGCCTGCGAACAGCCGGAAGAGCCGGTAGATCACCAGCACGGCGGCGAAGCCTGCGATCGTGGCCACCAGCGGCGCCAGCACCTGCCACTGCAGGCCGGTCAGCGCGTTGAGTCCTCGGATCAGCGCCGGGAAGAGCGCGTAGAACGCCCACGGGTTTTCCAGCGCACGGCCGTCCATGCCGCGCGGGATTTCGGCCGGGTACCCCTGGCGGTAGATCTGCTCGTACCAGGCGCTGTCCCAGATGCCGATGAAGGACAAGTAGTCCGGCTGCGCGCTCCCCCACGGGCTGGGTCCCTGCTGGCGGGCGACGGCCAGGAAGACACCGAGCGAAAAGAGCCGGGCCAGCGCGTAGACGAGCGAAACCTGGACCCACCACGGCCAGCCAGCCAGCCGCCGCAGCCAGTGGCACAGCTCATTGCGCACCAGGGCACGCGGACTCCGGCGCGGGTTTTCCTGCTCGGTCATGGTCGCGGAGCCGGCGGCGGGACGTCGTCGTTCTTCCAGTGTTCCTGCCTCCTGAGCTGCGCAATCGTCTCGTCCCGGTCCGCCAGTTCGCTGCGGAGCCTGTCCAGGACCTCGTCCACCTGGTCCATCCGATAGCCGCGCAGCGCTACGGAGAACCGCAGCCCGTCAATGTCCTCGGGCCCGGGATGCTCGGGAAGCAACACAGCCGGCAGCCGCGGGTCGGCTTCGCTCAGACCCTCGAGCTTCGCCACTTCGCCGCGCTGCCACCCCTGTCCCGCAGCCGCGGAGGTGCTGCTGAAGCGTCCGGCAGCCGCCATGGCCGCGGCACCGGCTGCGGCAATGGCGAGGAAGACCAGGAACAGGCTCACAGCACCATCGTGCCAGATGCGGTGCGTGGGCCCTGGCCTACATCGGCTCCTCGGGCATCCGGCGCCCGGTCCCGACGGAGAGTCCGGCCATGATGCGTTCGACAGCATCCTCGGCGGTGTCAACCACGCTGACAAGCTCCAGATCGGCAGCGGCGATCATGCCCTCTTCCAGCAGGGTGGTCTTGACCCAGTCCATGAGCGGACCCCAAAAGGCGCTGCCGACCAGCACGATCGGGAACGATGTCACTTTCTGCGTCTGGACCAGCACCATGGCCTCGAAAAGTTCATCCATGGTGCCGAGGCCGCCGGGCAGCACGATGAAGCCCTGCGCGTACTTGACGAACATCGTCTTGCGCGCAAAGAAATACCGGAAGTTGATGCCCAGGTCCACCCAGTCGTTCAGGCCCTGTTCGAACGGCAGCTCGATGCCCAGGCCAACCGACAGCCCGCCGGCTTCGCTGGCGCCCTTGTTGGCGGCTTCCATGGATCCCGGGCCGCCGCCGGTAATGACGGCGAAATTGCGTTTCACCAGCAGGCGCCCGATCTGCTCGGCAACGTCATAATGCACCGTACCGGGCCGGGTGCGTGCCGAACCGAAAACGCTGATCGCGGGTCCCAGCTCGGCCAAGGTCCCGAAGCCCTCAACAAACTCGCTCTGGATCCGCAGCACGCGCCAGGGGTCCGTGTGGGTGAAGTCGGCCCGGTCACGTGTATCCAGCAGATACTGGTCCGCCTGCGGTATGTTGGCCTGCGACCGGCGCAGCTCCACCGAACCCTTGTGCCGCGAGGGCGATCTCGCCGCGAGTTCGGAAGGCAGCGGGATCCCTTGCTGGTTGTTCATTCCCCAAGGCTACAGATCCGGGCGCCGCACGGCCTTGTTTCCAGCACATTTTCCCTGCTCGACGGCGTTTCCGCAGGTTTCTCTTGAATCACGATTCCGCTATTGCCGGCGAAATGCGTGGCTTGAAGGAAATCTTTCGCTAGATTCAAGTCATGACCCGTGACGATCCCCACAGCGAACCTATGGCTGCGCCCACCGGCGCCGCGGCCCGGGCGGCCTCCGGACAGCCGTTGGTGCAGCTCAAAGATGTCAATAAGCACTTCGGCGCCCTGCACGTCCTGCGCAACATCAACCTCGAAGTCACCAAGGGCGAGGTCGTCGTCGTCATCGGGCCCTCGGGCTCAGGCAAGTCCACGCTTTGCCGGGCGATCAACCGTCTGGAAACGATCGACGACGGTGACATCCTGATCGACGGAAACATGCTTCCCTCGGAAGGCAAGGCGCTCGCCCGGCTCCGCGCCGACGTCGGAATGGTGTTCCAGTCCTTCAACCTCTTTGCGCACAAGTCCATCCTGGAGAACGTGACCCTTGGCCCCATCAAGGTCAAGGGTATGAAGCCGGCCGCCGCCAAGGAACTGGCCATGGGCCTGCTCAAGCGGGTCGGCGTGGACAACCAGGCGCACAAGCTGCCGGCACAGCTGTCCGGCGGCCAGCAGCAGCGTGTGGCCATTGCCCGTGCGCTGGCCATGAAGCCGAAGGTCATGCTCTTCGATGAGCCGACCTCGGCGCTCGACCCGGAAATGATCAACGAAGTCCTGGACACCATGGTGCAGCTGGCCAAGGAGGGCATGACCATGATCGTGGTGACCCACGAGATGGGCTTCGCCCGCAAGGCCGCAGACCGCGTGATCTTCATGGCGGACGGACAGATTGTCGAGCAGGCGACGCCGGAAGAGTTCTTTACTAATCCGAAGAGCCCTCGAGCCAAGGATTTCCTCGGCAAGATCCTCAACCACTAAGTCAGCACCAGCGGTTCCTGCCTTGAAGGAACCACGACGCAAGGAGAAAACATGCGCAAGACGCGTATCGCGATGGCGGCCATGGGCGCCATCGCCGCCCTGACCCTCTCTGCCTGCGGCGGCAACGGCGGCGGCGGAGCCGGCGGCGGGGAAACCGGCGGCGGCACCGAAGGGGGCGAAACCATCCGGATCGGCATCAAGTACGACCAGCCGGGCCTGGGCTTCCAGTCGGGCGGCGAATACACCGGCTTCGACGTCGACGTGGCCAAGTACGTCGCCAATGAACTCGGCTACTCCGAGGAGCAGATCGAATTCGTCGAATCCCCCTCTGCCAACCGCGAGAACATGCTCGCCAACGGCCAGGTGGACATGATCTTCGCGACCTACTCCATCACCGACGAGCGCAAGCAGACCGTGGACTTCGCCGGCCCCTACTTCGTCGCCGGCCAGGATCTGCTGGTCAGCGCCGAGAACACCGACATCAACGGACCGGATGACCTGAACGGCAAGAACCTGTGTTCGGTTACCGGTTCCACCTCGGCCCAGCGCATCAAGGACGAGCATGCCCAGGAGGTCAACCTGCTCGAGCGGCCGGGCTATGCCGAGTGCGTCACGGCCATGCAGAGCGGCCAGATCGACGCGGTGACCACCGACGACATCATCCTGGCCGGCCTCGCGGCCCAGCCGAACTTCGCGGGCAAGTTCAAGGTCGTCGGCAATCCCTTCTCGGAGGAGCGCTACGGAGTCGGCCTGCCGAAGGGCACCGAACTCTGCGCCGACATCAACGCCGCGATCAACAAGATGGTGGAAGAGGGTGCCTGGGAAGAAGCCCTGACGGCGAACACCGAAGGCGTCGACTACACCTTCAACGAAGAACTGAATCCGCCCACGCCGGGCGATTCCTGCGCCTAGCCGCTGTCCTGCGGGGCCGGCCCACGCCTGCCCCGCAGGATGCGCGTGACCTTCCCAACGAAAGGGGATGGACAGCTTGTCCGAGTACTTCCAGAGCTACCTGACGGCGCTGGAGACCTACGACGTGGTGGCCGCGCTGTGGGTCAATATCCAACTGACGTTCTGGGCCGGCCTGGGATCCTTGGTGCTCGGCACCGTCCTGGCGCTGATGCGGATCTCGCCCGTGCCGAGCTTCCGCTGGGCCGGAGCCGCCTACGTCAACATTTTCCGCAATACGCCCCTGACGATCATCATGGTTTTCTGCATCCTGGTGGCCGTCTTCCAGCTGCAGCTGAACCTCTCGAGCGATTTCGACTTCAACTTCTTCCTGTGGGCGATCATCGGCCTGTCGGTCTACCACGCGGCGTTCGTGTGCGAAGCCATCCGAAGCGGCGTCAATACGGTGCCGCTCGGCCAGGCCGAAGCCGCCCGGGCCATCGGGCTGAGCTTCCTGCCGGCCGCACGGCTCATCGTGCTCCCCCAGGCCTTCCGCGGCGCCATCGCCCCGCTGGGCAACACCTTGATTGCGCTGACCAAGAACACCACGGTGGCAACCGTCGCCTCGGTGGCTGAAGCAGCTGGACTCATGAAGACCATGATCGAATTCCGTCCCGATGTCATCATGGCCATCTTCGCGACCTTCGCCCTGGGCTTCGTGGTGATCGTCATTCCGATCGGCCTGCTGACGACCTGGCTATCGAAGAAATTGGCGGTGGCACGATGACAACACGGCAAAGCGTACTGTTCGATGCCCCCGGCCCGAAGGCCCAGCGCAGGATCCTCATCACCAACATCCTCGGCGTCCTCATCTTCCTGGGAGCCGCGGCCTTCGTGCTCAAGGGTCTCTACGACCAGGGCCAGCTGGCACCGGAACTGTGGAGTCCGTTCCTGACCGCCGATGTCTGGCAATTCACCATCCTTCCCGGCCTGATGAACACCTTCAAAGCAGCAGCCGCGGCGATCGTGACCTCGGTCGTCTTTGGCCTGCTCTTCGGCATGGGCCGGCTCTCGCACAACAAGGCCATCAACTGGATCAGCAGCATCATCGTGGAGTTCTTCCGCGCTGTTCCGGTGCTCCTGATGATGATCTTCTTCTGGCTGCTGCTGGGCCGGATGCAAATCGTCGAGCCCGCGGACACGCCCTTCTACGGCGTCGTCATTGCACTGACCCTCTACAACGGATCCGTCATCGCGGAACTGGTGCGTTCGGGCGTGCACGGCCTGCCGAAGGGCCAGCGGGAAGCCGGGATGGCGATCGGCATGACGCGAGGACAGTCGCTGCGCAACATCGAGCTGCCTCAGGCGCTGGTTGCCATGCTGCCTTCGCTGATAAGCCAGTTCGTCGTCATCCTGAAGGACTCGGCCCTCGGCTCGATCATCAGCTACTCGGAACTGCTGCGCGCGATGCAGATCTACGGCTCTGCAGGACCGATCCTGCAGGCGCTGACCGTGGCCGCGGTGCTGTTCATCATCATCAACTTCACGTTGTCCTGGGTCGCCAACTGGCTGTCCCGGTTCCTGGGCAGCCGGACTGCCGGCAAGACCAAGCCGATCAGCGCTCCGCCGGTCGCCGCCAAAGTCTGAGCCAGGCACGGCGGCTGCGGGCAGGAAGGAGGGCGGTATCCCCTGCGGATACCGCCCTCCCTTCGTGCCTGCCGAGCCGGTCTCAGGCCAACCAGCGGCGCAGCGCATCAAGGCACGCCCTGATTGCGCCAGCATGGACATGCTCGTTGTCGGTATGGGCAAGCAGCGCATCCCCGGGACCGAAGTTCACGGCCGGTATGCCCAACTCGCTGAACCGGGCGACATCCGTCCACCCGTACTTCGGCTTCGGCTCGGCCCCGACGGCCGCGACAAAGTCGGCGGCCGCCGGATGGTTGAGCCCGGGCCGGGCTCCGGCTGCCGCATCCGTCCGGACCACCGCGAAGCCGTCGAGCAGCTCACGGACGTAGGCTTCGGCATCATCGGGCGTCTTGTCGGGAGCGAAACGGTAATTGATCTCCACGATCGTCTTGTCGGGGATGACGTTTCCGGCCGTTCCACCGTTGATCTTCACCGCATTCAGGCTTTCCCGATAGTCCAGGCCGTCCACGGTCACGGTCGCCGGTTCGTGGTCACGGAGCCTGGCCAGGATTTCCGCGGCGGCATGGATGGCGTTCTGGCCCATCCAGGCGCGCGCCGAATGCGCTGCCTTGCCCGTCGTCGTAACCTCGAACCTGCTGGTGCCGTTGCAGCCACCCTCGACCGTACCGTTGGTCGGCTCCAGCAGAATGGCGAAATCACCGTCCAGCAGTCCGCGGTGGTGGCGGACCAGCCTCCCCAAGCCGCTGAGCGAGGCCTGGACCTCCTCATGGTCATAGAACACGTAAGTGACGTCGCGGGACGGTTCCTTCAGCTGCGCGGCGAGGGCCAGCTGCACGGCCACTCCGCCTTTCATGTCCGTCGCTCCGCGGCCATAGAGCACTTCGCCGTCCCAGCTTGAAGGAACGGTGCCCCGGGAGTACGGCACGGTCGGAAGCGGCACGGTGTCCAGATGCCCGGCCAGGACCACCCGCTCGGTCCGGCCGAGCTCGGTCCAGGCCACGATGGCATCGCCGTCCCTGAGCACACGTAGATGCGGCAGGCCGCGCAGCGCCGCCTCGACGGCGTCGGCGATCGCGCCCTCATTGCCCGAGACGCTGTTGATGTCGATCAATGCGGCAGTAAGTTCTGCCACGTCGGCGGTCAGGTCAAGGGCAATCGTCGATGCAGTCACACCCCTAGCGTAATCGTGCCGGCTGGCCATCGGGCGTCGGTACACTGGGAGTCATGTCTGAGAACACCGCGTCTTCTCCCCTGCCGAAAACCGCCTTCGGAACCGGTCTTGCCACCGTGGCCGCCAATGGCACTGTGCTGGATGTCTGGTATCCGGCCCCCGGCCTCGGCGAGGCACCTGCTGCAAGTCCCGACCAGCAGCTGCAGGACCTGGCCGGGCAGGAGGACGTTGAGCGCGGTGTGCGTTTCGAGCTGGTCAGCCGCAGCATCGAACTCGACGCTGCACCGGCCGACACCGCAGATGCCTACCTGCGCCTGCACCTCCTCTCACACCGGCTGGTCAGGCCCAATGCGCTGAACCTGGACGGCATCTTCGGGCTTCTGGCCAATGTCGTCTGGACCAACTTCGGCCCCTGCAGCACCGAAGGCTTCGAAGCCACGCGGCTGCGGATGCGCCGGCGCGGCGCGGTGACCGTGTACGGCGTCGACAAGTTCCCCCGGATGGTCGACTATGTCGTGCCCAGCGGCGTGCGGATCGCAGACGCCGACCGAGTCCGCCTCGGTGCGCACCTGGCCGAGGGAACCACGGTGATGCATGAGGGCTTTGTGAACTTCAATGCCGGCACTCTCGGCACCTCCATGGTGGAGGGCCGCATTTCGGCCGGCGTCGTCGTGGCGGACGGCTCCGACGTCGGTGGCGGCGCATCGATCATGGGCACCCTCTCGGGCGGCGGCAAAGAGCGCATCAGCATCGGTGAGCGCGTACTGCTGGGAGCCAATTCCGGCGTCGGCATCAGCATTGGCGACGATTGCGTTGTCGAAGCCGGACTCTACGTGACGGCGGGGACCCGGGTGAACCTGCTCGACGCCACTGGCGAAACCCGCCAGATCAAAGCGGCGGAGCTCTCCGGCGTTTCCAACCTGCTCTTCCGGCGGAATTCCCTCTCCGGCATGGTTGAGGTGCTGCCGCGCGCCGGACAGACCGTCGAGCTCAACGCGGCTCTGCACGCCAACTAACTACCTCTGGATCCTCCCCCGATGGTTCGACGACGGCGCCAGCGCAGCTTGCTGGTGATGCTGCTACTGGTCACTCTGGTGGCCGGTGGTGTGTGGGCTGCAGTGTCCTCGATCAAGCGCTCGGAGATTCTGGTGCGGGAACGGTGTACGGCAGTGGTTGGTCCGGACACCTTTGAATTGGCTCCGGACCAGGCCGCCAACGCTGCACTGATTTCCGGCATTGCAGTCCAACGCGGACTTCCGGCCAGGGCGGCGTCGATCGCCCTGGCAACCTCCATCCAGGAGTCGAAGCTGCGCAATATCGGCCACGGAGACGACGCCGGCCCCGACTCGCGCGGTTTGTTCCAGCAGCGCCCGTCCCAGGGTTGGGGCACTGAGCAGCAGGTGATGGACCCGGTTTACGCCAGCAATCGCTTCTACGAGGAACTGGAGGAGGTCCCGGGCTTCGAAGCGCTTCCGATCACCGAAGCTGCCCAGAAGGTCCAGCGCAGCGCCTACCCGGATGCGTATGCAGACCATGAAGGCGAAGGCAAGGCCTTCGCCTCCGCGCTCACCGGGCATTCCCCGGCAGCGTTGAACTGCGTGCTGAAGTCGGCCGATGCGCCGGGCGACCCGACCGCGGTCCTGGAGCAGCTCGAACTGGCACATCCGGGGCTGCAGGCCTCGGTCGAGGGCAACCAGCTGTACGTGGCAGCCGAAGACACGACCGGATGGGCGGTTGCCCAGTGGGCGGTGGCTTCGGCCAAGGAACTGCAACTGGAGTCGGTGGCTTTCGGCGGCCTGAACTGGGAACGGGCGTCCGGCAGCTGGTCCACTGCGGATACCAGGACCGGGACAGTGGTCATCACCCTCGCCGCGGATGCCTGAACTGCGGGCTAGACCAGCAGCTCCACCACTGGCTGGACGAAACTGCGGTAACCGGCCTCGTCGTCGATCAGTTTCTGGCTCAGGATCATCCGGTTCGGTTCGACGAACCAGGCGCGAGCCTCGCGCAGCGGCAGTTCGATCAGCTTCAGGTCGAACTGCCGTGCGTCCCGGCCAAGTTCCATCTCGCGGTCCTGCACGAGTTGGCTGATCAGCTTGGCCCTGCCGCTCGCCTCGCGCTCCTGCTCCAGGCGCCGGTACTCCGATCTCCGTTCACGTGCCCAGGTGGTGGCAGCGCCATAGTGGGCCTGCATCACCTTTTGCAGGGCCGGGCTGCCGTCGAAGGCGCTGAAGGCCGGTGGCTCCAGGACCGTGGCTTCACCCGTGTCATCTTGGACGAGCAAGGACCACCATTGCTCCCACTCCCGCCGCAGCGCCGGAGGTCCCCCGACGTGCGCAGTCAGCTGCCGCGGATCGGCCCGTCGGACCCACGGTTCGGCTGCCGAGACCGCAGGGAAGCCCGCCCCGTCGAGTCCGGCAACGTCATGAAAGTA
The DNA here is from genome assembly GCF_000328305.2 of Arthrobacter crystallopoietes BAB-32. Taxonomy (GTDB): domain Bacteria; phylum Actinomycetota; class Actinomycetes; order Actinomycetales; family Micrococcaceae; genus Crystallibacter; species Crystallibacter crystallopoietes_A. Next base: position 7,607 of record NZ_ANPE02000174.1, on the reverse strand, counting down.
CAAGGCCATTAGCATCTGTGCCGAGGTGTCGGACGAAATCCGCCATCCCGAACTGCCGGTGTGCTCCATCAATGAAGGTCCTTTCCGACGTCCTAAATCAACTGTAGACGTTGGTGAAGCGCCCGACCACCGTCAAATATCGGCCGAGTGCCTCCACGAACTAGGCTGTAACTATGAAGATTCTGGTCACCGGGGGAACCGGCTACATTGGCTCGCATACAACCTTGGCCCTGCTGGAGGCCGGGCACGACGTCGTCGTCCTGGACAACCTGGCCAATTCGAGCCAGGAGTCGCTGCGCCGGGTGGAGGAGCTGACCGGACGGAGTGCTGCGTTCCGCAAAGTCGACCTGCTGGACGAGGCGGCCCTCGGCGAGGTGTTCGACGCTGAGAAGGTGGATGCTGTCATCCATTTCGCCGGGCTGAAGGCTGTTGGAGAATCCGTTCAGCAACCGCTGCACTACTACCGCAATAACGTGGGCGGCACCCTGAACCTGCTGCGTTGCATGGAGGCCCGCAATGTGCGCACGATCGTGTTCAGTTCCTCCGCCACGGTCTACGGCAATTCCGACGAGGTCCCGCTGACCGAGAAGATGCCCCTGGACGCCACCAATCCGTACGGCCGGACCAAAGAACAGATCGAGGATATCCTGAGTGACCTCGGAGCCGCGGACGAGCGCTGGCACGTGGCCCTGTTGCGCTACTTCAATCCCGTCGGCGCGCACGAGTCCGGACGGATCGGAGAGGATCCGACAGGCGTTCCGAACAACCTGCTGCCCTTTGTCGCACAGGTGGCGGTCGGCCGCCGCGAGAAGGTCCGGGTTTTCGGCAGCGACTACCCGACGCCGGACGGCACCGGCGTGCGCGACTACATCCACGTCATGGACCTCGCCGCCGGCCACCTGGCTGCCCTGGACTTCATCGCCAGCCGGCCGGGAGTCCGCCGCTGGAACCTGGGGACCGGCCGGGGATCTTCCGTCCTGGAAGTCCTGGACGCCTTCGGCAAGGCAGCCGGCTTCGAAATCCCGCGCGAGCTGACCGACCGCCGCCCCGGCGATGCCGCCGTCAGCTACGCCGATCCCACGGCGGCCCTGGCAGAACTGGGCTGGTCTGCCCAGCGCACGCTCGAGCAGATGTGCCAGGACCACTGGCGCTGGCAGAAGAACAACCCCAACGGCTACGCCGGCTGAGCCGCCGCCGGCCTGGATAGAGCGAAGGGCTCCGGATCGCTCCGGAGCCCTTCGTGCTTAAGGCGCGTGCCGCCGTCGTACTTGACGAATCAGCGGGCGGGGTACTGCCGCTCGAGTTCGCCCGTGTACAGCTGCCGCGGACGGCCGATCTTGGTATCCGGATCCTTGATCATCTCGCGCCACTGGGCAATCCAGCCGGGCAGGCGGCCGATCGCGAAGAGCACCGTGAACATCTTCTCCGGGAAGCCCATCGCCTTGTAGATCAGGCCCGTGTAGAAGTCCACGTTCGGGTACAGCTTGCGCTCGATGAAGTAGTCATCGGCCAGCGCCTTCTCCTCAAGCCGCATGGCGATGTCCAGCAGCTCGTCATTGCCGCCGAGCTTGCCCAGGATGTCGTGCGCGGTGGCCTTGATGATCCTGGCGCGCGGATCGTAGTTCTTGTAGACGCGGTGTCCGAAGCCCATCAGGCGGACGCCGGCTTCCTTGTTCTTGACCTTCTCCATGAAGTCTTCCGGCTTGGTGCCCGACGACTGGATCTGGCGCAGCATGTTCAGCACCGCCTCGTTGGCGCCGCCGTGCAGCGGGCCGAACAGCGCGTTGATGCCGGCGGAAATGGAGGCAAACATGTTGGCGTTCGAGCTGCCGACCAGGCGGACGGTCGAGGTGGAGCAGTTCTGCTCATGGTCCGCGTGCAGGATCAGCAGCAGGTCCAGCGCCTTGGCCATGTCCGGATCCAGCTCATAGGGCTCAGCCGGCAGGCCGAAGCAGAGCCGCATGAAGTTCTCCACCAGGTTCATGGAGTTGTCCGGGTAGAGCAGGGCCTGTCCGATGGACTTCTTGTGCGCGTAGGCGGCGATGACGGGCAGCTTGGCCATCAGGCGGATGGTGGACAGTTCCACCTGCTCGTCATCGAAGGGGTCCAGCGAGTCCTGGTAGAAGGTCGACAGCGCGCTGACCGCGGAGGAGAGCACCGGCATCGGGTGCGCGTCCCGGGGGAAGCCGTTGAAGAAGCCCTTGAGCTCCTCATGCAGAAGGGTGTGGCGGCGGATCTTCTGGTCGAAGGCCTCCAGCTCGGCCGGCGAGGGCAGGTTGCCGTAGATCAGGAGGTAGGAGACTTCGAGGAAGCTCGAGTGCTCGGCCAGCTGGTCGATCGGGTAACCGCGGTAGCGCAGGATGCCGGCGTCGCCGTCGATGTAGGTGATGGCCGACGTCGTCGCGGCGGTATTCATGAAGCCGGGGTCGAACGTGACCGCGCCGGTCTGCTTCAGCAGCTTGGAAACGTCGTAGCCGTCATTGCCTTCAGCCGCTTTGAGCCGGGGCAGGTCCAGCTGGCCACCGTCGTACTGCAGGGTGGCACCCGTCTGCTCTGTCATTGAGTCCCCTTCAGGAGGTTATGGAAACTATTGCGCAGGCCGCTGTGCTTGTGGCGCAGGGCATGTGCGCGCTCGATCACACGCTACCGGCAGAGGGCCCGCGATTTCTAATCCGCAAGTCACTTTCCGGTTACGCGCACGCGTTAACTGAGCCGCTTTACCGCCGCGTCGATCCGTTCATCCACTTCGGTCAGCGCCACCCGGATAAAGCCGTTTCCGCGCTCACCGTAGAAAACGCCGGGGCCAACCACGATCCCCAGCTGGGCGAGGCGGTCAACCGTGGTCCAGGTGTCTTCACCGGCGGTTCCCCACAGGTAGAGGCCGGCTTCGGAATGCTGGACCTGCAGGCCGAAGTTCTGCAGCGCGGGCAACAGGCGTTCGCGCCGGCTGCGGTACAGGTCCTTCTGCGCCTGCACGTGCCCGGCATCGGACAGCGCCGCGCGCATGGCTTCCTGCACCGGCAGCGGCACGATCATTCCGGCATGCTTCCTGCTGTTCACGAGGTTTGGCATCAGGGCCGGATCACCGGCGACGAAGGCCGCACGGTAGCCGGCCAGGTTCGACTGCTTGCTCAGTGAGTAGACGCTGAGCAGCCCCTCATGGCTGCCCTGCGACACCTCGGGGTCCAGCACGCTCGGTACCGGCTGCCCGCCGCGGTCCTGGTCCCAGGCCTCCCAGCCGAGCTCGGCATAGCACTCATCCGAGGCAACGACGGCGCCGGCCGCACGCGCTTGCTCCACAAACGCGCGCAGGGACGCGGTGTCCCGGACGATCCCGGTCGGATTGGCCGGAGAGTTGATCCAGACGAGCTTGACCCGACCGCGCACCGAAGCATCCAGCTCGTCGAGCGAATCCGCGGCGATCGGAGTTGCTCCGGCCAGAATGGCACCGATGTCGTAGGTGGGGTACGCCACCGTAGGCCGCACGACGACGTCGTCCTTGCCCAGGCCCAGCAGCAGCGGCAGCCACGCCACCAGCTCCTTCGACCCGACGGTCGGCATGACCGCCGCCGGGTCCAGTCCCGGCACGTTCCGGCGGCGGGCATACCAGTCGGAGATGGCTTCCCGCAGCTTCAAGGTCCCATGCGCCGTCGGATACCCGGGCGAGTCGGCGGCGGCTTTCAGCGCGTCCTGGATGACCTGGGGCGTGGGGTCGACGGGCGTTCCGATGGAGAGGTTGACCATGCCGTCCGGATGGCGCGAGGCTTTCTCCCGGTACGGTTCCATGGCGTTCCACGGGTAGTCCGGAAGCTGGAGTCCAAAACCCATCGGCGTTCAGTCTTGGTTCTGCGGCGGCAGGACCGCAATGATCGGGTGGTCCTTGCCGGTGTTGCCGATCTTGGCGGCGCCGCCGGGCGAGCCCAGGTCGTCAAAGAATTCCACGTTCGCCTTGTAGTACTCGGCCCATTCCTCCGGGGTGTCGTCCTCGTAGTAGATGGCCTCGACGGGGCAGACCGGTTCGCAGGCGCCACAGTCCACGCACTCATCGGGGTGGATGTAGAGCATCCGCTCGCCTTCATAGATGCAGTCCACCGGGCATTCTTCGATGCACGCCTTGTCCTTCACATCCACGCACGGCTGCGCGATTACATACGTCACGTCCTTGAGCACCTTTCGTCGTCAGCTACCACCAAGGTAGCGCCTCGTCCATTATCTCCCCGTGCCCCGCCCTGCGCCTAAAATGGAGCCGTGCCTGCCTCTACGCCCGCCGCCTTCCTCCGCTCTGCGGCGTTGGGGACCCGCGTTGTGGTCCGCTACCGGATTCCCGGCGGTGTGACCGATGCCCTCGGCGAACTGGTTTCCGCGAACGACGGCGAGTGCACCGTCCGTACCCGCCGCGGCGATGTGGCGGTGGACTTGGGGGCGGTGACCGCTGCAAAGGCCGTGCCGCCCCCGCCGCCGCGCCGCCGGCCGCGCACCGATTGAGGAACATCAATCACCAGGGCGCCTTCTGACGTATACTTGGTTTATGCCAACCGATCAGGATCTGCAAGCCACGGGGCGGGCGCTCAGCTCCCCTGTCCGGCTGCGCATCCTCCGGCTCTGCCTGCACCGCTCCCGGACGAATAAGGAGATTGCCGGGCTGCTCCAGCTCAACCCGGCAACGAGCCTGCACCATGTCCGGACGCTGCTGAACACCGGCTTCCTGGAGGCCGAGGAACCGCGCAAGGGCAACCGCGGCGCCCGCGAGGTTCCGTACCGGGCAACCCGCCGGTCCTGGGGGGCCAAACTGCCGGACGCTGCCCCTGTGCTGGTTGAGACCTTCCTGCAGGAAATCGACGGCCTGGCCCCGGACGAGATCGAAACGACCCGGATGGGCGTCAAGCTCAACGATGCCAACCGCCGCGAGCTGATGGACAAAATCCGTGCAGTGCTGGAGGAGTATGCGCGGCGCCCGGCCGACGAGGACGGTACCGCAACATCCATCTTCCTGGCCCACCACGTGGACCGCACAGCGAACTAGCTGCTAGCGCCGCGGCTTCAGCGCCCACGACGTCAGCGCTACGGCCAGGATCACCATGGCGGCCAGCCCGATGGTCCAGATCCGACCGGCAATCTCGACCGCCAGCTCCCGCTCGGCCGACGTCGCCGTGACGATCAGCGGCTCGCCGCCGAGGCCGCTGGCCATCAGCCCGACCAGGACGTACGCCACGATTCCGGTCAGGCCTGCCGCCATCACGTTCTGGCTGCGGACACCAATCCAGACCATCGCCGCTGCGGCAAAAAGCAGCGCCGCGGGCGCGCCCCACGGATACGCCTGCCCGGCGGTGAACCAGACCTGGCTGTGCAGGTTCGTGCCCAGCAGGGCCACCACCAAACCGCCAACGACGGCGGTGCCCCACCCCGCGAAGGCACCCTTCCGCCGTCGTTCCTTGCCTTCCGCTGCGGGCACGTGGGACCCCGGGCGTGCGTCCGGTGCCCCGGATTCCGGGTTAAAAGCGGGAGGCAGCCCGCTTCCTTGTGGTACTGCGGGCTGCCTCTGCTCTGTCATGAAGCCAGCTTATGCCTTGGCACGGGCACGGTTGGCCTTGTTCCGCTCGTTAGCGTCCAGGATCACCTTGCGGATGCGGATGGCTTCCGGGGTGATCTCCACGCACTCATCCTCACGCGCGAATTCCAGGGACTCCTCCAGGGTCAGGATCCGCGGCGGGGTCAGGTTCTCGAAGCTGTCCGCGGTGGAGGACCGCATGTTGGTCAGCTTCTTTTCCTTGGTGATGTTCACGTCCATGTCGTCGGCGCGGGAGTTCTCTCCGACGATCATGCCTTCGTAGACCTCCGAGGTGGGCTGCACGAAGAACGTGCCGCGCTCCTGCAGGTTGATCATGGCGAACGGGGTCACCGCTCCGGCGCGGTCGGCGATCAGCGAACCGTTGGTCCGGTATTCGATCGGACCGGCCCACGGCTCATAGCCCTCGGAGTAGGAGGAGGCGATGCCGGCGCCGCGGGTTTCCGTCAGGAACTTGGTGCGGAAGCCGATCAGGCCGCGGGCAGGAACGATGAATTCCATCCGCACCCAGCCAGTGCCGTGGTTGGCCATGTTGGTCATCCGGCCCTTGCGGGCGGCCATCAGCTGGGTGACCGCGCCGAGGTACTCCTCCGGCACGTCGATGGTCATGTGCTCCATCGGCTCGTGGATCTTGCCGTCGATGGTCCGGGTGACGACCTGCGGCTTGCCGACCGTCAGCTCGAAGCCCTCGCGGCGCATCTGCTCGACCAGGATGGCCAGCGCCAGCTCGCCGCGGCCCTGGACCTCCCAGGCATCCGGGCGCTCGGTCGGCAGCACGCGGAGCGACACGTTGCCGATCAGTTCCTTGTCCAGCCGGTCCTTGACCTGGCGGGCGGTGACCTTGGCGCCCTTGACCTTGCCCGCCAGCGGCGAGGTGTTGATACCGATGGTCATCGAGATGGCCGGATCGTCCACCGTGATCAGCGGCAGCGGCTGCGGGTTTTCCGCGTCGGTCAGGGTTTCGCCGATGGTGATGTCTTCGATGCCGGCGACGGCCACGATCTCGCCGGGTCCGGCTGATTCTGCCGGCACGCGCTCAAGGCCCTTGGTGGCCAGCAGTTCGGAAATGCGGACGTTCTTCAGCTCGCCGTTGGAGCGGGCCCACGCCACGGTCTGGCCCTTCTTCAGGGTGCCGTTGAAGATGCGCAGCAGGGCCAGTCGGCCGAGGAACGGCGACGCGTCCAGGTTGGTCACATGCGCCTGCAGCACGCCGTCCGCGTTGTAGGTGGGGGCCGGAATGTGCTCCATGATGGTCTGGAACAGCGGCTCCAGGTCCTCATTGTCGGGGGCGGTGCCGTCTGCCGGCTGTTCCAGCGAGGCGCGGCCAAGCTTGCCGGAGGCGTAGACCACCGGCACATTCAGCACGGCGTCCAGGTCCAGGTCCGGCACCTCGTCCGCCAAATCGGAAGCCAGGCCGAGCAGCAGGTCCATGGCCTCGGCAACGACCCCGTCGATCCGGGCATCCGGGCGGTCCGTCTTGTTGACCACCAGCACTACCGGGAGCTTGGCGGCAAGCGCCTTGCGCAGCACGAAACGGGTCTGCGGCAGCGGGCCTTCGGAGGCGTCCACGAGCAGCACGACGCCGTCGACCATGGACAGGCCGCGCTCGACTTCACCGCCGAAGTCCGCGTGGCCGGGGGTGTCGATGACGTTGATGGTGATGGTCTCGCCATCGGCGGCTGGGCCCGAGTAGAACACCGTGGTGTTCTTGGCCAGGATGGTGATGCCTTTTTCGCGTTCAAGTTCGCCGGAGTCCATCACGCGTTCTTCGGTCTCGCCATGGCTGGCGAAGGCGCCGGTGTGGCGGAGCATTGCGTCCACCAAAGTGGTCTTACCGTGGTCGACGTGGGCTACGATGGCGACATTGCGAAGGTCGCTGCGGACGGCGCTCTGCGTCGACGTCGTGGTTTCTGACATGCGTGATGGCTCAATTCGGTTGAGAACTGGAGAATTCGGCCCGGACGTGGCCGCGCCCTCAAAAAGGGGCATCTACATATTAGCGTGCGAAGGCAAAAACCAACTAATACGCGTACGACGGCGG
>NZ_ANPE02000175.1 GCF_000328305.2 Arthrobacter crystallopoietes BAB-32 | reverse complement strand
CCGAAACCTTCGGCCTCGGCCTGTCCATGCACTCCAACTCCCACCTGGGCATCTCCCTGGCCGCCATGGTCCACCTCGCCGCCGCCACACCCAACCTCGACTACGCCTGCGACACCCACTGGCCCTGGAAAAACCCCGACGAGGACATCATCACCCCCGACACCCTCACCTTCACCAACGGCGCCGTCACGGTGCCAACCGCCCCCGGCCTCGGCATCGAACTCGACCACGACAACCTCGAAAAACTCCACCTCCAATACCTCGACAGCGGCCTCACCAGCCGCGACGACACCGGCTACATGCAACGCATCCACCCCGCCTACCAACTGAAAAGCCCCCGCTGGTGAAGGCCGGGACGCACCAAGCGGAAGCACTGCGGATCGTCGTTACCGACCCGATCATCAGCCGGTTCCAGCAGGAGTTAAGGTACGACGGCGGAGCGCACCATTGGGTGATGGCGTCCGGTTGGGGCGCGGAGGAACAGTTACGCGCAGTGGCGGATGCCGACGTCGTAATTTGCTCCGCACTGCCGCCGGAACAGGCGGCGGCAGGCACCAGGCTGCGGCTGGTCCACGTCACCGGTGCAGGCTACGAGAAGATCGCACTGGACGCCCTGTCACCGTCCGCCGCCGTCGCCAATACCTTCCATCATGCCCGGCCGATCGCCGAGCACGTGGTCATGATGACCCTGATGCTCTCCCGCCGCGCGCTGGCCGCGGACCGGGAACTGCGCAGCGGCCAGTGGCGGACCATAGCGACGGCGAAGGACGTCCCATTCCACCCCACGCTGGACGGCATGGTGGTCGGCGTGATCGGCCTCGGAACCATCGGGGCCGAAGTCGCCCGCTTGGCCGGAGCGCTCGGCATGCGGGTGCAGGCGGTGCGGGGCAATCCAGCGGCGCCGCTCCCCGCAGGGGTGCAGCCGGAGTGGGTCGGCGGGAACGCGGAGTTGCCCAAGCTGCTCGAGACGTCGGATGTCGTGGTCGTGACCGTGCCGCTCAGCGAAGGGACGCGCGGCCTCATCGGCGCTGGGGAGCTGCAGCGGATGAAGCCGTCCGCGCTGCTGGTCAATGTGGCCCGCGGCCCCATCGTCGACCAGGGCGCCCTGTACGCGGCGCTGGCCGAACGCCGGATCGCCGGGGCCGGGATCGACGTCTGGTGGGGCACGCCCGCGGGCGGCAGGGTGCCGCCGTCGGAGTTCCCTTTCGAGGAACTGGACAATGTGGTACTCACGCCGCACCACTCCGGGCACGCCCGGCGGACCTTCGAGCGGCGCGCTGCGGACATCGCAGCCAATATCGCCAACCTGGCTGCCGGGAGACCGCTGTTCAACGTGGTCCGCGCGGCGAGCTGACACAACTGCTGGGCTGGGCCGGGGAGGCTCAGCCCAGCAGCGTTTGGCCGGCCAGCAGCACGGCGCCGAGGCCGGAGGCGGAGAGCGCGAGTAGGCGCAGCCGCTTGGCGTCGAGGAAGCGGTTGAGGAAGCGCGAGACGGCATAGCCGGCCACGGCCGCGGGAACCAGCCACGCGGCCAGCACCAGGATCTTGCCTGTGACCGCGCCCGCCAGCGCCAGGGCAGCGAGCGATACTCCGGAGCCGATCATGAAGAAGGCGCTCATGGTCCCGCGCAGGCGGGCGCCGTGGTGTCCCTGCCAGACCAGGGCCATGGGGGCGCCGCCGATGGAGGTTGCGGTGCCCATGATTCCGGAGGCGGCCCCGGCGGTGACCAGGTTCAACCGGCGCGGTGCGGGCCGCCAGCCGAGGAACGCCAGCACCACTCCCGCCAGCACGGTCACCGCCACCAGCCAGGACAGGCCCTCGCCGGGCAAGACGGCCACCAGCCAGGCGCCGCAGAGGCTGCCGGGGATCCTGCCAACCAGTGCCCAGCCGGCCCCGCGCAGGTCCAGCTGCGAACGTTCGCGCGCGGTGACCATGATGGTCACCAGCAGGGCGAGCATGATGATGGTGGCCGGCAGCAGGCGCGGGTCCACGAGGGCGATGACCGGAGCTGCCAGCATCCCCATGCCGAACCCGATCGAGGCCTGCAGGCTGGAGGCGGCGAACACGGCGACGGCGATGATCGCGTACTCGGCCCAGCTCACGGCATGGGCGCCAGTTCCCCGTTCCGGACCGCCAGGCTTTCCAGCGGGAAGTGGCATTCCGCCAGGTGCGCGGGATTGCTGCCGGCTGGTTCCGGCACGGGTGTCTGCCGGGCGCAGATGTCCTGTGCCTTCCAGCAGCGGGTCCGGAAGCGGCAGCCCGACGGCGGATCCAGCGGCGAGGGGATCTCGCCTTTGAGGATGATCCGGTTCCGTTCCGCGCCGCTCACGTCGAGTTTGGGCGAGGCGGACATCAGCGCGGCGGTGTAGGGGTGGCGCGGCTGGTCGAACACTTCCTCGGTGCTGCCGGTTTCGATGATCCGGCCCAGGTACATCACGGCCACGCGGTCGGCCACATGCCGCACCACCGAGAGGTCGTGCGAAATGAAGACATAGGAGACGCCGAGCCGCTGCTGCAGGTCGTTGAGCAGGTTCAGCACCTGCGCCTGCACGGACAGGTCCAGCGCGGAGACCGGCTCGTCGAGGATGATGACGTCCGGGTTGAGCGCGAGTGCGCGGGCAATGCCGATGCGCTGGCGCTGGCCGCCGGAGAACTCCTGCGGGGACTTTTTCGCGTCGGACGGGCGCAGGCCGACCATGTGCAGCAGTTCGTGCACCCGGGCCTCGCGCTGCCTGGCGGTCGTGTAGAGCCCGCGGTGGGCTTTCCAGGGCTCGGCGATGATTTCGCCGGCCGTCATGCGGGCGTTCAGCGACGCGAACGGGTCCTGGAAGACCATCTGTACGCGCCGGCGCCAGTCCAGCAGTTCCTTGCCGCGCAGCCCGAACGGGTCGGTGCCCTCGAAGCGGACGGCACCGGAGTCGGGACGTTCGAGCATCATCAGGGTGCGGGCCAGGGTCGACTTGCCGCAGCCGGACTCACCGACCAGTCCGAGGGTTTCGCCCCGGCGGACCGTGAGGTTGATGCCGTCGAGCGCGCGGAGCCGGTTGTTGCCGGAGGGGCTCTTGGCCACGTGGAAGGTCTTGGTCACGTCCTCGACTTCGATCAGCGGGCGGCCGGGTTCACGGGTCTCGGTCATTGGTCCAGTTCCTTGCTGAAGTGGCAGGCTGCGGCCCGCGGAATGTCGGAGGAGGCTGTGGAGTGCTTCGGGGTGACCGGCAGCAGCCGGGGACGCTCGGCGCGGCAGATGTCCTGCACCAGCGGGCACCGGTCCTGGTAGACGCAGCCCGAAGGGATCTTGTGCAGCTCGGGCGGGCTGCCGGGAATGGACTGCAGGTCGGCGCCGCGTTCGGCGTTGACCGGCACGGAATCCAGCAGGCCCTTGGTGTAGGGGTGGCGCGGGTCGGCGAACACGTCCGCCACCCGCCCTGTCTCGACGACGTTGCCGGCATACATGATGGCCACCGTGTCGGCCTCCTCCGCGACCACGGCCAGGTCGTGGGTGATCAGGACCACGGCCATGTCGCTTTCCTCGCGCAGGCTCTTCAGCAGCGCCATGATCTGCGCCTGCACGGGTCACGTCGAGCGCCGTCGTCGGTTCATCAGCGATCAGCAGCTTCGGGTTCAGCGCCACCCCCATGGCGATCAGGATGCGCTGGCGCATGCCGCCGGAGAACTGGTGCGGGTAGGCGTTGACCCGGGACTCCGGTTCGGGGATGCCGACCCGGCGCATCAGCTCCACGGCCTTCGCCTTCGCCTGCTTCGCCGAGAGGCCGTGGTGGATCCGGTAGGCCTCGCCCAGCTGGGTGCCGACCGGGTAGACCGGGTTGAGGGCGGTCAGCGCGTCCTGGAAGACGATGCCCAGTTCCGGGCCCGCGAACTTGCGCCGCTGCTTGGGTCCCAGCTTCGCCAGGTCGGTCCCGTTGAGGAGGATCTCTCCGCCGTCCACGTCCGCGACCGGGTCCAGCAGCCCGGCCACGGCCTTGGCCGTCATGGATTTGCCGCAGCCGGACTCGCCCAGCAGCGCCAGCGTCTGGCCGGCGCGCGCCTCGAAGCCGACATTGTCCACCGCCCGGACGGTCCCGCGCGGTGTGCGCAGGTCCACGTTCAGGCCCTCGACCTTTAGTACAACAGGTAGTTCCTGCGCCGGCGTCACAGCTTCTGCCTGAGCCATGGTGCTCATCACTTGTCCCCTTCAATGGTCTTGGCGGGAATCCGCGCGATCATGCGCCTGCGCGGCAGCGCCAGGCGCCAGCGCTGCGCCGGATCCGTGGCGATCCGCAGCCATGCGGCCAGCATGTTCGCCGCGATCGTGGTCAGCACAATCGCCAGGCCCGGGAAGATCGAGAGCCACCACGCGGTCTGCAGGTACTGCCGCCCCTGCGAGACCATCAGGCCCCAGCTGACGTCCGGCGGCTGGATGCCGATCCCCAGGAAGCTCAGCGAGGACTCGGCCAGCATCACATAGCAGAACTCGAGCGTCGCCAGCGTCAGCAGGGTCGGCATCACGATCGGCACCACATGCCGGCCGATGATGGCATTCGGCCTCGCGCCGAACGTGCGGGCGGCGTCGACGAAGGTCCGGCTCTGCAGCTCCGCGGATTCGGCACGTGCGGTACGCAGGTAGATCGGAATGCGGGTGATGGCCAGGATCAGCACGATGTTCGCGATGCTCGGATTGAACACGTAGAGCACGACGACGGCCAGCAGCAGCGACGGGAAGCTCATGATCACGTCGGCGATCCGCATCGACACGGTTTCCCGCAGTCCCCGGTGGTAGCCGGCCCAGACGCCCCAGAGCGAGCCGATGACCAGGGCAATGGCGACCGCCGGTAACGCCACGGCCACGGTGGTCCGGGTGGCGACCACCAGCCGGGCCAACACGCTGCGGCCCAGCGAATCGCTGCCCAGGAAGTACTCCCAGCCGTTGGCCAGCGTGAACGGAGCCTTATTGGCGAACAGCAGGTTCTGCTTCGTCGCCAGGTCGCCCATCAGGGCCGGCCCGAACGCCGCGGTCAGGCCCACCAGGACCAGGACCAGGGCAGCCGCCGTCGCAAATTTATCCCGCAGCAACAGGCGGAACAGGCCCATCTTCTTTTCCGCCGCTTCCGCGGCTGGTGGTTCTAGGCCGGGGAGCGCCGAGGATTCGGACACGGCGTCCGAGGTCGGCGGCTGGTGTCCGGGCTGCACAAGGGGTGTGGCCATGGTTTCCTCCTAGGCCTTCACGGTGGCCGGGCGGACACGCGCATCCAGCAGCGCGTAGCCCAGGTCGATGATGATGTTCAGGACAAAAATCGCGACGGCGGTCAGCAGCACCGCGGCCTGCAGCACCGCGAAATCGCGCTGCAGGATGGAATCGATCATCAGCTTGCCGATGCCCGGCCACCCGAAGATCGTCTCCACCACCACGGCACCGTTGACCAGGCCCACGGTCAGGTCGCCGGCGACGGTCAGTGCCGGCGCCGCCGCGTTGCGCAGCGCGTGGTGCGTCACGACCCGGATATCGCCTGCGCCCTTGCTCCGGGCTAGCTTGATGTACGGCTCGGACAGCGCCGACACCATGGCGCCGCGGACAATCTGCACCAGCACACCGAACGGGCGCAGCAGCAGCGTGGCGATCGGCAGGATCCAGGCTTCCGACCCCACGACACCGGAAGTCGGCAACCAGCCAAGGGTGATCGCGAAGATCCAAATGCCCACGATGGCCAGCCAGAAGTCCGGAATGGAAGCCGCCGCCATGGACACAAAGCTGGAAACCCGGTCCGCCACGCCGTTCGGCTTCAGCGCCGCCCAGCAGCCGACGATCACCGCGAGGATGATCGCCAGCACCATCGTCGTGGCCGCCAGCTGGAGGGTAGCCGGGAAAGCCCGCAACGCCATCGCCGCTGCGGACTCCCCCGTCCTCAGGGACTCGCCGAAGTCCAGCCTGAAGACACCGCCGAAGTAGTCAGCCATCTGGACCAGCAGCGGCCGGTCCAGCCCCATCCGGGCCGTGAAATCCGCCCGCATCTGCTCCGTGGCATTCAGCGGCAGGTACAGGTTAGCCGGATTGCCGGTCAACCTCGCCAGCGCGAACACTCCCACAATCACCACCACCAAGGGCAGTGCACTGGAGAGGATGCGCTTCCTCAGGTAGATCAACATGAGTCCGATTCCCTTTCGAGTGCGGCCGTTAGTTGGCCGGAGTCATCTCGGACAGCCGCAGCTCATCGCCGGAGGACGAGTTGGGCTCGTAATTCACGCTGTCAGACTTGCCAATAATGCCCGTCTGGTGCGAAATCGGCGCGAACTGGACGATGTTCTCGTTTTGGTAGCTGAAGATGTCCTCGTAGGCCTTCTGGCGGTCCTCGCCGGAAGTCTTACCTGCGGCCTTCAGCTTCTCGTCGAACTCCGATGTGCCGAAGGCGCTCTGTGCGCCGTCGCTCAGCATGTACTGGTCAACGGTGAACGCTGCGTCGCCGGCCTGGTTGCCGTGCTGGATCAGGAGGGCGATCGGGCCCTCGTCAGTGACGAACGGACGGAGCTGGTACTGCAGGTGCTGCGACGTTTCGACCGTCTTCAGTTCCACGTTCAGTCCGGCCTGCGCCAGCTGCTCCTGCAGCACCTGGGACATCTCGGTCACCTTCGGGAACTGCGCGTTGCGAGCCACCAGGGTGATCTTGGTGTCCACCGGAACTCCGTCAGCCTTGGCTTCGGCGACCAACTGCTTGGCCTTCTCCGGATCGTACGGCCACGCCTCCAGCGAGCTGTTGTGGCCCACGATGCCTTCCGGAACCAACTGGGCAGCGACCTTGTCCTTGCCCTGGTACAGGCTGGCAACGATGCCTTCCTTGTCGATGGCGTAGTTGATGGCCTGGCGGACGCGGATGTCGTCCAGCGGAGCCATGTCGCCGGTCAGACGCAGCGCCACGGTCTCGTTGTTCGGGTAGTTCACGCCCAGGTCCCCGGCGCCGTCGTCAGGTCCGAGGCCCATTGCAATATCGGCTTCGCCGCTGGTGACCATGGCGGCACGAACGGTACCCTCGGACCGCCACTGGTATTCGGCGTTCGGATAGGCCGGCTTCTCGCCCCAGTAGTCCTCGTGGGCGGCGAGCGTGATCTTCTGGCCAGCGTCCCATGCCTCAATCTTGTAGGGACCGGTGCCGATCGGCTCGCGGACCTTCTCGGTGTCGCTGGTGGACGCGGGCACCACTTCGAGGAAGGACAGCCGCAGCGGCAGGATCGGATCCGGCTCCGGCGTCGACACAGTCAAGGTGGTATCGTCCACGATCTTGACTTCCAGGTCGGTCTCACCGAAGACATAGCCCTCGACGTTGCAACCGAGGTCGGAGTTGACCGCGCGTTCGATCGTGTGCGCTGCCGCTTCGGCGTTGAACGGAGTGCCGTCATGGAAGGTGACGCCTTCGCGCAGCTTGAAGGTCCATTCACTGTCCGAGGTGGCTTCCCACTCCGTGGCGAGCCGTGGTTCCAGTTCGCCGGTGCTGGGGTTACGTTCCACCAGCGGTTCGGTGACATTGGAACGTACGACGACGCCGGTCGAGGTCAGGTTTGCCTCGCAGGCTTCCAGCGTGGGCGGCTCCTGGGAGAGCACCACGCGGATGGTGTCGGAGCTGGCGGCGGTGGCGCCACCGGCGCTTTCTGAATTGGCTACCGAGCAGCCACTCAGCAGCAGGGTGCCGCCGGCTGCGACCGCGGAGAGCCGCAGGGCGAACTGCCCTTGGGAGCGAAGTGAAGACATCTTTGAATCCTCCGGAATCTCAGGCACGTGCCCCACACGGGTGGGAACTGTCAGCCGCTTCTGCGGGTGAAGCCGGGGCTGTGCTGGCCAATAGCTTTGCGATGCCGCTTCGGCAACGTCAAGGCGTGTTTTTCCATGTCGGAAGCGTGACGCGACGGGTAGCAGCCTTTCCAACCTGTGATTGACGCCACAGTTCCGCGAGATTCCGCGGCTTTTCGAAGCGCGGCCGGAAACGATGCCTCAAGAGTATCGATCCATCCAATTTCAGAGTTGGACCTGCATAGATCCTCGGCCTACGCTCCCCGGTAT
>NZ_ANPE02000176.1 GCF_000328305.2 Arthrobacter crystallopoietes BAB-32 | reverse complement strand
AATACCGCGGGCTTACCGTTGCACAGCTCAAGGAGCTGCGTGTTTCTCTCGGCCAGGAGACCAAGTTCTCCGTCGTCAAGAACACCCTGACTGGCATTGCAGCCAAGGAAGCCGGCATCGACGCGTTCGAAGGCCAGCTTGCCGGACCTACTGCTATCGCCTTCATCAAGGGTGACGCCGTTGCAGCCGCCAAGTCCCTGACGGATTTCGCAAAGTCCAACCCGCAGCTCGTCATCAAGACCGGATACTTCGAGGGCAAGGCCCTGGACGCTTCCGCTGTCGCAGCGCTGGCCGCTCTCGAGTCCCGCGAACACCAGCTGGCCCGCGTGGCCGGCGTGCTCAAGGCTCCGATGGCTGCCCTCGCCCGCACCATCGACGCTCTGCGCATCAAGCAGGAGGAGAACGGGGGCGCGGCAGCAGCCGAGGCCCCGGCTGAAGAAGCTCCCGCTGCCGAGGCAACCGAGGCTCCGGCCGAGGCTGCCGCAGAAGAGAACTGATTCTCTTCCCCATCCACAACTCTTGGTGCGCAGCCGCACGGCTGGACACCCCCAATAGGAAGGACGCCAATCATGGCGAAGCTCACCAACGAAGAGCTCATCGAAGCTTTCAAGGAACTGACCATCATCGAGCTCTCCGAGTTCGTCAAGCTGTTCGAAGAGACCTTTGAGGTCACCGCTGCTGCTGTTGCCGTTGCTGGCCCGGCTGCCGGCGGCGCAGGCGAAGCTGCTGCCGAAGAGAAGACCGAATTCGACGTCATCCTCGAGGCTGCCGGCGACAAGAAGATCGCAGTGATCAAGGAAGTCCGTGCCCTGACTTCCCTCGGCCTGAAGGAAGCCAAGGACCTGGTCGACGGCGCTCCGAAGCCGGTCCTGGAAGGCGCCAACAAGGAAGCTGCCGACAAGGCCAAGGAAGCTCTCGAAGCTGCCGGTGCCACCGTCACCGTCAAGTAAGCTTCTTAGCTTTACGCAAGAGCCCCGCACTGCGAAGGTGCGGGGCTCTTGTGCGTCAGGGGCCGGCTCAGGCCGGGTCGCTGATATCCGCGGTGGTGGCGTTGAGTGCCGCGATCAGGTCATCGGCCTGCAGGAACGCCGAGTGGCCGTGGTCACCTGCGCCCATCGAAATGCGGCGGCCGGCGATGGCCTCGTCCGCGAAGACCGGCCAGGGCGTCGTGCTGCCCAGCGGGGTAATGGTGCCGCGCGGGTAGCCGGTGGCCTCGAAGGCGACGTCCGCCGGCGGCAGCGACAGCTTGTTCACGCCGAGCAGGGCGCGCAGCTTGGGCCAGGAGATCTGCCGGTCGCCGGGGACGAGCGCGAACAGGAACGAGCCGTCCTTGTGCTTGACCACCAGCGACTTGACGATGTCCGCCGGCTGGATCCCGAGCAGGTCCGCCGCTTCCGCAAGGCTGCGGGCCGGCGGACGCGGGACGACGTCGACATCGATCCCGCGTCCGCGCGCATCCGCCAGGAACCGGTCCAGGCCGGCTGCTTCCGACATTGCCGAGCCTAGTCGCGGTACAGCAGCAGGGCTTCGCCCTGGCCGCCGCCGCCGCACAGGGACACCGCCGCCTTGCCGCTGCCGCGCCGCTGCAGTTCCAGTGCGGCGTGCAGCGCCAGCCGGGCACCGGACGCCCCGATAGGGTGGCCCAGCGCGATGGCTCCGCCATGCAGGTTGCACTTCTCCAGCGGGTAGTCCAGGTCCTTCAGAGACTGGACCGCGACGGAGCCGAACGCCTCGTTGATCTCGATGAAGTCGAGGTCGGCCGTCGTCCAGCCGGCGCGCTTCAGCGCGTGGTTGATGGCATTGGACGGCTGCGAGTGCAGCGAGGTGTCCGGGCCGGCCACCTGGCCGGGCTTGCCGACTACCGCGAGCCAATTCAGTCCGTTGTCTTCCGCGTAGCCGCGGGAGGTCACGACGACGGCGCAGGCACCGTCCGAGAGGGGAGAGGAGTTTCCGGCGGTAATGGTGCCATCCGCGGCGAAGGCAGGGCGCAGCGGCGCCAGGGATTCGGCGGTGGTCTGCGGGCGCACGCCCTCGTCCCGGGTGAGCACAAGGTCGTCCCCCTTGCGCTGCGGGACGGTGACCGGCACGATCTCGTCGTCGAAAATCCCCGTCTCGGCTGCCGCGGCGGCCCGCTGGTGGGAAGCCGCCGCCACTTCATCCTGGGCTTCGCGGCTGATACCCAGGTCCGCATTGCGGCGTTCGGTGGAGGCGCCCATGGATTCGTGGTCGAACGCATCGGTCAGGCCATCGTGCGCCACGGAGTCCAGGACGTTGACGCTGCCGTAGGTCCAGCCCTGGCGTGATCCCGGCAGGACATGCGGGCCATTGGTCATCGATTCCTGTCCGCCGGCGATGACGACGCTGGCCTCGCCGCTGCGCACCAGCCGGGCGGCATCGCTGATGGCTGCCAGTCCGGAGAGGCAGACCTTGTTGATCGTCACGGTCGGCACGTTCCAGCCGATCCCGGCGGCGATGGCACTCTGGCGGGCCGGGTTCTGGCCGGCCCCGGCCTGGATGACCTGGCCCATGATGACGCTGTCCACGGCATCCGGCGAGACGCCGGTGCGTTCGAGGGCGCCGGCGATCGCCTTTGCGCCGAGCTCGACCGCGCTGAAGGCAGCCAGCTGGCCCTTGAGCCGGCCCAGCGGGGTGCGTGCGCCGCCGAGGATGACCACATCGTTTCGGTTCTCTGACACTGCCTGCTGCTCGCTTTCATCCTTGAAATAGCTGTTCCACAAAGGCTACAGTTAGCTGGCGCCTGAAATCGACGCGTTCCCATAGAATGGAACGCAGCAGGTCCGGGCGTTGTTCCATGGCGGAGCCGGGGGAGAAGCACACGCGCGCCAAGGCCATTGGTTACAAGTCGGGTGTCAATCGCCGACACACCGGAGGATGCCCATTGCGGCAAACCGATCCTCCGGTTATTCTGCCGCCCGCTGGACATTCACGAGGCTGCGGCGTAGAGTAATTATTTGCGTCTTCCCTCTTAACCTTCGGCCTTCATATAGCGGTGGGCATCGCCACGCCTTCCTGTATTTAACGGGAATCCGGCGGGGGCTTGGATCATATAGCGGATCCGGTCTGGTTGTACCGGCACTTTAGAGTGCCGGAAGTGCGGAAGCGCGTACAAGCCTGAAGGTCTGTGGAAGGATCCCTCTCTTGGTCGCCTCGAGCACCTCTAATACTGATACCGCTAACAGCCTGCTGGACGCCTCGTCGAACGACGGAGCAACCCGCAGAATCTCATTCGCTAAGATTCACGAACCGCTGGATGTTCCCAATCTCCTTGCCCTTCAGACGGACAGCTTCGATTGGCTGGTCGGCAATGAGCGCTGGAAGGCGCGCGTCGCGAAGGCACAGGAAGAAGGCAACCAGGGCGTAGCCACCACGTCCGGCCTGTCCGACATCTTCGAAGAGATCTCCCCGATCGAGGACTTCCAGGGCACCATGTCCCTGAGCTTCTCCGAGCCGGAATTCGCCGATCCCAAGTACACCATGGCGGAGTGCAAGGACCGGGACGCTACCTACTCCGCTCCGCTGTATGTCAAGGCGGAGTTCATGAACAACAACACGGGCGAAATCAAGCAGCAGACCGTGTTCATGGGCGACTTCCCGCTGATGACCGAAAAGGGCACCTTCGTCATCAACGGCACCGAGCGCGTCGTCGTCTCCCAGCTGGTCCGTTCCCCGGGCGCTTACTTCGAGCGCGCTGCGGACAAGACCAGCGACAAGGACATCTTCACCGCCAAGATCATCCCGTCCCGCGGCGCCTGGTTCGAGCTCGAGATCGACAAGCGCGACCAGGTCGGCGTGCGCCTTGACCGCAAGCGCAAGCAGTCCGTGACCGTGCTGCTGAAGGCCCTGGGCTGGACCGAAGGCCAGATCCTGGAGACCTTCGGCGACTACGATTCCATCCGCGCCACCCTGGAGAAGGACACCACCGAGACCCAGGAAGATGCCCTGCTGGACATCTACCGCAAGCTCCGTCCGGGCGAGCCGCCGACGGTCGAGGCTGCCCAGTCCCTGCTGGACAACCTGTACTTCAACCCGAAGCGCTATGACCTGGCCAAGGTCGGCCGGTACAAGATCAACCGCAAGCTCGGCATCGACAAGGCTGTTGACGATCCGGATGCTTCGGTGCTGAACATCGACGACATCGTCGCGATGATCAAGTTCCTGGTCGCGCTGCACGCCGGCGAGAAGACCATCCCGGGCAAGCGCGACGGCGAGGACCATGAGATCCGCGTCGAAATCGACGACATCGACCACTTCGGCAACCGCCGCATCCGCGCGGTCGGCGAGCTGATCGAGAACCAGGTCCGCACCGGCCTGTCCCGCATGGAGCGCGTGGTCCGCGAGCGGATGACCACCCAGGACGTGGAGGCCATCACTCCGCAGACCCTGATCAACATCCGCCCGGTTGTGGCTGCCATCAAGGAGTTCTTCGGAACCTCCCAGCTGTCGCAGTTCATGGACCAGAACAACCCGCTGGCCGGCCTGACCCACAAGCGCCGCCTCTCCGCGCTCGGCCCGGGCGGCCTGTCCCGCGACCGCGCCGGCATGGAAGTCCGTGACGTCCACCCGTCGCACTACGGCCGCATGTGCCCGATCGAGACCCCTGAAGGCCCGAACATCGGCCTGATCGGCTCGCTCGCCTCCTACGGCCGCATCAACGCGTTCGGCTTCATCGAGACCCCGTACCGCAAGGTCGTCAACGGTGTCGTCACCGACCAGATCGACTACCTGACCGCCGATGACGAGATCGAGTGCGTGATCGCGCAGGCCAACGCACCGCTGGACGAGGACAACAAGTTCTCCGAAGAGCTCGTGCTGGTCCGCCAGCGCGGCGGCGAGGGCGAGCCGGTCCTGATCGAGGCCGAGGACGTCGACTACATGGACGTCTCCCCGCGCCAGATGGTCTCCGTGGCCACCGCGCTGATTCCGTTCCTGGAGCACGACGACGCCAACCGCGCGCTCATGGGCGCGAACATGCAGCGCCAGGCTGTGCCGCTGCTGCGCTCGGAGGCTCCGCTGGTCGGTACCGGCATGGAGCGCTACGCCGCGGTCGACGCCGGCGACTCCGTCGTGGCCGCCAAGCCCGGCGTGGTCACCGAAGTGTCCGCGGACCTGGTCACCGTCCTGAATGACGACGGCACCGAGACGCACTACCCGATCATGAAGTTCGCCCGCTCCAACCAGGGCAACGCCTACAACCAGCGCGTGCTGGTTGCCGAAGGCCAGCGCCTCGAGCTCGGCAGCATCATCGCCGACGGCCCCTCCACGGACCAGGGCGAACTGGCGCTGGGCAAGAACATGCTGGTCGCGTTCATGTCCTGGGAAGGCCACAACTTCGAGGACGCCATCATCCTGAGCCAGCGCATCGTCTCCGACGACGTGCTGACCTCCATCCACATCGAGGAGCACGAGGTTGACGCCCGCGACACCAAGCTTGGTGCCGAGGAAATCACCCGCGACATCCCGAACGTGAGCGAGGAAGTGCTCTCCCAGCTGGACGAGCGCGGCATCATCCACATCGGTGCCGAGGTCGAAGCCGGGGACATCCTGGTGGGCCGCGTGACCCCGAAGGGCGAGACGGAGCTGACTCCGGAAGAGCGCCTGCTGCGCGCGATCTTCGGCGAGAAGTCCCGCGAAGTCCGCGACACCTCGCTGAAGGTGCCGCACGGCGAGTCCGGCACGGTCATCGGCGTGCGCATCTTCGACCGCGACAACGACGACGAGCTGCCCCCGGGCGTGAACCAGCTGGTCCGCGTCTACGTCGCCCAGAAGCGCAAGATCACGGACGGCGACAAGCTCGCCGGCCGCCACGGCAACAAGGGCGTCATCTCCAAGATCCTGCCGATCGAGGACATGCCGTTCCTCGAGGACGGCACGCCGGTGGACATCGTCCTGAACCCGCTGGGTGTTCCGGGCCGAATGAACGTCGGCCAGGTGCTGGAGATCCACCTTGGCTGGGCCGCCAAGCAGGGCTGGACCATCGAGGGCGATCCGGAATGGGTCAAGAACCTGCCGAACCTGCCGCGCCAGACGGGTTCGACGACGGTTGCCACCCCGGTGTTCGACGGTGCCAGCGAGCATGAGATCACCGGCCTGCTCGGCGCCACCAACGTCACCCGCGACGGCGAACGCCTGATCGGTTCCTCCGGCAAGGCCCGGCTGTTCGACGGCCGCTCCGGCGAGCCGTTCCCGGACCCGGTTTCCGTGGGCTACATGTACATCCTGAAGCTGCACCACCTGGTGGACGACAAGATCCACGCCCGTTCCACCGGCCCGTACTCGATGATCACCCAGCAGCCGCTGGGCGGTAAGGCGCAGTTCGGCGGCCAGCGCTTCGGTGAAATGGAAGTGTGGGCCCTCGAGGCCTACGGTGCCGCGTACACCCTGCAGGAACTGCTGACCATCAAGTCCGATGACATCCACGGCCGCGTCAAGGTCTACGAAGCCATCGTCAAGGGCGAGAACATCCCGGAGCCGGGTGTTCCCGAGTCCTTCAAGGTCTTGATCAAGGAAATGCAGTCGCTGTGCCTGAACGTGGAAGTGCTCTCCACGGACGGCACCACGATTGAAATGCGTGACTCGGATGAAGAAGTCTTCCGGGCCGCGGAAGAGCTGGGCATCGACCTTTCCCGGGCCGAGCCGAGCTCTGTAGAAGAGGTCTAGCGGCGCAGCGGTGGCCGGCGCTCCCAAGCCGGCCGTCCGCCGTCGTACCTCTTTCCGTACCCGTCAAAGACATTCAGATTTAGAGAACAAGAGAGAACAGGGACCATATGTCCAGCGAATCCTCCTTCGGCCTCATGCGAATCGGCCTTGCCACCGCGGAAGAAATCCGCGACTGGTCTTACGGTGAGGTCAAGAAGCCGGAAACCATCAACTACCGCACGCTCAAGCCCGAGAAGGACGGCCTCTTCTGCGAGAAGATCTTCGGCCCGTCCCGCGACTGGGAATGCTACTGCGGCAAGTACAAGCGCGTGCGCTTCAAGGGCATTATCTGTGAGCGCTGCGGCGTCGAGGTCACCCGTGCCAAGGTGCGCCGCGAGCGCATGGGCCACATCGAGCTGGCCGCTCCGGTCACGCACATCTGGTACTTCAAGGGCGTCCCGTCCCGCCTGGGCTACCTGCTGGACCTGGCACCGAAGGACCTGGAGAAGGTCATCTACTTCGCTGCCTACATGATCACCAGCGTGGACGACCAGCGCCGCCACGAGGAGCTGCCGAACCTGCAGGCCGAGCACGACCTGGAGAAGAAGCAGCTGGCCGACACCCGCGACTCCGACATCGCGGCGATCGCCCGCGACCTCGAGGACGAGCTGGCGCGCCTCGAAGGCGAAGGCGCCAAGGCTGCCGACAAGAAGAAGGCCCGCGATTCCGCCGACCGCCAGATGGCCAACGTGCGCAAGCGCGCCGACGCCGACATCGAGCGGCTCGAGCAGGTCTGGGACCGCTTCAAGAACCTCAAGGTCGCCGACCTCGAGGGTGACGAGGGCCTGTACCGCGAACTGCGCGACCGCTACGGCCTGTACTTCGAAGGCTCCATGGGTGCCGAGGCCATCAAGAAGCGCCTGGAAGGCTTCGACCTGGATGCCGAGGCCGAGGCGCTGCGCGATGTCATCAAGAACGGCAAGGGCCAGCGCAAGACCCGTGCGCTGAAGCGCCTGAAGGTTGTCAACGCGTTTCTGACCACCACCAACAGCCCGCTGGGCATGGTGCTGGACGCCGTCCCGGTGATCCCGCCGGAACTGCGCCCGATGGTGCAGCTGGACGGTGGCCGCTTCGCGACCTCCGACCTGAACGACCTGTACCGCCGCGTCATCAACCGCAACAACCGCCTGAAGCGCCTGCTGGATCTCGGTGCTCCCGAGATCATCGTGAACAACGAAAAGCGCATGCTGCAGGAAGCGGTCGACTCGCTGTTCGACAACGGCCGCCGCGGCCGTCCGGTCACCGGACCGGGCAACCGTCCGCTGAAGTCGCTGTCCGACATGCTCAAGGGCAAGCAGGGCCGCTTCCGCCAGAACCTGCTGGGCAAGCGCGTGGACTACTCGGGCCGTTCGGTCATCGTGGTCGGTCCGCAGCTGAAGCTGCACCAGTGCGGCCTGCCCAAGCAGATGGCGCTGGAGCTGTTCAAGCCGTTCGTGATGAAGCGCCTGGTGGACCTGAACCACGCGCAGAACATCAAGAGCGCCAAGCGGATGGTGGAGCGCTACCGCCCGCAGGTCTGGGACGTGCTCGAAGAGATCATCACCGAACACCCGGTGCTGCTCAACCGTGCGCCAACCCTGCACCGCCTCGGCATCCAGGCGTTCGAGCCGCAGCTGGTCGAAGGCAAGGCGCTGCAGCTGCACCCGTTGGTCTGCGGTGCGTTCAACGCTGACTTCGACGGCGACCAGATGGCTGTGCACCTGCCGCTGAGCCCGGAGGCCCAGGCTGAGGCGCGCATCCTGATGCTCTCCTCGAACAACATCCTGAAGCCGTCGGACGGCCGTCCGGTGACCCTGCCGTCGCAGGATATGATCATCGGCCTGCACCACCTGACCAGCAAGCGCGAAGGCGCTGTTGGCGAGGGACGTGTCTTCGCGTCGCCGGCCGAGGCCATCATGGCCTTCGATGCCGATGAGCTGCACCTCAACGCCGTGGTCAAGATCCGCGTGCCGGGCTTCGTGCCCAGCGGTGACCAGCCGGCTCCGGAAGGCTGGGAAGCAGGCCAGTCCGCGCTGATCGAGACCTCGCTGGGACAGGTGCTCTTCAACGAGACCCTGCCCGAGGACTACCCGTGGGTGGAGAAGGTGGCCGACAAGGGCCAGCTCTCCTCGATCGTCAACGATCTGGCCGAGCGCTACCCGAAGGTCGTCACCGCGGCCACGCTGGACAACCTGAAGGACGCCGGTTTCTACTGGGCGACCCGCTCGGGCGTGACCGTGGCGATCTCCGACATCGCCGCCCCGGCCGAGAAGCCCGCCATTATGGAAGGCTACGAAGCCCAGGCAGCCAAGGTCGAGTCCCAGTACGGCAAGGGCCTGATCGCCGACGACGAGCGGCGCCAGGAACTGATCGACATCTGGAACAAGGCGACCAACGAGGTCGCCGACGCGATGCGCAAGAGCCTGACCAAGGAGAACACCATCAACCGCATGGTGTCCTCCGGTGCCCGTGGTAACTGGCTGCAGGTGCGCCAGATCGCGGGTATCCGCGGCCTGGTGGCCAACCCGAAGGGTGAAATCATCCCGCGTCCGATCAAGTCCTCCTACCGCGAGGGCCTGTCGGTGCTGGAGTACTTCATCGCGACCCACGGTGCCCGTAAGGGCCTGGCCGATACCGCTCTGCGTACCGCCAACTCGGGTTACCTGACCCGCCGTCTGGTGGACGTGTCCCAGGACGTCATCGTCCGCGAAGAGGACTGTGGCACCGAGCGCGGCCTGAACACCGCGATCGCTACCGTGGACGCCAACGGGGAACTGCACCGGCACGAAGACGTGGAGAACTCGGCTTACGCCCGCACCCTCGCGGTCGACGTCGTGGACTCCAACGGCGAGGTGCTCGCCGCTGCCGGCTCGGACGTCGGCGACGTGCTGATCGACCAGCTGATCAACGCAGGCATCACCGATGTCAAGGTGCGGTCCGTGCTTACCTGTGAGTCCGCCGTCGGTACCTGTGCGCTGTGCTACGGCCGTTCGCTGGCCACCGGCAAGACCGTGGACATCGGCGAGGCCGTCGGCATCATCGCCGCGCAGTCCATCGGCGAGCCGGGCACCCAGCTGACCATGCGTACCTTCCACACCGGTGGTGTTGCCTCCGCGGGCGATATCACCCAGGGTCTGCCGCGTATCCAGGAGCTCTTCGAGGCCCGTACCCCGAAGGGTGTGGCCCCGATGTCCGAGGTTGCCGGCCGCGTGTCCATCGAGGACGGCGAGCGCCAGATGCGCATCATCGTCACTCCGGACGACGGATCCGAGGAAGTTGCCTACCCGGTGCTGCGCCGTGCACGGCTGCTGGTCGAAGACGGCCAGCACGTCAACGTCGGCGACCAGCTGGTGGTCGGTGCGAAGGACCCGAAGCAGGTGCTGCGTATCCTCGGCCCGCGCCAGGCGCAGAAGTTCCTGGTTGACGAGGTCCAGAGCGTGTACCGCAGCCAGGGTGTCGGCATCCACGACAAGCACGTCGAGGTCATCGTCCGGCAGATGCTGCGCCGCATCACCGTCATCGAGTCCGGCGAAACGGACCTGCTGCCGGGTGAGCTCGCCGAGCGCAGCCGCTTCCAGGCCGAGAACCGCAAGGCTGTTTCCGAGGGCAAGACCCCGGCCAACGGCCGTGACGAGCTGATGGGTATCACCAAGGCATCGCTGGCCACCGAGTCCTGGCTGTCGGCGGCTTCCTTCCAGGAGACCACCCGGGTCCTGACCCAGGCGGCCATGGAAGGCAAGTCCGACCCGCTGCTGGGCCTGAAGGAGAACGTGATCATCGGTAAGCTGATCCCGGCCGGCACCGGCCTGGAGCGCTACAACGCGGTCGCGGTCGAGCCGACGGAGGAAGCCAAGGCGAACCTCTTCACCGGCCCGAGCGCCTTCAGCGACTTCGACTACCCCGGAGTCGACGGCGGCCTGACGCCCGAGTTCCATGCCATCCCACTGGATGACTACGACATGGGCGGCGACTACCGCTAAAGCCTGAACCAGGAGCACCCCCTGCACCCGTCACGGGAGCAGGGGGTGCTCCTGCATTAACCTAGGGATATGGCCAATTCGCGCTCCGGGGACTCCATGCTGGAGCGGTTCGTGCGCATCCTGGATTCCTTCGATGCGGGGCGTCCCTCCATGAGCGTGGCCACGCTCGCGCGGCGTGCGGACGTGCCGCTCGCAACCGCCTACCGCCTCGTCGACGAGATGACCCGGCATGAACTGCTGAGCAAGGAGCCCTCCGGCGAAGTCCGGCTGGGGCTGCGGCTGTGGGAGCTGGCCAACCGCAGCTCGCCCGCGCTGGACCTGCGCCAGGCGGCGATGCCGTTCCTGGAGGACATCCAGTCCGTCGTGCGCCAGCACACCCAGCTCGCCATCCTCAAGGACGACGACGTACTGGTCATCGAGCGGCTCTCGCGCCTTGGATCCGTGGTCAACCAGGCCAAGGTCGCCGGCCGGATGCCGGTCCACCGCACGGCGATGGGCATGGTGCTTCTGGCGTTCTCGCCAAACTACGTCCAGGAGTCCTACCTCGCCCGGCATCCGGAGGCCGTGGCCATGGTCGACCCGGTGACCTTCGACGCCCGCCGGCAGCTGGCCGGAATCCGCAACCAGGGCTACGCCTCCTTCGACGGGCGCGTGGACACGGACACCACCGGCCTGGCGGTTCCGGTGCTCGGCCGGGCCGGCCACGCCATCGCGGCCATCGGAGTGGTCCTGCCGCTGGGCCTGGAGAACCTGCAGTCGATCGTGCCCGTCCTGATGGCAGGGGCCCGCGGAATCTCCCGCACAGTAGGCGAGCTGCCCCAGTAACTCTGCTCCCGACGTCGTAATTCCCATTGAATAAGAATGGGAAGGCGGGCAGTGTGTTCGTCCGGTCACACTGGGTTTAGATCCAGCGCACATCCGACCCGAAGGAGCAGACTCTATGGCGAACCCGCAGATCATCAAGACCCAGGTGGGCATTGTCGGCGGCGGACCGGCCGGCCTCATGCTCTCGCACCTGCTGGCCAAGTCCGGCATCGAGAACATCGTGGTGGAAAAGCGCGACCACGAGACGATCCGCCACACCCACCGCGCCGGCATCCTTGAAGCCGGCTCGGTCAAGATGCTCACCGACACGGACGTCAACGGCCGCGTGCTGACCGAGGGCATGGAGCACGAAGGCATCGACCTGCGCTTCAACGGCGAGTCGCACCGGCTGAACTTCCCCGAGCTGGTCGGGGCCACCGTGACCCTGTACGCCCAGAACGAGGTCTTTGTGGACCTGGCTGCGGCCCGCGAGCGCGACGGCGGCGATGTCCGCTACTCGGTCACGGACACCGAGATCCTCGACATGACCACGGACACCCCGAAGATCCGCTTCACCGATGCCGAGGGCAACCCGTTCGAGGTCCACTGCGATATCCTCGTCGGCGCGGACGGTTCGCAGGGCATCTGCAAGTGGGCCATTCCGCAGGAGCACCGGACCGACAACTTCATTGAGTACCCCTTCGCCTGGTTCGGAATCCTCACCGAGGCCCCGAAGAGCTCGGACGAACTGATCTACGCCAATTCGCCGCACGGCTTCGCGCTGATCTCCCAGCGCAGCGATACCGTCCAGCGCATGTACTTCCAGGCCGACCCGAACGAGGACGCCTCGAAGTGGACCGAGGACCAGATCTGGGACGAACTGCAGAAGCGCGTGGACGGCCCGGACGGCTTCCAGCTCAAGCGCGGCCCGATCTTCGAACAGATGATCCTGAAGTTCCGCTCCTACGTCTGCGAGCCGATGCGCTACGGCAACCTGTTCCTGGCCGGCGACGCCGGGCATACCGTCCCGCCGACCGGCGCCAAGGGCCTCAACCTGGCCTTTGCCGACGTGAAAGTGCTCTTCGAAGCCATCGATTCCTACTACGCCAACAAGTCCAAGGACCTGCTGGACGGCTACAGCGAGACGGCCCTGCGCCGGGTGTGGAAGGCGCAGAACTTCTCCTATTGGATGACCAACATGCTGCACACCCGCAAGGACGCCAACCCGTTCGAAACCAAGCGTGCCCTGGGTGAACTGCAGACCGTCGTCGGCTCCCGCTACGGCCAGCAGTACCTGGCCGAGTCCTACACCGGCTGGCCGCACAGCTAGCCTCGGGCGGCCGGTGCCCCGGGTACCGGCCGCTCCGCCATCCATCCCACGATCAACTGCCACTGCCCGAGAAAGGAGTTCCCGATGAGCGCCGAAACCCAAGCGGAGAGTTTCGAGAACAGCCACGTCCTGGATCCTGCCGCCACCGCGGACTCGCAGGAGACCATCAACAAGGAAATCGGCGACATCCACGCGGCCTACCGCCAGGGTGTCGAGGCCGGCGGGAGCGAGGAAACCCAGCCGCGCATCGACTTTGCGCCGTACCGCTCCTCGCTGCTGCGCCATCCCACCAAGGACCTGCACCACGTGGACCCGGAGACCATTGAGCTCTGGTCGCCCGCCTTCGGCCACCGCGATGTGCACGCACTGGAATCGGACCTGACCATCCAGCACAACGGTGAACCGATCGGCGAGCGCATTATCGTGCAGGGCAAGGTGCTCGACGGCGATGGCCGTCCGGTCCGCGGCCAGCTGGTGGAAATCTGGCAGGCCAACGCGGCCGGCCGCTACGTGCACAAGCGCGACCAGCACCCGGCCCCCATCGACCCGAACTTCACCGGCGTCGGCCGCTGCATCACCGGAGACGACGGCTCCTACAAGTTCACCACCATCAAGCCCGCGCCGTACCCGTGGAAGAACCACCATAACGCCTGGCGCCCGGCGCACATCCACTTCTCGCTGTTCGGCACGGACTTCACCCAGCGGATGATCACGCAGATGTACTTCCCGGGCGACCCGCTGTTTTCCCTCGACCCGATCTACCAGTCCATTACGGACCAGAAGGCGCGCGACCGCCTGGTCGCCACCTACGACCACAGCATCACCAGCCATGAGTGGAACACCGGCTACAACTGGGACATCGTGCTCACCGGCAGCAACCGGACCTGGATGGAAGACGAGGACGCAGAGTAATGACTGAGGCAACGACCAAGCTTGTCGCAACCCCCGGCCAGACCATCGGCCCGTTCTACGGCTATGCCCTGCCCTTCGAGAAGGGCCACGAGCTGGTCCACCGCGCCCATCCCGGCTCCATCCGGCTGCACGGCGTGGTGACCGACGGCCACGGCGAGCCGATCCCGGATTCGATGCTGGAAATTTGGCAGGCCGACGAGCACGGCAAGATCTCCCGCCAGGACGGCTCCCTGGTCCGCGACGACCATACCTTTACCGGCTGGGGCCGCGTCGCCGTCGACAACGTGGGCCACTACACCTTCACCACGGTCAACCCCGGCCCCACGGAAGAAGGCAAGGCCCCGTTCATCCTGCTGACGGTCTTCGCCCGCGGCCTGCTCAACCGGCTCTTCACCCGGATCTACCTTCCGGAGGACGCCGAGGCCCTGGCGAACGACCCGCTGCTGTCCTCGCTGCCGGAGGAGCGGCGCCGCACGCTGATCGCCGAGCGCGAAGCCAACGGCGACCTGCGCTTCGACATCCGGCTGCAGGGCGACAACGAGACGGTTTTCCTGAGCTACCCGGGAGCCTAATTACAGATGAAGACAGCGGACAACGCTGATTTCGGGCTGCTGTCCCCGGCTACGGCCGGGACAGCAGTATCCCGTTTAACGAGCGATTCGAATTTCATCCAGGCCATGCTGGACGTGGAGCTGGAGTGGGTGCGGGTCCTGGCGGACGGCGGCTATATCGACGCCGGGATCCCGGCAGCGGTGGCAGCGGCTTCCACCGCGGACCAGTACGACGCGGCCGGACTCGCGGAGCGGGCGCAGGGCGGCGGCAACCCGGTGATCCCGCTGCTGGCGGACCTGCGCGCGCTGGTCAAGGCCGGGAATCCGGCGGCCGCCGCGGCCATACACAAGGGCGCCACCAGCCAGGACATCCTGGACAGCGCACTGCTGCTGATGGCCAAGCGGGCGCTGGACGTCATCCAGACGGACCTGAAGTCAGCGGCGCGCTCCTTGGCCAGACTGGCCGATGACCACCGCGGAACGATCACCGTTGCCCGCACGCTGACCCAGCATTCGCTGCCGTCCACCTTCGGGCTCAAGGCGGCCAACTGGCTCTCCGGCGTCGGGCAGGCCGGGGTCCGGCTGGGCGAGGTGGCCGGCCGGCTTCCGCTGCAGTGGGGCGGGGCG
>NZ_ANPE02000177.1 GCF_000328305.2 Arthrobacter crystallopoietes BAB-32 | reverse complement strand
CTCGCTCCCGCGGTCACCGAAGCCGGCCCGCGCGGCCCGCTGGAACTCAGCCTCGCGGCGGCCGTCATCAACCGGGTCTACCGCATCACCGCCCGCGAGGCGCCGCGCGTGACGGACATGCCCAAGCACGAGTTCCGCGGCTTCTGGCTCTCCACCGTCGTCAACATCGACTGGCCCTCCCGCTCCGGCCTGACCGCAACAGCCCAGCAATCCGAACTGCGCGGGTGGTTCGACCTGGCCCGCAGCCTGAACCTGAATGCCGTGATGCTCCAGGTCCGGCCGTCCGGCGACGTGTTCTGGCCCTCCACGGCTGGCGAGCCCTGGTCGCGCTACCTCACCGGAACCCAGGGCCGGAACCCCGGGTACGACCCGCTGGCGTATGCCCTCGCCCAGGCCCACGCCCGGAACCTGCACCTGCACGCCTGGTTCAACCCGTTCCGCGCCTCGATGACCGCGAACCTGTCGGACCTGGTCTCCTGGCATCCCGCCCGGCGCAACCCGAGCTGGACCTTCGCCTACGGCGGGCGCCGCTACTACAACCCCGGCATTCCCGCCGTGCGCGCCTTCATCATCAAGGTCATCGCCGAAGTCGTGTCCAAGTACGACGTCGACGGCATCCACCTCGACGATTATTTCTATCCGTACCCGGTCGCCGGGCAGACCATCCCGGACAGCGCCGCCTACAACTCCTACCGGCTGCCGGGGGAGAGCCTGGCGAACTTCCGCCGCCGCAGCGTGAACCTCTTTGTCCGCGACCTGAGCACGAAAATCTTTGCCACGAAACCGCGGATGCTCTTCGGCATCAGCCCGTTCGGCATCTGGCGCAACCGTTCCACCGACAGCCGCGGCTCGGCCACCAGCGGCTTCCAGAGCTATGACGGCATCTTCGCCGACTCGCGGTACTGGGTGAAGCAGGGCTGGCTGGACTATGTGGTCCCGCAGCTCTACTGGCACCAGGGCCATCCGGCGGCCGACTACAACACCCTGGTCAACTGGTGGTCGGCACAGGTGGCCGGCACCAACTGCAAGCTCTACATCGGCGAGGCCGCCTACAAGGTCGGCGACCCCGCCCAGGGCGCGGACTGGCAGGACGCCCGGGAGCTCTACAACCACAGCGCCAAGTGCCGCGCCACGGCCCGCGTGGCCGGGCAGGTCTATTTCTCCGCGAAGTCCGTGCGCGCCAACAGGCTGGGCAGCATGACCCGGGTGAAGGACAAGTACTACCGCCGCGTGGCCATGACGCCCGCGATGCCGCACCTTGGATCACAACGCCCCGCAGCACCGGTCATCAGCAGCGCGCGCTGGAACGGCTCCGGCGTCGAGCTCATCTGGCGCGGCGCCACCACAGGGACCATCCCGCGCCATTACGCCGTCTACCGGTGGGAGGCAAAGGCCAGTTCGAGCGCCTTCATCCCATCCCAGGCGGGCGCGCTGCGCCGTGTGCACCGGCGGCGCGGCAACCCGGAGAAATTCGTGGACACCGGCGTGGTGCGCGGACGCACGTACTGGTATGTCGTCGTCGGACTCAGTGACCTCATGATTGAATCCAGCGCCGCGTCGGCGATTTTCATCCGCGCCTGACGCCGCATCCAGGGCAAAGGCCGGGTGACGGACCGGCGAACAATGATGCCCGATGTACCAAATGCTCTGGTTTTCGCCCACGTCCTTTCGTAGGGTGTGGCCATGGCAGCCGGACCCATCAAACCTGGAACAGACGGCAGCGCCTCGGACGCGATGCTGGCCGTGGGACGTTTCTTCACCCGCTGGGAGGAGAGCGACGACGGCCGGGCCGTTTTCAAGAAAGGCGGCAGGGCGGGGGACATCTTCTACCGCGACCGCTGGAGCCATGACAAGGTGGTTCGCTCGACCCACGGGGTGAACTGCACGGGCTCGTGCTCGTGGAAGGTCTACGTCAAGGACGGGATCATCACCTGGGAATCCCAGCAGACGGACTATCCCTCGGTGGGGCCGGACCGGCCGGAGTATGAGCCGCGGGGCTGCCCGCGCGGTGCCGCGTTCTCCTGGTACACCTATTCGCCCACCCGCGTCCGCTATCCCTACGCCCGCGGCGTGCTGATCGAGCTCTACCGCGAGGCCAAGGCCCGGCTGAAGGATCCGGTGCTGGCCTGGGCCGACGTCGTGGGGGACCCGGAACGCCGGCGGCGCTACCAGCAGGCGCGCGGCAAGGGAGGCCTGGTCCGGGTCAGCTGGCAGGAGGCGATCGAGATCGCCGCGGCCGCCCACGTGCACACCATCCGCACCTACGGCCCGGACCGCTGCGCCGGCTTCTCGCCGATCCCGGCCATGTCGATGGTCTCGCACTGCGTCGGCACCCGGTTCATGCAGCTCATCGGCGGGGTTATGACCAGCTTCTACGACTGGTACGCGGACCTGCCGGTGGCCAGCCCGCAGGTGTTCGGAGACCAGACGGACGTGCCGGAATCGGGGGACTGGTGGGACGCCACCTACCTGATGATGTGGGGCTCCAACGTTCCGGTCACCAGGACACCGGATGCGCACTGGATGGCCGAGGTCCGCTACCGCGGGACCAAGGTGGTGACGGTCAGCCCGGACTACGCGGACAACACGAAGTTCGCCGACGACTGGCTGCCGGCCCAGGCGGGCACGGATGCGGCGCTGGCGATGGCCATGGGGCACGTGATCCTCAAGGAATTCTTCCTTGAGCGGCACGTGCCTTTTTTTACGGACTACGTGAAGCAGTACACGGACCTGCCCTTCCTGATCACCTTGACGCCCTCGCCGGACGGCACCTCGCTGGTGCCGGGCAAGTTCCTGACCTCGGTGGACCTGCCCGAGCAGGCCGGAAGCGAGGACGCCGAGTGGAAGACCGTGCTGCTGGACGAGGCGACCGGCCGGCCGGTGGTCCCCAACGGCTCGCTGGGCTTCCGCTACAGCGAGTCCGGCGCGGGCAAGTGGAACCTGGAGCTGGGCGACGTGAAGCCGCAGCTGAGCCTGTACGAGGCCGGCGGCGAGAGCGCCGAAGTCCAGCTGCCCTGTTTCGAGGCCCCGGACGGCTCGGGCACGGTCCTGCGCCGCGGCGTGCCGGTGCGGCGGATCGGCGGCAAGACTGTCACCACGGTCTTCGACCTGATGCTGGCCCAGTATGGGGTGGGCCGCGAAGGCCTGCCGGGCCAGTGGGCGGAAAATTACGACGACGGCGGCACGCCTTATACGCCCGCGTGGCAGGAGGCGATTACTTCCGTCCCGGCGAAGATGTGCATCAAGATCGCCCGCGAGTTCGCCCGGAACGCCGAGCAGTCCGGCGGACGGTCGATGATCATCATGGGCGCCGGCATCTGCCAGTGGTTCCACGGGGACACCACCTACCGGTCCATCCTGTCCCTGCTGCTGCTGACCGGCTCCATGGGGCGGAACGGCGGCGGCTGGGCGCACTACGTCGGCCAGGAGAAGACGCGGCCGATCACCGGCTGGGTCTCGCTGGCCAATGCGCTGGACTGGTCGCGCCCGCCGCGCACGATGACCGGGACCTCCTACTGGTACATGCATACCGGACAGTGGCGCAATGACGGCTATTCGGCGGACTCGTTGAACTCGCCGCTCGCCGAGGGGCACCTGAAGGGGATGCACACTGCGGACACCATTGCGCAGTCCGCCCGGCTCGGCTGGATGCCGTTCTACCCGCAGTTCGACCGCAATCCGCTCGACCTGGCCGCCGAGGCGGAAGAAGCCGTCGAAGCGGGTCAGGCCGGCAATGCCGCCGGCTACGTGGCCGGCAGGCTCCAGGACGGCTCGCTCCGGCCCGCGATCGAGGACGTGGACGCGCCGGAGAACTGGCCGCGGACCCTGGTGCTGTGGCGGTCCAACCTGATGGGTTCCTCCGCCAAGGGCAACGAGTACTTCCTGAAGAACCTGCTGGGCACCCACCACAACGTGATGGGCAATGCCGCCGAGGAGGGCATGACCCGGCCGAAGGACGTCAAGTGGCACGAGGATCCGCCGGAGGGCAAGCTCGACCTGCTGGTATCCGCGGATTTCCGCATGACCTCCACGACGCTGCTCTCCGACATCGTTTTCCCGGCCGCCACCTGGTACGAGAAGCATGACTTGTCCTCCACGGACATGCACCCGTACGTGCACGCGTTCAGCCCGGCGATCGACCCGCCGTGGGAGGCCAAGTCCGACTTCGAGACCTTCCACCTGCTGGCCCAGGAGTTCTCCCGGCAGGCCAAGGTCCACCTCGGCGTGCGCAAGGACCTCGTGAGCGTGCCGTTGCAGCACGATACCCCGGGGCAGGTCGCGCAGCCCGGTGGCGTGGTCCGGGACTGGCGCGACGGCACCACCGAGGGAGTGCCGGGCAAGACGATGCCGGTGTTCACCGTCGTCGAACGCGACTATACGGCGATCGCGGACAAACTCGCCGCCGTCGGACCCCTCGCCGACAAACTGGGGTTCACGGTCAAGAACGTCACCTACAAACTCGACCATGCGCTGGACTGGCTGGCGCGCCGGAACGGCGTCATGCTCGGCGGGGCAGCGGACGGGCGGCCGGCGATCGATACCGACGCGAAGCTGGCCGAAGCCATCCTGACCTTCTCCGGAACCACCAACGGCGAACTGGCCGTGCAGGGCTTCCGGCAGCTGGAGCAGCAGACCGGCCGCGAACTGGTGGACCTGGCCCTCGGTTCGGAGGAAAAGCACATCACCTTCGCCGACACCCAGTCCGCGCCGGTACCGGTCATCACCTCGCCCGAGTGGTCCGGCTCGGAAACCGGCGGCCGGCGGTATGCACCGTTCACCACCAATGTGGAGCGGCTCAAGCCCTGGCACACGCTGACCGGCCGGATGCACTTCTTCCTGGACCACGACTGGCTGCGCGACGTTGGCGAAGCCCTGCCGATCTACCGGCCCCCGCTGGACATGCACCGGCTGTTCGGCGAGCCCCGGTTGGGCCCCGACGGCTCCCGCGAAATCACGGTGCGCTACCTGACGCCGCACAACAAGTGGTCGATCCACTCGGAGTACCAGGACAACCTGCTGATGCTCTCGCTCTCGCGCGGCGGGCCGACGTGCTGGATCAGCCAGGAGGATGCCGCCTCGATCGGGGTTTCGGACAACGACTGGATCGAATGCGTCAACGCCAACGGCGTCTTCGTCGGCCGCGCCATCGTCAGCCACCGGATGCCGGAAGGGGTCGTGTTCGTGCACCACGCCCAGGAGCGGACCATCGACGTGCCGAAATCCGAGGCCACCGGCCGGCGCGGCGGCATCCACAACTCCGCCACCCGGCTGCTGGTGAAGCCGACCCACCTCATCGGCGGGTATGCGCAGCTGGCCTACGCCTTCAACTACCTCGGTCCCACGGGGAACCAGCGCGACATGGTGACCACAATCCGCAAACGCTCGCAGGAGGTCCGGTACTGATGAAAGTCATGGCCCAAGTCGGCATGGTGATGAACCTGGACAAGTGCATCGGCTGCCACACCTGCTCGGTGACCTGCAAACAGGCCTGGACCAACCGCGCCGGCACCGAATACGTCTGGTTCAACAACGTGGAGACGCGGCCCGGCCAAGGCTACCCGCGGCGCTATGAGGACCAGGAGCAATGGCGCGGCGGCTGGGAACTGAACCGGCGGGGCCGGCTCAAGCTCAAGGGCGGCGGCCGGGTCAAGAAGCTGCTGGGCATCTTCGCCAGCCCGGTCCAGCCGGAACTTGAGGACTACTACGAACCCTGGACCTACGACTACCAGAACCTGGTGGATGCACCCCTGGGGGACGACTTCCCGGTCGCGCGGCCCAAGTCGCTGATCACCGGCGAGGACACCAAGGTCGAGTGGTCGGCCAACTGGGACGACAATCTCGGTGGCACGTCGCAGCTGGGGCACCTGGATCCGCTGGTGGAGAAGGTGCGCCGCGAGTCCGAGGACAAGATCAAGTTCGAGTTCGAGCAGACCTTCATGTTCTACCTGCCGCGGATCTGCGAGCACTGCCTGAATCCGTCCTGCATGGCCTCCTGTCCCTCCGGTGCCATCTACAAGCGCGCCGAGGACGGGATTGTGCTGGTGGACCAGGACCGCTGCCGCGGCTGGCGCCAGTGCGTCACCGGCTGCCCCTACAAGAAGGTCTACTTCAACCACAAGACCGGCAAAGCCGAGAAGTGCACCTTCTGCTACCCGCGCATCGAGGTCGGGATTCCGACCGTGTGCTCGGAGACCTGCGTCGGCCGGCTGCGCTACATCGGCATTTTCCTGTACGACGCCGACCGGGTCACCGAGGCCGCGTCCGTCGCCGACGAGAAGGAGCTCTACCAGGCGCAGCTGGACCTGATGCTGGACCCGAACGATCCGGAGGTCATCGCCGCGGCCCGCGCCGAGGGGATCCCGGAGGACTGGATGGACGCCGCCCGGCGCTCGCCGGTCTACAACCTGGCCAAGGTGTACAAGGTCGCCCTGCCGCTGCATCCGGAGTACCGCACGATGCCGATGGTCTGGTACGTCCCGCCGCTGTCCCCGGTGGTGGACCTGCTCAGCGAACAGGGCCACGACGCCGAGGACGCCGGCAACCTC
The DNA here is from genome assembly GCF_000328305.2 of Arthrobacter crystallopoietes BAB-32. Classification (GTDB taxonomy): domain Bacteria; phylum Actinomycetota; class Actinomycetes; order Actinomycetales; family Micrococcaceae; genus Crystallibacter; species Crystallibacter crystallopoietes_A. The sequence goes on along the minus strand of NZ_ANPE02000177.1, from coordinate 554 downwards.
TTCGGCGCGATCGAGGCGCTGCGGATTCCGGTGGAGTACCTCGCCGAACTGTTCACGGCCGGGGACACCGGAATCGTCACCGGCGTGCTGCGCAAGCTCGCCGCCATGCGCTCCTACATGCGCGGCATCAGCCTCGGCAATGACCCGGACGACTCGATTCCGGAGGCCGTCGGCATGGAAGGCGAGGCCATGTACGAGATGTACCGGCTGATGGCCATCGCCAAGTACAACGAGCGGTACGTCATCCCGAAGGCGCACGTGGAACAGGCGCACAACCTGGAAGAGATCGGCTGTTCGCTGGATTACGACGACGGCCCCGGCATGTACCCGTCCGATGCCTTCGGTGAGGCAAGCGGCAGGCCGGTACCGGTCGCCGTCGAAAATTTCCATGCCCTCAAGAACCGCCAGACGTCGGACCAGCGCAGTGATCCCTCGCTGCGCGGCCGGGTCAACCTGCTCAACTGGGACGGCAACGGCACGCCGGAAGGGCTCTTTCCCGAGGAGCGCGCCGTCCCGCAGATGGCCGCGGACTCCCCGGCCCACGGCGGCGGCGC
>NZ_ANPE02000178.1 GCF_000328305.2 Arthrobacter crystallopoietes BAB-32 | reverse complement strand
CCCGGGCGATTCGCCGGCCGGGAACGGCTGCCGCGCCCGCCTAGTTCGGCGACTGAAGTACCCCTGTCCGCCGGAAGCTGAGCCGCCGCCCGGCCCTCGCCGTCGTACTTGGACCCGCCGCCGCTGACCACCCCGCCGTTGGTGACGACCGCCTCCGCCGGCAGTTGGCGGGTGTTGCGGATGGCCGCCATGACGTTGTCCTTCACGCGCTGCGGCGGACGCACCGGCTCCGCCCCGTACGCCAGCATTGCCGCCGTCGCGCTCAGCCCGCGGACCTCCTCGCGCGTCTGCTCGGACGCCAGCGCGTGCCGCTCGAGGCCTCGCGCTCGGGTTCCTCCAGGGCGTTCAGGGCGTAGGCGCCGGTCAGGATGTGCAGCTGCTCGTCCATCACGCCACTCCCAACTTGTCCCTGAGCCTGATCATGCCGTCGCGGATCCGCGTCTTCACCGTGCCCACGGGCACTTTGAGCAGGTTGGCCACTTCCTGCTGCGTGTAACCGCCATAGTAGGCCAGCCGGATTGCCTCCTGCTGCGCCTGCGTGAGGCTCTCCAGCGCCTTGAGCACCCGCTCGCCCTCAAGCTTCGCCTCCACGATGTCCTGCACGTCGTCGTAACTCTCCTGGAACTCCTTGATGCCCTGCCGCAGGTCCCGGTCCGCGCTGGCCTGGCTCGCCCGGATCCGGTCCACGGCGCGGCGGTGCGCGATCACCAGGATCCACGAGACGGCCCGGCCGCGGTCCGCGTCGAAGCGCGCCGCCTGCTGCCAGACCTCCACGAACACTTCCTGGGTGACTTCCTCGCTCTGCGCCGGATCCCGCACGACCCGCCGGATCAGGCCGAAAACCTGCGGCGACACCGCGTCGTACAGATCCTCGAACGCCGCCTCATCGCCCAGCGCTACCCGGCGGACCAGGTCCTCGTGGGTGGGCGGGAGCGGCGCGGCGGACCGCAGCCAAGGCAGGCGCATGGGGTCAAGACTCTCATGCCCGTCGGGCACAGCGCACCTCCGGATTTCAGAACGGGCGGATGGGCCGGGCCCCGGGCCAGACCAGGACCGGCCGGAGCCGGAGCGGCCGGATGCGGGTGGCTCCTCGACTCCGCACCCGGCCGCAGCCCCTACTCGGCCGGCATCAGCACCGAGTCGATCAGGTACACGGTCGCGTTGGCGGTCTGCACGCCGCCGCACACCACCGCAGCGTCGTTGACCATCAGCTCGTCGCCGCTGCCGGTCACCTCCACCATCCCGCCCTGCACCGTCTCCAGCTCGCCGGCCACCTCATCCGGCGCCAGCTGGCCGGGTACCACGTGGTAGGTCAGGATGCTGGTCAGCATGTCCGCGTCGGTCTTCAGCGCCTCGATGCTCTCCGCCGGCACCTCCTCAAAGGCCGAGTCCACGGGCGCGAACACGGTGAACTCGCCGCCGTTGAGCGTGTCCACCAGGTCGACGTCGGGATTCAGCTTCCCGGAGACCGCTGCGGTCAGCGTGGTCAGCAGCGGGTTGTTCGACGCCGCCGTCGCCACCGGATCCTGCGCCATGCCGGCAACCGACCCGGCACCGTCGGGCACCTGGGCGGCATAGTCCGCGCAGCCCGGGCCCACCAGGTTGGCGGCCGGGTCCATCTGCTCCCCGGTGGCCGGCGCTGACGTCTCCATGGGCGCTTCGGCCGCCGTCGTCTCCTCCGCCGCCCCGCCGGAACTGCCGGCGTCCGACCCGCAGGCCGTCAGCCCCAGCGCCGCCGCAGCCGCCAGGCCGATCATCGCTCTCATCCTCGTGTTCATGGTGGACCTCCTTCTCATCGGCAGCCGTCCGGGCCGCCGCCGGTCCCGCACCCTCGGGTGCAGGCTGTCCATCATGATTCGGAGCCGTCGCGCGGGTGGATTGGATTAGATCGCGGGTGGATTGGAGTAAACAACGACGGCGGCCGCGCGCCTTTCGCACGCAGCCGCCGGTTCAGGGCGATGGTTCGCCGCGGGCTACTGCGCACTGTCCCGCGGCCGGGCCGCGGTTTCGCAGGCCAGCTGCTCGAGGCTCCGCCGGTCCGCGTCGGAGTAGTCGGCGGCGTCCATGGCCTGGCGCAGCTGTGCCAGTTGGGCGGACAGCACCGGCCGGTACCTGCCCACATGGTCCAGCCAAGAGACCTCGCACAGCAACTGCAGCATCCGCGCCATCACCACCGGATCCTTGCTCCCGTAGAGCCGCGGCTGGCACAGCGCGAGGTCCAGCAGGCCGGCAAGCTGCGGCAGCGCCAGGATCACGCGCACCCTGCCCTCCGGATCAGTGACGGCGCGTGGCCCCGGGGCCCGTTCCACCAGCCGGCAGAGCAGGCTGGACAGGTGCCCCAGCGCGTGTGCCGCCGTGGTCGGATCATTGATGCCCGGCGAGAGCGCCCGTGAGGCCACATCGGCCAGCTGGCGGAATCCGAACCCGACATCCTGCACGCTGGTGCGCTCATAGCCGACCGTCACCGCTGCATTGATCTCCTTACCCAGCCTGGCAAGGACTTCCCCTTCCGGCGGTCCGCCCGGCTCCAGGCCCCAAACGGAGGCAAACGGCACGCCGCGGATGAGCGAAGTGCCCGGTTCGCGGTCGATCCGCACCACTGCCCCGGCCGAACGCGCCGCCTCCAGCAGGGCTGCTTCATCCACCGCGGTCAGGAAACCGGAGGCCTCTGCCTCAACCACAGCAGTGGCCGCCGGCGGACCCGGCAGCTCCGGCGGCTCCAGCAGCTCCGGCTGTCCCGGCGCATCCGGCGGGAAGACCACGTCGGCCGTTTCAACGGCCTCGGCGTGCACCCGGTGCATCATGGTCTCCACCCGCAGCTCGCGCGCCAAGTGGGCCAGGAACACCACCAGCCCCATGACGCTGGCAACCGCCAGCACGAAGGCAACGGTGACCGCTATTTCGGGAACGAAAGCACCGCCGTCGTCCTCCCCGGTCCGGATGCTCCGCAGCACCGTCAGCGCATAGGCGAACGTCGCCAGGAACAGCGCCAGGGTCAGATGGACCACCCGATCGCGGCTGAACGTGCGCAGCAGCCGGGGCGAGAACTGGCTGCTGGCCAGCTGCAGTGTCACCACCGTGAGCGAGAACGTCAGCGAGGTGACCGTGATCAGCGAGCCTGACACCGCCTGCAGGACGGAACGGGCCGCTTCCGGCCCGCCGCCGAACAGCCAGGCGGCGAGCGCCGCGGGCATGTGACCGTCCAGCGCGGCATCCAGCGGCGGCAGGACGGCGCCCAGTACAACCGCGAGCACCACGGCCAGCGCCGGCACTGGCCACAACTGGGTGCGCAGCGCGTCCTTGAGGCGTTGGCCGCGCCTGTTCACGCCGGCGTCCCCGAACCGTGCTGGGCTTCAGGCAGGCTCAGGCAGTGCCCGGATGGATCGCGCGCCGCGGGCGTCCGACCGTCTTGGTTCCGCGCACCAGCCCGAAGGCGAACAGCACCAGCCCCAGCACCAGGTGGAACCAGTTGTCGCCGACGCCGGCCGGCTCCCAGTACGGCGACGTGCCGCGTTCGTTCAGCAGCCCGTAGAGCGCCATCAGCCAGTTGACCACGGCCAGCACCAGCAGCGTGGTCTTGGCCGCCGCCACGCTCCGGGCGGCCCACCAGAGCACCGCCGCGAATACGAGCAGCAGGACGTTGTGCAGGATGGACACCGGCAGCACGCCCAGCAGCATGGCCTCGGACCGGTCGCCCATCAGCGCCAGCTGGCCGTAGTTGGCGGTGATTCCGGGGATGAACCCCAGCACCCCAATAATCAAAAGTACGACGGCGGCAACCCGGGACATGGTCTGCACCGGCGTGCGGTGCCTGGTTCCGTCCGTCCGGTCTGCTGTTGTCCTGTTCATGGCTTCTCCCTTCGTGGCGCGGCGGGGGCCGGCGCCGGCTCCTAGCGGAAGTACGGGTAGCCCGGATACATGTACCCGGCGGCCCAGTACGGCGTGTAGTTGTAGTGCCCGTACACCTCTTCCTGGTATTCGCGCTGGCTGATCAGGTCCGGATCGTAGGCCGGAGCTCCGGCAATGTGCTCGCGGGACTGGTCAACCGTGACTTCCTCGCCGCCCACCGCGGTGACGGCGTCCACCGGGATGAAGGCCTTGTCCTTGCCCAGGCCGAGGAAGCCGCCGGAGGCCACGATCAAGAACCGCACCTTGTCGTCGCCGGGATCAATCAGCAGGTCCTCGACTTTGCCGATGTCCTCGCCGCTGCGCGACTTCACGTCGCGGCCGCGGATGTCCTCATCCCCCAGCGCGATGGTCCTGCCGGTTTCGCCGAGCTTGACCAGTGTTGCCGTCTGATTGCTGTTGTCCATGCTGTCCTTTCCTGCAGCCCGGCATTCCGGCACTGCATCACTCGTTGGCCCGGACGTCGGCCTCCACCTCGGATGCCTTAATGTACGGCTCGTGGTCCCACGGGCCGAAGACGTTGTCGTCCAGCTCCCGGCCAAGGTCCTGCTCGACGAAGGGCAAGTCGAACACGGTGTGCGCGATGCCGCTCACCCGGATCGGCTGGCCGGGCTCCAAATCCGCCAGGTCGCCGTCGTAAATCACCAGCAAAGGCTCGGTTGGCTGCCCTTCCTCGGCCCGGATTGTAAAGGCGGTGGGGTCGACCACGGCGTCCACGCGCCCGCTGACCTTGACCGTTTGGCCCTCCAGCGAGTCCATCCTTTCGGTGAAATCCGGCCCGAAGGGGCCGTCGAACACCGGCGGGGCCACGGTTGCGGGAGCGGACGCCGGCGGGCCGGATCCGGACTGCGGATCAGGAGCGCAGCCGACCAGGACGCCTGCGAGCACCGCCCCGGCCAAGACCATCAGGCCTGTCCGGGCGGCCCGGGTGGCATCCTGGTGAACCAACTGTTACCGCTCCTTCCGCGCAGCCAATGGCAGCTGCGGATTGGTGCCCCTGCTCGTCCCCCGTTCTTCCACGGTAGGAACGCCTTAGGGAGAGGTCAACGGGTGTGACCGGATCGGAATGCCTGGCGGCGCAAGCGTTACGGCCGGCACACGGCTGCCCGTCCGCGGCTACCCGGTCCGCCTCGTCTCCGCTGCGGTTCTATGCGGGCCCCGTGGTCGAGCGGACAACCAAGCGCGGCTGCAGCACCAGTTCGCCGGGCTCCTCAGTTCGGATCCGTGCAGCGGCACAGCCCACGGCAGCTTCCGCGAGCCCTGCCGCATCTTGGCTCACTGTCGTGAGCCGGACGTGGTCGAGCCGGGCCAGCTGGCTGTCGTCGTAGCCGACCACCGAAAGATCATCCGGAACCTTCAGCCCCGCACGCCAGGAGGCCTCGAGGATCCCGAGCGCGCAGCGGTCGTTGAAAGCCAGGACGGCGGAGGGCTTGCGGTCGGCGAACAGCTTGCCCGCCGCAGCGATACCTTCGGCTTCGTGCGGACCGCCGGGGACTACCCGGATATACTCGGCCAAGCCGGCCCGCCGCATGCTCTCTTCGTAGCCGGCCCGCCGTTCGGCCGAGGCGACGGCGGACCCGCCGTCCACGTGGGCGATATCCCGGTGCCCGAGCGACAGCAGGTGCTCCACGGCGGTACGGATTCCTTCGGCGTCGTCGCTGCGCACGGCATCAACGCCCGGTACAGCTGCGGCGCTGAGCAGGCTGATCACGGGCACCTGCCGGGCGAGCACCGCCAGCGCTTCGGGCGTGGACGACGGAGAGATCATCAAGGCGGCCTCGACTCCGGCGTCGAGCAAGGTCTCCACCGCCCGGTCTTCCTGTCGTCGGCCGCCCACGGCGCTCAGCAAGACCTCAAAGCCGGCGTCCTCCGCGGCAGCGTAAATCGACTCGACAATGTCGCCGTGGAAGGGCTCGGCAACCATGAAGGTAATGCCCAGCAGACGCGTCCGGCTGCTCCGCAGAAGCCGCGCGCGGGAATCCGGGCGATAGCCGAGCTGCCGGGCCGTTTCGAGCACGCGTTCGCGGGTCGCGGGACTGGCTCCTGAAGCCCCGCGCATCACGATCGACGCTAGGGCGCGCGACACTCCGGCGGCGGCGGCGACGTCAGCCAGCGTCGGCCGGCGGCCCGCTTCCGTTCCGGTTTTCGGATCACGCTCCATCCGTCCTCGTCCCTCTCTCCAGTTGGCGCTGCTATTTTCTTCGTCCAGGCGCTGCGGTGCCCGATCCGTCCACCAGCAGGATACTAGATCGATCTAGACACGAGCATCCAACCTGTGCGACAGTTGTGGCACAGTCAACTAGATCGATCTAGAACAGGCGTGGCGGCATTAGTTTCCGCCCTACAGAGGAGAACCTATGGCGTACCTTGAGCGGCCCCCCGCGCAACCGGAGCCGGTCCGGCTGGCCCTGGCCGGCTGCGGCTGGATCGGTGCTTTCCACGCCGAGAGCGTGGCAAATCGCATCGCCGGAACCCGTTTGGAAGCCATCGCCGACCCGGCCCTCGACGCGGCCACTGCCTTGGCGGACCGGCTCGGCACCGCCAAAGTGACAGCGGAGGCTGCGGACCTGTGGCGTGACCCGGACATCGACGGCGTCATCATCGCCGCTCCGGCGCGCTTTCACGCATCGCTGATCACCGAGGCCGCGGCCGCCGGCAAGCACATATTCTGCGAAAAGCCGGCCGCCCGGTCCCTCGAAGAACTGGACGGCGCTCTTGCCGCGGTGGAGGCCGCCGGCGTCGAACTCCAGATCGGGTTCAACCGCCGCTTCGCAGCGGACTTTGCCGCCGCCAAACGCGTCGTCGAGGCCGGAGCGATCGGCGTACCCCGGCTGCTGCGCTCCCTCACCCGCGACCCGGGCACCGCCGAGGGCATCCCGCACGCCGGCCGGATCCCACCCGGAACGATCTTCCTCGAGACGCTCATCCATGACTTCGACACCCTCAACTGGTTCAACCAGGGCGCCGTGCCCCAGCAGGTCCATGTCATGGCCGACGCGCTGGTCGAGCCGGGCCTGAAGGACCAAGGTTTCCTCGACACCGCCGTCGCGACGATCCGCTACAGCAATGGTGCCATCGCCGTCGCCGAAGCCAACTTCAGTGCCCTATACGGCTACGACGTCCGCGGGGAGGTCTTCGGCTCTGCGGGTATGACTACGGCCGGGTCGCTGCAGGAAACAGCCGCCACTGTCTACACCGAGCAAGGTTTTGGCGGCGGGACTCCGCGGTTGAACGTCGAACTCTTCCACGACGCGTACACTGCGGAACTCGCACACTTCGCCGACGTCATACGCCACCGCCGGGATGGCACTCCCGCGCCGGAACCCGCCGCACCGGGCGGCGCCGACGCGCGCACAGCCCTCGCCGTCGCCCTGGCCTGCATCCGGTCCGTCGAGACGGGCGCCCCGGTGAACGTGGCCGATATCCTGCCCTCCGGCGTCCTTCCGGAGGCTGCCCGATGAGCGCGCAGGGCGGAACGGTGGCAGACCAGAACGCGGGCGGCATCCGCCTGGCTGTCTGCGCGGAAATGGTCTACCTGGACCTGCCCATCGAGGAACGGGTCCGCCGCATCGCCGAGGCCGGCTTCGACGTCGAACTCTGGGACACCCGCAGGCATGACATTGGCAAGCTCACGGCCACGGGCGCCACCTTCTCCTCCATGACCGGCTATTGCGCGGGCAGCCTCATCGACCCGGACAGCTCCGCCGATGTCCTCCGCACCGCAGCCGAGCTCATTCCGACGGCCCTGGAACTGGGAGCCGGCCGCATGGTGGTCCATCCCTCCGAACTGATCGACGGGCAGGCTGCGCGCCCCGCCTACCGGGCCACCGGAACGATGTGGGTCACCGGGCTGAGGACCCTGGAAAAGCTCGGTGAACTCGGCGCGAAGCATGGTGTCGTGTTCGCCCTCGAAAACCTCAACACCGTCGTGGACCACCCCGGCATTCCGCTGGCCCGGGCTAAGGACACTCTCGCTCTAGTCGAGGCCGTCGACCACCCGAATGTGAAACTGATGCTGGACCTTTACCACGCGCAGATCGGCGAGGGAAACCTGATTGAACTGCTCCGCCACGCGTTGCCGCACATCGGCGAGATCCAAGTGGCGGATGTGCCCGGCCGTTGCGAACCGGGGACCGGTGAGATCAATTACCCCGCCATCGCCCGGGCGCTGGCGGACCTGGGCTACCGCGGCACAGTCGGCCTGGAAGCTTGGGCCGAGTCGGACTCCGGGCTTGCCCTGAAGCGCTTCCGTGAAGCCTTCACAGCCTGACCATCCGGGGACAGCCGGGCGGCCGGGCGGCCGGGCAGATCAGAGCTCCACTTTGACCGGAACGCCCGTCTCCAGGGACAGCTGGGCGGCGTCCGCGACCTTGGACGCCGCCACCGCGTCCTCGGGCGTGCAGGGATTCTCCCGCTCCCCCTGGATAAGCTCCAGGAACGCCAGCATCTCGGCGCGGTAGGCGGCATCGAACCGCTCGGCGAACGTCTTGTGGGCCCCGCCATGGGGGAACGACACGCCAACCTCGGTGGACCGCAGAGCAGCCTTGTCGTCCAGCCCCACCATCACCGAGGACTTCGACCCCTGGATCTCCAGCCGCACGTCGTGCCCGGCGCCGTTGTAGCGGGTGGCGGATACGGTGCCGACCGTACCGTCGTCGAAAGTAACGACGGCGAGCGCCGTGTCCACGTCTCCTGTCTCGCCGATCGCTGGATCACCGTTGTTGGAGCCGCGGGCGTAGACCTCCACGATCTCCCGGCCGGTCAGCCACCGCAGGATGTCGAAATCGTGCACCGAGCAGTCGCGGAAGAGCCCGCCCGAGGTGGCGAGGAATTCGACCGGCGGCGGGAACATGTCCCCTGTGACGGCGCGCAGGGAGTGGATCCAGCCGAGCTCCCCCGCATCGAAGCTGCGCTTGGCCTCCAGGTAGCCGGCGTCGAAGCGCCGCTGGTGTCCGATCTGGACCACCCCGCCGCCTTCACGGATATAGTCCAGCACCGGCAGCGAATCGGCCACGTTCCCGGCGACCGGCTTCTCGCAGAAGACCGGCACGCCAGCGTCCACTCCGGCGCGGATCAGCTCGGGATGGGTCTGTGTGCCGGTGGCGACCACCATGCCGTCGACACCCCCGTCGAGCATCACGTCGACCGACGGCACAAACTCGGCGCCCAGCGAATCGGACACCGAGCGTGCATACTCTGCCGCTACGTCGGTAACGAGCAGGCGGAGTTGGATGTCGCGCTCTTCCAGCCCGGGCTTCAAGGCCATGATGTTGTGCGCGTGCATGCTGCCGATCCGGCCGACGCCGACGAGGCCCAGGGTCAGGTGCTTCATGGATTCCTTCATTGGTTGAGTAGGGTGGCGGCTGACGCCTGGGGTGCTTCGTCCGGAAAGCGGATCCCGATCTGCCGGCGCAGCTCGTCCGCCAGCCGCAGGCAGCGAATGGACTCCGCCAGCGGCCGCTCCACGACTTCGCGCCGGCCGGCGGCTAGGGCACGCGCCACGGCCGCCGCCTGGTAGTGCAGGCCTTCGAGATGCTCGCCGGGTTCGGCGTCGTAGCGCAGCTCCCGGCCGTCATGGCTTTTCACGCTGAAGCCGCCAGGGAAGTTGAACGGACCGTCGATGGTCAGCGTTGCCTGCGTCCCGACGACGGTGGCAACCGTCGGGGTGAACCCGTAGAGGTTGGTATTGGTCACCGCGTGCGCCCCGTCCGGGAAGCGCATCACGGCCGAAATCTGTCCGTTCACGCCGGACGGATGGCTGGTCCCGAGAGCGCGGACTTCTTCCGGGTCGCCGAGCAAGGCGGTAATTAACGCGAGCGGATAAGTGCCGAGGTCCAGCAAGGGGCCGCCCGCCAGTGAGCCGTCGAAAATCCGGTGGCCGGGCTCGAAGTGCTCGCCGTATTCGGCCATCACGGAAACCACCTGCCCCAGGTACCCTTCGTCCAAAAGCTGCCGCACGACGTCGAACTTTGGCAGGAAGAACGTCCAGAGCGCCTCCGTCGCGAGCAGCCCCTTGGACTCCGCAAGCGCGGCAATCTCCTCGGCCTGCTCGGCATTGATGCAGATGGGCTTTTCCACCAGCACGTGCTTGCCTGCCTCTAGGGCTTCGAGGGCCACCCTGTGGTGGTGGTTGTGAGGGGTCGCCACGTAGATAATGTCCACGTCCGGCGCCTCGGCGAGCTCGCGGTAGCTGCCATATGCCGCCGGGATTCCCAGCCGGCCGGCAAACCCGGCGGACCGGTCCGTCGACCGGGAGCCGACAGCCGCCAGGACCTGCCGGGTGTGCTGCTGCAGCGAGGCGGCGAACCGCTCCGCGATCCACCCTGGTCCGGCGATCCCCCAGCGCAGCGGCGGGGCGTCCCATGAGTCGGGAACGCGGCTCTCCGGAAGGCGGTCGGGCAACCCGGCCCTCATGCCGCCACCTGCGTGAAGGCGCCGCCGTTATGCATCGAACGCACCATCGCTTCGGCCGCGAGGGAGGCGCGCAAGCCGTCTTCGGCAGAGGCCATGGGCGACAGCGTCCCCTCCTGCAGGGAGCGGATCCAGGCCTGCAGCTGGCGCCGGTAGGCCGCCGCAAACCGCGGCCGCCAGTCGGCCGGGAAGGACACGTAGTTTTTTCGGTCCAGGCTGTAGGATGCCCCGGCCGGCTCTACCAGCCGGCCGGTGCCCCGCTCCCCGACCACTTCGCACTGGGTGGAATAGCCGTGACCGGCATTGAGGAACAGCTCCAAGGTGGCCAGCACGCCTGAGCGCAGGCGGATCATCATGAAGGCAGGGTCTTGGAGCCCGGCCGCCGCCTCGGACGAGGTGGGGATGCCGGGCACCCAGGAAACTTCCTCGATGGGACTGTCCAGCAGCCAGGGAAAGGAGTCCAGTTCATGGATGGCCGAGTTGGTGATGGCGGATTCGTTGGTGGCGCCGGGCGCGGCCGAGACATTTCGGCTGATGCCGTGCAGCAACAGGGGCCGTCCCAGTTCCCCCGCGGCCAGGGACCGGCGGAGCTCCACGTGGCCGGGATCGAAGCGGCGCATGAACCCCACGCTGATGAGGGACCGGCCAAGCTGGTCCACTACTGCACGCTCGGCTTCGACAAGCCGCCGGGCTTCATCCGCGGTTGTGGCCAGCGGCTTTTCGCACAGCACGGGCTTGCTCGCGGCCAGGCAAGCCTGGACCAGCTCCGGATGGGTCGTGTCGTGCGAGGCGATAACCACCGCGTCGATTCCGTCGTCCTCGATGAGTTCCAGCGGATCGGTTACCGCCCGCGCGCCCAGTTCCGAGGCCACCGCCTTGGCACGCTCTGCGTCAATGTCCGCCACGCAGGCCAGCGTGCTCCCGCCCACGTTCCTGGCCAGGTTCTCAGCGTGGTCGGCGCCCATGATGCCCGCACCGACCACTCCCGTCCGTATGGTCACATTCCCTCCTTCATGTGCTGCTGTCCAGGTCGTACCGGCTAGGTGCGGCGGGCTTCCGTCGCGCCTACTTCCGCTTCCACTTCCGCGACAACGTCCGTATGGCCGCCGAGAGCCTCAAGCTCGTGCGCCAGCTCGGCCAGCTCGGCGCCACCGGCCATCTGCGCGGTGAGTTCCTCGAGGGTGATGTCCTTCTTGTTGTAGTAGCCGATCGACTTGCCGCGCTTGAGCAGCAGGAACCGGTCGCCCACCGGGAAGGCGTGGTGCGGGTTGTGGGTGATGAAGATGACGCCGAGGCCGCGGTCGCGGGCCTGGAGAATGTAGCGCAGCACGACGCCGGACTGCTTGACGCCGAGCGCAGCCGTCGGCTCGTCGAGGATCAGGACCTTGGCTCCGAAGTGCACCGCGCGGGCGATCGCGACACATTGGCGCTCACCGCCGGAGAGCTGGCCGATCGGCTGCTCCACATCGCGCAGGTCGATGCCCATGTCCTGCAGTTCTTTCTTCGTGATCTCTTTCATCCGGTCGACGTCGAGCCGCTTGAAGGGCCCGAAACCCGTCGTCAGCTCGGAGCCGAGGAAGAAGTTGCGCCAGATCGGCATGAGCGAGACGACGGCGAGGTCTTGGTAGACGGCAGCAATGCCAGCGTCGAGCGCCTCCCGCGGAGAGGACAGCTTGCGTTCCTCGCCGAGGATGGTGAAGGTGCCCTCGTCGTGCTGGTGCAGGCCGGCAATGATCTTGATCAGCGTGGACTTGCCGGCACCGTTGTCGCCGAGCACGCAGGTGACCCTTCCGGCGTCGACGGCCATGGTGACATCCCGCAGCGCGATGATGTTGCCGTAGTGCTTGCCGACCTTGTCCAGGTGCAGCAGGTGCACCGGCGTGGAGGTCAGCGGGTCGGTCTCACCCTGGAGCAGGGTTTCCTGGGTGATTTGGTCGTTTTCCATGATGGCCATTTCCTTACGTCTCCGTTACTTCTGCTCGGCCCGGCGCTTGACGACGAGGTTGACGATGGTCGCCAGCAGGAGCATCAGGCCCAGGAAGAACTTGAACCAGTCCGGGTTCCATTCGGCGTACACGATGCCTTTGTTGGCCATGCCGAAGATGAAGGCGCCGATCGCGCCGCCGATGGCCGAGCCGTAGCCGCCGGTGAGCAGGCAGCCGCCGATCACTGCAGCGATGATGTAGAGGAACTCGTTGCCGATGCCTTCACCCGACTGCACCGTGGCGAACGCGAACAGATTGTGCATGCCCAGCACCCAGGCGCAGAAGCCGACGGCCATGAAGAGGCCGATCTTGGTCTTGACCACCGGGACACCCACTGCTCTTGCCGCGTTGGCGTCGCCGCCCGAAGCGAAGATCCAGTTGCCGATCTTGGTCCGCAGCAGCACCCACGACGCAACCGCGACCATCCCGAGCCAGATGAACACCGTGATCTTCACGTCCACGCCGGCAATGTTCACCGAGGAGGCGAAGATGGCCCGGGCGGATTCGAAACCGTCCATGTTGGAGACGGACGGCGTTGAAACGCTGCCGCCGATGGCACGGGTCAGGCCGAGGTTCAGGCCGGTCAGCATCAGGAACGTGGCGAGCGTGACGATGAAGGAGGGCAGCTTGGTCTTGATCAGGATCCAGCCGTTGATGAAGCCCACTCCCAGCGACATGACCAGGGCCAAGAGCACTCCGACCCAGACATTCATCGAGAAGTACCAGCTGAACAGCGAAGCCATCAGGGCCGAACTGATCACCGCGACGCCGGTGGAAAGGTCGAATTCTCCGCCGATCATCAGCAAGGAAACGCCAACGGCCATGATCCCGATGGTGGACGCTCCGTACAGCACCGTGGCGATGGAGCCGGGCTGCAGGAAGACGGGCGCAACCGCAGCGAAGAAGACAAAGAGGGCCACGGCTCCGACCAGCGCGCCGATCTCGGGACGGCCCAGGAGCTTGCTTACGGTGCTTTTCTTGGCAACCCGTTCATCAGTCACGGGAGCTGTTGCTGCAATGGTCATGTCATTTACTCCTTGGAGGCTGCGGCGGAACGGGCGAAGGTCCCGCCGCAGCTGTCGTCTGGTTAGCGGACGCCTTGTTCAGCGAACTCGAGCACCTGCTGGGCGCTCTCCTGGTCCACGATGGTCGGACCGGTCAGGACCGGCTGGCCGCCGCCGATCTCGAAGCCGCCGCGCTGGTTCTGCCACAGCGCGTCCACCGCCCCGTAGCCCTGGAGCCAAGGCTGCTGGTCGACGGTGAAGATGACATCGCCGTCGACAATCTTCTGGGCGAGCTCGGCATTCATGTCGAAGGAGGCGACCTTCGCGTCGCTGCCGGCGTTGCCGACGGCCTTGAGGATGGTCAGCGTAAACGGAGCACCCAAACCAATTACGACGTCGGCCGCCGCCGTGGCCTGCAGTTTAGCCGTCACCGTAGACTCGACCTGGGTCATATCCGTGCCCTGCACGTACAGGATCTCGGTGTCCGGCACTTTGGCCTTCACGCCGGCGCAGCGATTCTCCAGCCCAACGTGGCCCTGCTCCTGGATGACGCAGATGGGGTGCTCGTAGCCCTCCGAAGCCAGGCGTTCGCCGACCGCCTCGCCGGCCAGCTTCTCGTTGGAACCAAAGTGCGTGAAGGCTCCGAGCTCCGAGAAACGGTCTTCGCCGGCGTTGAGGCTGACGACCGGGATTCCTGCATCCGTCGCCTTCTTCAGGGCGGAGGCGAGCGCGTCAGGCTTGGCCAGTGTGACTGCGATCCCGTCCACGCCCTGGTCGACGGCCTGTTCGATCAGCTGGGCCTGGCGCCCGCCTTCCGGATCGGACAGGTACTGGAGTTCAACGTTGTCCTTGGCGGATGCCTCTTCCGCGCCCTTGCGGACGATGTCCCAGAACGTGTCGCCGGGAGCAGCATGGGTAATCAGCGCGACGCTCATCCGTTCGGTGTCGGCGACGGCGCCTCCGCCACCGCCATCGTTCGCTTCGGGGGCACGGCCACCGGAAGAGGAACAGGCTGTGAGTGCGAGTGCCGGAACCATGACTGCCGCGGCTGCCAGTTTCCGCCAGGAAAGCTTGTGTGACACGAGGTTCTCCTTCGTCTTCGTGATTCGGCCTTCCCCGAAGGCCGATGGCCTGTCCGGCACTCCTGCCGGCGCAGCGCCTTGTCACAAGAATGGGTGACAGGAATCACAAAAGTCAATAGAATGTCAGGACATATTCACATTCACGAAGACAAGTCCCGGTTCGGTGTTACCGCAGCGGCCCGGGAACAAGCGGAAGTCCCGGGAGCCACTGATACGATCGCAGGACTATTTGTCCTGTCAATACGGCAGCCCCGCTCATCCATAGGGATTCAGCACCAGGAAGAAGGTGGACGAGGACCATGAGTACAGAGCTCAACATCCCCATCGACCGGTCGTCGCCGGTCCCCCTCTACCACCAGGTGGTCCAGGGAATCGAAGCAGCGATCCACAGCGGGGCACTCGAATCCGGCTCCCGCCTAGACAACGAGATCGAGTTGGCCAGCAAACTGAAGCTGTCCAGGCCCACAATGCGGAAGGCGATGGACGAGCTCGTCCGCTCGGGCCTGCTCGTACGCAAGCGCGGCGTGGGCACCCAGGTGGTCTCGAACCAGGTGCGGCGCCATTTGGAGCTCTCGAGCCTCTTCGACGACCTCAAGCGTACGGGCCAGAAGCCGACCACCGAAGTCCTCGAGTTCCGGCACGGTGTCGCCGACCCGGAGATCGCGAAGGCGCTTGACCTTCCCGCTGGAGTGAATGTCTACCACTTCACGCGGCTGCGCAGTGTCGGGGGAAAGCCCCTGGCCCTGATGGAGAACTGGGTGCGGGACGACATCACCGAGATCACCGAGGACGGACTCCGCAAGCTTGGCCTCTACCAGATCCTGCGGGACGCCGGGGTAAACTTCCGGCTGGCCACCCAGCGGATCGGCGCGACCATCGCCGACAGCCGCCAGGCCAGCCTGCTGGAAACCGACACGGGTGCAGCACTGGTGACCATGGAACGCACCGCCGTCGACGATGCCGGCCGCAACGTCGAGACCGGCCACCACGTCTACCGTGCGGACTCCTACAGCTTCGAAATGACGTTGGTCCAGCGTTAATTACAGAAAGGCCATTCCATGCCCGAAACACCCACCTGGGTCTATCCGCTCGGTTCCGCCAACGACGGCGCGTGGCAAGTATCGCTAGGAGCCGCCGACAGTGCCACCCAGGTCGCGGGTTGGGCCCACACCGGGCTCAAAGTCGCCGAACTGGCACCCGGCGAGGCCATCAAACTGGCCGCCGAGGCAGAGGAGCGGATCGTTGTTCCCCTAGAGGGTGCCTTCACAGTGTCGGTAGACGGCACGGACTACCCGCTCCGCGGGCGCGCCAACGTCTTCGCCGGCCCCTCAGACGTGCTGTACTCCGGAATCGAGACCGCCCTCTCGATCTCCTCGCGGGACGGCGGCCGCGTCGCCGTGGCCTTGGCGCCGGCCAAAGCGAGCTATCCGGTCCGGCTCATCCCGGCCGAGGAGACCCCGGTGGAACTGCGCGGCTCGGGCATCTGCTCCCGGCAAGTGCACAATTTCGGCACTCCGGCCGCGCTCGAGGCGGACCGCTTCATCGTCTGCGAGGTCATCACACCCGCTGGCAACTGGTCCTCCTATCCCCCGCACAAGCATGATGAGGAGAGGGAAGGCGAGAGCAGCCTCGAGGAGATCTACTACTTCGAAACCCGCCTAGCCAAGGACTCGCCTGCTCCCCATGAGGCGGACCCGATCGGGTACGCAAGGGTCTATGCCTCCGACGAACGGCCCATCGATGTCAACGCCGAGGTCCGCACTGGCGACGTGGTCCTGGTTCCCTACGGCTGGCACGGACCCGCGATGGCTGCCCCCGGCTACGACCTCTACTACCTGAACGTGATGGCCGGCCCGGGCCGCGTGCGGGAATGGCTGATCAGCGACGACCCGCACCACGGCTGGATCCGCCGTACGTGGGAAGGCCAGCAGGTGGACCCGCGGCTGCCCTTCACGGACTGATCCGGCAGAGCTGCTACAGCCCGGCCGGAATGTTGTGCGGGGTAACGACGTCGATCTTCGACTCCTCGGTGGCCGGCACCTCCGGCAGCGCGCCGTGATGGCACATCAGGATCCGGCAGCAGCGGTTAAGGTCCTGGTGGAGGTCATGGTGCAACAGCGCATTGATCCGGCCGGCACGCAGCAGGGCGACGTTGTCCGGATTCAGGTCATGCCCGACGAACACGGCTGGCTCCCGGCCCGCCTCCTCGAAGGCGGCCAGCAGTCCCCGATTGCCGCCGCCGATGGAATACACGCCGGCCAGCGCGGGATCTGCGGCCAGCGCGGCCGCCATGATCGTCCGCGCACTGTCGTCGAGGCCGTCCGATCCGCCCAGGTAGCTCACCGGCCGGTCCGGATCCAGCCTTCGCATCGCGGCGCGGAAGCCCATTTCGCGCTCCTCCTCGCCGCGGAACGAGTCGTTGCTCACCGTCACTGCAACGCCTCCCGGCCGGCTACCCAGCCACTGCGAGATGAGGTACGCCGCCGTCGCCCCCGCGGAACGGTTGTCGATCCCCACATAGGCGAGCCGGCGGCTGACCGGAACATCCGTCGCCAGCGTCACCACCGGTACCCCGCGAGCCAATAAACGGTCGACGGCGGCGGCCATCTCCGGTGCGTCGGGCGCCTTGAGGATTACTCCGTGGCTGCCGAGGGACGCAATCCGGTCCAGTTCAACGACGCACTCACCCGCGGTCCAGCGCTCGTGCTGGTGGAAACGGGCCCGGAAGACCGCCGGGCGCAGCAGCGGGAGCTCGTGCTCCAGCGCCGCCCGCACGGCGTTGTTGAACCGGGCGGGCGCGTCGGTCACCACATCGATGAGGAAGCGGCGCCCGGTCAACTCCAGCTGGTGCCGTTGCGCCTCGAGTTCCTGCATCGCGCGCCGCACCTGGCCTGCCGTCGACGGGCGGACCCCCGGGCGGCCGTGCAGGACCCGATCCACGGTGGCATCGCTGACGCCTGCCTGCTGTGCAATTTCGCGAACGGTGAACTGGTGTGCCACGCCGCCTCCTTCGCCGCGGGGTAGTGCCCTGCGATGAGGTGTTCCTGATGGATTCCTGAGGTACTTTACCCCTTGTCCGAGGTTGGCGCAGGCACAAGACTGGTCTCAGTGCAGCTGCGCCGACAGCTCACCGGCAGACGATCCATCTCCTGACTCTTCACCGCCCGCATCCGCTGACGGAATTTCCGATCAGCCTCATCCAGCGAAGGAGCTGCTATGTCCATCACCGCCCAGAACGGCACCGTAGGTTTGAACGCCGGCGCCCAATGGTTCCACTCCGAGGATTGCCAACTGCAGGACTTCGTGCAGACGGTGTCCGCCGAAACCCGGCAAGTGGATTACCCCTTCGCGGACAAGGTGGAACAAAACGTCCTCATCTACGGACCCGGCCTGCAGGAGCGGGCGGACGGGCCAGCCGGACGCCGCGCCATCCAGGCCGAACTCGTCCGTGCGCTCACGGAGGGGCCCGGCATCGTGGTCTTCAAGGGCGCCTTCGCCGACACCACCGTCGTGGATCGCGCCACCGCCGCCTTCAACCGGTTGATCGACGCCCAGAAGGCGGCCGGGACGGCAGCGGGCGACCATTTCGCGAAGCCCGGCGCCAACGATCGGGTGTGGGGCGCGCTGGACAAGCTCGCCGTTGCGGAACCCCGAGTCTTCGCGGACTACTACGGCAATGACATCCTGGCCCTCATCAGCGAAGCCTGGCTCGGCCCCAACTACCAGGTCACGTCCCAGGTCAACGTGGTCAATCCCGGTGGCGCCTCCCAAACGGCCCACCGCGACTACCATCTCGGGTTCATGGGCCTGGAAGAAGCCGAGTCCTACCCGGCGCACGTCCATCTGCTCTCCCCCGCCCTGACTCTGCAGGGGGCGGTTGCGCACTGCGACATGCCAGTCGAATCCGGCCCCACCCTGTACCTGCCCCACTCGCACAAGTATCCGGCCGGCTACGTTGCATTCCACCGGCCCGAGTTCACCCGGTACTTCGAGGAGAACTACGTCCAGCTGCCGCTGGAGAAGGGCGACGCCGCCTTCTTCAACCCTGCGCTGTTCCACGGCGCAGGCCACAACCGCAGCGCCGGCATCCGCCGGATGGCCAACCTCCTCCAGGTCTCTTCCGCGTTTGGGCGGGCGATGGAAACCGTCGACCGCACCAGCATGTGCAAGGCGCTGTATCCAGTGCTGCAGGAACGCCGGGCTGCGGGAGCCTCGGAGCGCTCCGTCCGCAACGTCGTAGCCGCCTCCGCCGAGGGCTACGCGTTCCCGACCAACCTCGACCAAGACCAGCCGATTGGTGGCATAGCACCGGAAAGCCAGGCCCAATTGGTGCTGCGGGCGTTGGCAGCAGACATGGACCCCGCGGCCTTCGAAACGGAACTGGATGTCCAGCAGCAGCGCCGCCAGGCCCAGGTGGGCTGACGTGGCATCAGACGCCAGCGGCTCCGGCCGCCCGCTCCGGCTGGGCCTCATCGGGTCCGGCCGGATCGGCGCGGTCCACGCCGCCAACCTGGCAGCGCACCCCGGGGTTGACTTCGCCTGGATCGCAGACCCCTTTGTCGAAGAAGCCCGGCGGCTCGAGGCCCGGTACGGAGCCGCCGCCACCGACTCCGCCGAAAGGGTGCTGGAGGACGGCAGGCTGGACGGCGTGGTCATCTGCTCGCCGACGCCCACCCACGTGGACCTGATCCTGGCGGCAGTGCAGCGCGATCTGGCGGTGCTGTGCGAGAAGCCCGTGGATCTGGACCTCGCCCGCGCACGCACCTGCCGGACCGCCGTCGCCGGCGCGTCGCGCCCGGTCATGGTCGGCTTCAACCGCCGGTTCGATCCCTCCTTCGCGTCCATCCGGCAGCGCGTGGCCGCCGGAGAAATCGGGCGGCTGGAGCAGCTCACTATCATCAGCCGGGATCCGGCGCCGGCCCCCGAGGCGTACATCCGCTCGTCAGGCGGCATCTTCCGCGACATGACCATCCACGATTTCGACATGGCGCGGTTCTTCCTGCCAGACATCGTGCAGGTCACGGCCCGCGGCTCCAACCTGTTCAGCGACTACATCCAGGCGGCCGGCGACTATGATTCCGCCGTCGTTGTCCTCACCGCCGCGGACGGCGAGCAAGTGACCATCACGAACTCCCGGCACAGCGCGTACGGCTACGACCAGCGGCTGGAGGCGTTCGGCGCGGAGGGGATGCTCAGTGCCGGCAACTCCAGGCCGACGACGGTGCGCAGCTACACGTCCGCGGGCACCGCGCAGGCGGACGCCTACGAGCCGTTCTTCCTGGAACGCTATGCTGCCGCCTACCGCGCGGAGCTGGACCACTTCCTGCAGCGCGTCCGGGACGGTGCCTGGGCCAGTCCGGGGATCGACGACGGTGTGGCGGCATTGGAACTGGCCGAGGCAGCGGTGGAGTCGGCAGACACCGGCAGGACCATAGCGGTCGGCAGCGCACTTATCCACGCAGGCGGGGAAACCGCACGTGAGCAACCGAATCGGGAGGTAAGCAGTAGTGGGATTTGATGGCTTGATGCGGGGCAAGGTCCTGCTGATCAGCGGCGGAACCCAGGGGCTCGGGGCGGGTATTGCGCTGGCCGCGGCCGCGCAGGAAGCCGAAGCGGTCGCCGTCGTTGGCCGAAACGCGGACAACGGGATGGAGACGGTGCAACGGCTCGAAGCATCCGGGACGCAGGCCACGTTCATCAAAGCTGACCTGACCGACATGGTCCAGGTCGGCACCGTCGTGGAGTCCGCCGTCGAACGCTTGGGGAGGGTCGATGCGCTGGTCAATGCCGCGGGCCTGACGACCCGCGGGACGATGCTGGACACTACGGAGGAGCTCTTCGACGCCCACGTGGCGCTGAACCTGAAGGCGCCGTTCTTCCTGATGCAGCAGGCCATCCGGCATCTGCGGGAACGCGGCGCCGCCGGCAACATCGCCAACATCATCACCATGAGTTCGCACGGCGGCCAGCCGTACCTGGCCCCGTATGTGGCCACCAAGGCGGGACTTGCAGGCCTGACCAGGAACGCGGCTCACGCGCACCGCTGGGACCGGATCCGGATCAACGGCGTGAACATCGGCTGGACGTCGACCGAGGGCGAGGACGCTGTCCAACGCCGCTTCCATGGCGCCGGCGACGACTGGCTGGAAAAGGCCAGCGCCTCCCAGCCGATGGGCAAGCTCGGCCAGGTTGAGGAGATCGGGGACTTCGTGGTGTTCCTGCTCTCGGAGCGCTCCGGCGTCGTCACCGGCTCGGTCATCGACTGGGATCAGAACGTTCCCGGCGCGTACGACTGACCGCGGCAGGGCAGCAACACGATGGCCCGGCACCGCTTCATGCTGTGCCGGGCCGCCATGTTTTGCGGGTTTGCTTGCTTGCGGACTTACTGGAAGCCGCCGATGAACTCCTTCATGGTGCGCAGCTGGTACCGGGAGACCTCCTGGGCGTTCTCGTTCTCGGCGAAGACGCTGGAGACCATGACGGTTTCCGGCCGGTCCAGGAAGCCGTTCTCCGCCAAGCCGCCAAAGAACTCCTGCCAGTCCACGTCGCCGTCGCCGATCTTCAGGTGCTGGTGCACACGCACCGGATTGCCCGGCGGATTGGTGATGTAGCGCAGGCCGTGGGAGGCGTGATGGTCCATCGTGTCCGCGACGTGGACCACCCGCAGCCGGTCGCCCACCGCCTCCATAATGTCCGTCGGGCTGTCCTTCATGTGGAAGGTATGGGCCGCGACGTACACGAAGCCGAGGTTGGGCGAGTTCACGCCGCGGATGACCCGCCACGCGGCCAGGCCCTCCTCGACGAAATCGTCCGGGTGCGGGTCAATGGCCACGTGCACTCCCTCGCGCTCGAAGAGCGGAACGAGTTCCTCCATGGAGCGGTAGAACGCGGCCTCCGACTCCTCGGGCTGCTCCGGACGTCCGCTGAATTCGGTGTTCAGCTGCGTCACGCCAAGGTCGACGGCGATCTGCACCGTCCGCTTCCAGTACCGGGCCGACGCTTCGCGAAGGGTTTCGTCCGGTGACGACCAGCGCAGCACCGGTAGCACCGAGGCGATCTCGACCTCCGCCTCGGCGCAGGCCTTCTTCAAGTCGGCGACCAGGGCATCGTCGGCCTTCGGGTGGGTAAAGAACGGCAGGAAGTCCCGGTGCGGGGTGAGCTGCAGGTAATTGTAACCAAGCTCCGCGGCCAGCCGCGGGAACTCCAGCAGCGAATGGGTGTGGTGGAACGGGGTGGGATCAAGCGCGATCTTCATCGCTGGCGCTCCTCGGGTTGGCGTTAGCTGTACAGCGCGGGCTTTTCGTTCAGCCGGACCGGGACCTTGGCGCCGGTCTTCTGGGCTTCCACTCCGGCCTCGCAACAGGCGGCCGTCGCGTAGCCGTCCCAGGCGCTGGGTCCGCCGATGCGCCCCTCCAGGGCGGCGTCCACCCACGCCTGGATCTCGACGTCGTAGGCGGCGGCGAACCGCTCCACAAAGCCGGGAGTAACCTTCCCGCCCCAGCGGCCCTGGGTGCGGACGTAAGGTCCGGAGTCGTTGCCGATACTGACCACGCCCTGCTCGAAGGAGGCCTGGGTGGCAACCTCGTAGCCGTACTGGGCGTTGACATAGATCTCGACGTCGGCCAGCACACCGGACGACGTTTCCAGCAGCACATGCTGCGGATCATGCTGGCCGGCCGGAGCATTGCGCGTCGGCTTGCCCAGCCGTACCTGCACGGACGTGATCTCCTCGCCCGTGAAGAACCGCACGGCGTCGAACTCGTGGACCACCGAGTCGTTGATCAGCATTTCGTTGGTGAAGCCCGGCGGCGTGTTCGGATTGCGGTGCTGGTGGTGCAGGACCAGGAGCTCCCCCAGCTCGCCGCTGCGGATCAGCTCGCCCAGCTGCGCGTACTCGGCATCGTACCGGCGCATGAAGCCGACCTGGATCCGCTGGCGCCCCAGCTTCTCCTCAGCTTGGACGACGCGCCAGGCCGAGTCGGCGTCCGGGGTCAGCGGCTTCTCGCACAGAATCGGGATGTCCTTCTCCAGTGCCGCGTGCAGGATCTCCTCGTGCAGGAATCCCGGGGTGGCGATCAGTACGGCGTTCACGTCCGGGTGGTCCAGCGCCGCCTGGCCGTCGGTCAGTGCGATGGCCCCGGGAACGTCCGCGACGGCGGCGCGCGCACGGTCCTGGTCGATGTCGACGACGGCGGCAACTTTAGCGCCGTGGATGCGGCGGTGGAGGCGCTGGATGTGGTCAATGCCCATGCGGCCGGCTCCGATAACGGCCACGCGCAGGTTTTCGGTCATGGTGGTTCCTTTACTGGACGCGGGTGCGGGAGCCGCACGAGAGGAGGTACTTGCAGGTGCGCTGGGCGATGGGCATCGGCACGCCGAAATCCGCCACCGGGTACATGTCCTGTTCGACAATGCCGAAGATGGGCTTGTCCAGCTTTTCGACGGCGTCAATCACCTTGGACAGGTCCGGCAATCCGTTGGGCGGCTCGGTCATGACGCCGGCCTGGTTCGCAGCAGCCCACGTCATGTTCTGCTCGCGCACGATCTTGAGGACCTCCGGATCGATCTGCTTCAGGTGCAGGTAGCCAATCCGCTCCGGATATTTTTCGATCAGGCCAACGCTGCTGGCTCCGCCGTACTCGGCATGGCCGGTGTCCAGGCACAGCGTGACCAGGTTCGGATCGGTGTCCTGCAGGAACCGCTCGATATCCGGCTGCACGCAGACATGCGAGTCCGCATGCGAGTGGAACTGCTGCTGGAGTCCGTACTCCTCCGCCAGCACCTTGCCCAGCTTGTTGTGCCCGTAGAAGAGGTCGTCCCACTGCTCGGCGGTGAGCTCGCCGTTCTCCACCGCTTCGCCGGTGACGTCGTCGCGCCACATCGCCGGGATGACCACGATGTGCTTGCCGCCCATGGCCGCGGTTAGCTCAGCGACCTTGCGGGCGGGCTCCCACGCGACGTCCCACTGGTCGACGCCCCGGTGGAAGGCCGTGAAGACCGTGCCGGCGGAGACCCTCAGGTCCCGCTGGGCGAGTTCGTCGGCCAGCCTGGACGGGTCGGTGGGCAGGTAGCCGTAGGGGCCCAGCTCGATCCACTTGTAACCGGATTCGGCTGCTTCGTCGAGGAACCGCTCCCACGGGGTCTGCTTCGGGTCATCGGCGAACCAGACTCCCCAGGAGTCCGGCGCGGTCCCGATGATCAGCTTGTTCTCAACCTCGGACATTCGTAGTCCTTTCTGCACGCTTGGTTTGGCCGGAAGAGTCAGTTGGACGGGAAAGCAAAGGATGCGCCGGAGGCCTGCTTCGGCTCGGGCCAGCGCTGGGTGACAACCTTGCCGCGGGTGTAGAAACGGATGCCGTCCGGGCCGTAGATGTGGTGGTCCCCGAACAGCGAGTCCTTCCAGCCGCCGAAGGAGTGCCAGGCCACCGGCACCGGCAGCGGAATGTTCACGCCGACCATGCCGACCTTGACGCCTCGAGTGAAGGCGCGGGCGTAGGCGCCGGACGAGGTGAAGATCGCGGTGCCGTTGCCGTACGGGTTGGAGTTGATGACGTCCAGCGCCTCTTCGATGTTCGCCACGCGGACCACGGCGAGGACCGGACCGAAGATCTCCTCCTGGTACGCAGTCATCTCGCGGCGGACGTGGTCGATCACGGTCGGTCCGACGAAGAAGCCGTTCTCGTGGTCCTTGACCACCAGGTCGCGTCCGTCCACGATCAGCGCAGCGCCGGCGTCCTGTGCCTCTCCGACGATCTTCTGCAGGCGGGCCTTGGACTGCGGCGTGATGACCGGGCCCATGTCCGCATCGGGCTCCATGCCGTTGGCGACTTTGACCGCCTCCGCGCGCTCCTTGAGCTTGGCGACCAGGCCCTCGGCCGCATCGCCTACGGCCACGGCGACCGAGATTGCCATGCAGCGCTGGCCGGCGGAGCCGAACGCAGCGGCATTGATGTGGTCGGCGGCAAGGTCCATGTCGGCGTCGGGCATCACCACGGCGTGGTTCTTCGCCCCGCCCAGCGCCTGCACGCGCTTGCCGTGCTGCGTGCCGGTCTCGTAGACGTACCTGGCGATCGGAGTGGATCCGACGAAGGAGATGCCGTCGACGTCAGGGTGGGTCAGCAGGCCGTCCACGGCTTCCTTGTCGCCCTGCAGCACGTTGAAGACTCCGTCCGGCAGGCCAGCTTCCTTCCACAGCCGCGCCAGGAACAAGCTCGCGGAGGGGTCGCGCTCGGAAGGCTTCAGGATGAAGGCGTTACCCGTCACGATAGCTACCGGGGCCATCCACAGCGGCACCATGACCGGGAAGTTGAAAGGGGTGATACCGGCGACAACGCCGAGCGGCTGGCGGAAGGAGAAGACGTCAATCCCGCCGGAGACCTGGTCCGAGTATTCGCCCTTCAGCGACTGCGCGGCGCCGCAGGCATACTCCACGACCTCGAGGCCGCGGCCAACCTCGCCGGCCGCGTCGGAGACCACCTTGCCGTGCTCGCTGGTGACAATCTTCGCCAGTTCCTGGACATTCTCCGCCAGCAGTTCGCGGAACTTGAAAAGCACGGCCACGCGCTTGCTCAGGGATGTCTCGGCCCAGGACTCGGAGGCGGCCTTGGCCGCGGCGACAACGTCGTCGATGTCCGCGCGGTTGGCCAGCCGCAGCTCGCCGGTCGCCTCGCCGGTGGCCGGGTTGTAGACCGTCTGGGTGCGGTCCCCGGCACCAATGGTGTCCGCCCCGTTGATGAAGTGGGTGATGGTCGTGGTCATTCTTGTGCTCCTTAAGATGTTGCAGGTCTTAGCCGAGCAGCGGCTTCTGCCGGGACTTGTGCTCCGAGTAGGTACGGTAGGCGCCCTGGGTGGATTCGAGTTCGGAAGCGCCGGACACGGGCACGTCCCACCAGGACTCGGAATCCGGTGCGTCGATCAGGGGGTCGGACTCGACGTGGATGAGCACCGGGCCGCTGCCTTCGGGCTCGGCCTTAGCCTTGGCCACGGCGGCTTCCAAGTCGGCAATCACGTTCTCCCCTGGTTCAACGCGGATCACCCGCACGCCGAGCGATTCGGCGTTGGTGGCCAGGTCGATCGGCAGTTTCTCGCCGTCGTCGAACGTATGGTGTTTGCGGTCCAGGGTCCGGTACTTGGTACCGAAACGCTGCGAGCCCAGCGCCTCCGACAGCGCACCGATGGAGGCGTAGCCGTGGTTCTGGATCAGCACGGTGATGAGCTTGATCCCCTCGGCCACGGCGGTGACCAATTCGGTGTGCATCATCAGATAGGAACCGTCCCCCACCATAACGACGACGTCGCGCGGCTGCGCTTCCGCGGTACCTTCAGCTGCGCGGTCCGCCTCGTCAACCGCTGCTCGCTTGACGCCCAAGCCGCCGGGAATCTCGTAGCCCATGCAGGAGTAGGCGTACTCGACGTGGTAGCCGAAGGGGTCGCGCACGCGCCACATCTTATGCAGGTCACCGGGCAGCGAACCGGCCGCGCAAATGACGACGTCGCGGGCGTCCATTGCGCGGTTCACGGCACCGATGATCTCGTTCTGGCTGGGCAATGGTGTGTGCCGGGTGTCGAAGGCCTCGTCGACGGTCCGGTTCCAGCGTTCCTTCTCGGCCGCGGCCAGTTGCTCCAGGTCGGCACCGACCCGGTAGCCGGACAGTGCCGCGGTCAGCTTCACCAGCGCTTTGCGGGCGTCGGCGACGACCGGCAGGCTGGTGCCGTGTTTGTAGGCGTCGATCGGTGCCACGTTGATGTTGACGAACTTGACGTCCGGATTCTGGAACGCCGTGCGGGACGCCGTCGTGAAGTCCTCGTAGCGCGTCCCGACCCCGATGACCAGGTCCGCTTCCCGCGCAAGTGCGTTCGCCGCCGTCGTACCCGTGGACCCGATGGCCCCGAGGCAGTACGGCGCGTCCCACGGCAGGACGCCCACGCCGGCCTGGGTGTAGGCCACGGGAATGCCGGTCAGTTCGGCGAGTTCGGCCAGCTGCTCGTTGGCGAAGGCGTACAGGACGCCGCCTCCGGCGACAATCAACGGACGCTTGGCGGCGCGGATCATCTCCACCGCGCGGCGGGTGTCCTGCTCCTCAGGTTCGGGGCGGCGGATCCGCCAGTCCCGCTCGGCGAGGAACTCCTCCGGGACGTCGAAGACCTCGGCCTGCACGTCCTGCGGCAGCGAGATGGTCACGGCACCGGTCTCCGCCGGGTCGGTCAGTACGCGAAGCCCGTGGTGCAGGGCGGAGAACAGCTGCTCCGGGCGGGACACCCGGTCGAAGTACTTGGACAGCGGGCGGAACGCGTCGTTGACCGTAATGTCGTAGGCTTCGGGCCGCTCGAGCTGCTGCAGCACGGGATCGGCGGCCCGGGTCGCGAAGGTGTCGGACGGCAGCAGCAGAACCGGGAGGCGGTTGGCGGTCGACAGTGCCGCTCCGGTCAGGAGGTTGGAAGACCCCGGACCGATCGACGTCGAGATGGCAAAGGTGGCCCGCCGGCGGTTGTGCCGGGCATAGCCCACCGCCTGGTGCGCCTGCGCCTGCTCATTCCGGCCCTGGTAGTACGGCATCAGCGTGGGGTCTTTGACCTGCCACTGCTTCAGCGCCTGGCCTACGCCGGCAACGTTACCGTGGCCGAAGATGCCAAACATGCCCGGGATCAGCCGTTCGCGGTAGTCCTCTCCCCCGACGCTGTCAACGGCGTACTGCCTGCCTAGGAACTCTACGACTGCCTGGGCCACGGTCATTCTGCGGGTAGACATCAGCTGGCGATCTCCTGTCCGGTGTGTGCGTTCAACAGCGAAGCGGCGGCGGCGACGGCCTCCTCGACTGTCCCCTCCTTCGGGTACAGCAAAGCCCGGCCTACCGTGAGTCCCTGGACGCCGGGCAGTTTCAGCGCGGCACCCCAGCTGGCGAATACCTCTTCGGGCGAGCCGGAGGGGTCGCCGCCCAGGAGCACCGTGGGCATGGTGGTGGCGGCCATGACGCGTTCCATGTCTTCGACCACTGGCAGCTTCATCCAGGTGTACGCGCTCGTGGAGCCCAGGCCGGAGGCGATGGCAACGGACTTGATCACGGCATCGGCGCTCAAGTCGTTGCGGATCCGCCCGTTGTCCCAGACCGAGATGAAGGGCTCAACCATCGCGACCAGCCGACGCTCGGCCAGACTGTCAATCGCCTTGGCCGTCGATTCCAGGGTGGCGACGGTGGCCGGATCACCAAGGCAGATGCGCATGAGCATCTTGCCGCCGTTGGCGCCCAGCGCCTGAAGGGCTTCTGCGGTATGTCCGGTGAAGCGGTCGTCCATTTCGTTGACGAAGCCGGCCAGTCCGCCGCGGTTCATTGAGCCGAAGATCAGCTTGCCGTCCAGGGCGCCAAGCAGGAGCAGGTCGTCCATGATGTCCGGGCTGGCGAGCACGCCGTCCACGGCCGGATTGGCCAGCGCCACCTGCATGCGGTCCAGCAGGTCCCGACGGTCCGCCATCGCCATCTTGTTGCCGCCTACGGCGAGCGCCCCGCGGGCGGGGTGGTCGGCGGCGACGATGAAGTTCTGTTCGCCCAGCTTCAGTCCGGGGTGGGGCCGGCGGCCCGCTGCTGCCCGCGCCACCGCGTCCGGGTCCTCAAGCCGGATCCGGGAGAGATACTCGTAGCGGCGGGGGTTGTCGTCGAACCGGCTCATCGGACAGCCTCCACAGTTCCGGGCAGAGACCGCCCGCGTTCGGCCAGGAGCGCATTGACTTCCGCCGGTGTTGGCATCGCGTCCGCACACGACACCCGCGACGCCACCAGGGCGCCGGAGGCATTGGCATAATCGAGGATCGCCGAGAGCGGCCAGCCGGCCAGCAGCCCGTGGCAGAAGGCGCCGCCGAAGGCGTCACCGGCCCCCAGCCCGTTCAAGGTCTCGACCGGAACCGGAGCCGACACCACACGCTCCGTCCGGGTCTTGGCCATGACGCCGTCGGGACCGAGCTTGACCACTGCGATTTCCACACCGGCATCCAGCAGACGGTCCGCCTGCTCATCCGGAGTGCCCTCGCCGACGGCCACCGAGCATTCCTTGTCGTTGCCGATGGCGACGGTAACGTGCGGCAGGATGGCGGCCACCTGTTCGCGGGCTTCTTCCTCGGAAGCCCAGAACATCGGACGGTAGTCAAGGTCCAGGATGGTGAACTGGCCGGGCAGCAACTCGTTCCGCGGCCGGGCTTCATGCGCGGCCACGTGGGCCGAGCGGCTGGGCTCCTGGCTCAGTCCGGTCACCGTGGACCAGAAAATCCCGGCTTCCCGGATGGCTGCTCGGTCCAATTCGTCCGCGGCAATCTGCAGGTCGGGCGCGGTGGGGAAACGGCCGTAGAAGTAGAGGGGGAAGTCATCCGGCGGGAGGATGGCGCAAAAGGTCGCAGGGGTCTGGAGTCCCGGCACGCCCGTCACGAAGCGGTCGTCGACGCCGAACTTCCGCAATTCCCGGTGCAGGTACTCGCCGAACGGGTCTTCGCCTGTCCGGGTGATGACGGCGCACCGACGGCCATGCCGGGCGGCCGCAACGGCAACGTTCGACGGCGATCCGCCCAGGTATTTGCCGAATGTCGTAACATCGGCCAGCCGGACCCCGATGTCATTCGGATAGATGTCGACGCTGATCCGTCCCATGGTAAGTAAGTCGTGAGCCACTTGAGATCGTCGGCCTTTCTGTTCGGGGCGAGCTTCTCGACCGCCTCCTCGGCGTGATGTGAGCCGAGACACACTCATACTTTGCCTCAAGGGGTTTGTCCTGTCAAACCTTTGTGCTGACATATTTACAAGCTTTGAAGGGCTCCCTTCGCGCGCGGCTCTACTATGGAACCGATGACAAACTATGATCGGGCAGGATTGCGCCCATTTGGTGCCAGGCCGCTCGCGTTCCGCGATACCAGAAGCGGCCTCCTGCATCCCGGGATGCGGCTGCCCAGCCGGCTGGCCCGCCGCGGGCTGGCCATCGGGATCGATATTGGGGGCACTAAAGTCGCTGCCGGCGTGGTCAATTCGGAGGGCGTGATCCTCGCGGAGGAAATCCGGGACACGCCCGGGCACGATCCCCGCGAGGTCGAGCGCGTGATCGTCTCCCTCGTGCAGGCGCTGTCCGCCGAGCACCGCGTGCTGTCCGTTGGCATCGGGGCCGCAGGCTGGATGGACCGCAGCGGCAGCACGGTGCTCTTCAGCCCGCATCTGGCCTGGCGCAACGAGCCGGTGCGCACCAACCTGGAGAAGCTGCTGCACCGCCGCGTCACCCTGGCCAACGACGCCGACGCGGCGGCTTGGGGGGAATTCCGCTTCGGCGCGGGCGTTGGGCAGGACCGGCTGGTGTGCATCACCTTGGGCACCGGGATCGGCGGGGCCATCATGATCGACGGCCGGCTCGAGCGCGGCAACTGGGGCGTGGCCGGCGAGTTCGGCCACCAGGTCATCGTGCCGCAGGGCCACCGCTGCGAATGCGGCAACCGCGGCTGCTGGGAGCAGTACGCCTCCGGGAACGCCCTCGGCCGGGAAGCGCGCGAGCTGGCCCGGGCCAATTCACCGGTGGCCCAGGAGTGGCTGCGGGCGGTCGGCGGTCAAACCGAGCAGATCACCGGCGCGGTGGTGACCGCCTTGGCCCGGCAGGGCGACACCGCCAGCATCAGCCTGCTGGAGGACGTTGGCGAGTGGCTCGGCCTCGGCCTGGCCAATCTGGCCGCCGCGCTGGATCCGGGCATGTTCGTAATCGGCGGCGGATTGTCCGAAGCCGGCCGGTTGCTGCTCGACCCCGCCCGCAGCGCCTTCAACCGGAACCTGACCGGCCGCGGTTTCCGCCCCGCTGCCCCAATCGAACTGGCCGCCCTCGGTCCGAAGGCCGGCCTCATCGGCGCCGCCGATCTGTCCCGCGCAGCTGCCTGGCGCTGAAGTCAAGCGTTAGGCCACCTCCCCAACCCCCGCCGCTTGCACCGCCGTCGTCAGTAAGCTGGCCCTGAACCGGCTGCCGCTCGGCTGGAACGGAAAGGAGGTCGGCGATGCCGCTGTGGCTGCAGGCGCTGCTCTGGGGCACCATCGCGGGCGCGGCCCTTGTCCTGGGCTCGGCGATCTCCTGGCGGTGGCGCATCCGCCCCAAGACCGTCTCCACGATCATGGCCTTCGGCTCCGGCGTGCTCATCTCGGCCTTGGCCTTCGAGCTGGTGGACGAAGCGGCCACCAGGGGCGGCGTGCCCGCCACGGTGGGCGGTTTCCTCGCCGGCTCCGGCCTCTTCGTCGCCGCCAACTTCGTGCTGGCCCGCAGGGGCGCCCGGCACCGCAAACGCTCCGGCAACCAACAGCCCAGCGAGCGGGAAGAGCCGGGAAGCGGCACCGCGATTGCCGTCGGCGCCCTGCTCGACGGCATCCCGGAATCCCTCGTGCTCGGCCTCGGTCTGGTGAGCGCCGGCGCCATCAGCCCTACCATGCTCGCCGCGGTGTTCATCTCCAACGTCCCCGAAGGGCTCTCCAGCGCTGCCGGCATGAAGCGGGCCGGACGCAGCGCCGGCTATGTGTTCACCGTCTGGGGCAGCATTGCGGTGCTCTGCGGCATCGCCTCCCTGCTCGGCTTCGTTGCGCTGGAGCAGGCCCCCGCCGAACTCGTCGCCTTCATCACCGCTCTGGCCGCCGGCGCCATCCTGGCCATGCTTGCCGACACGATGATCCCCGAGGCCTTCGAGGAACACCACCTGCTCACCGGCCTGACCGCCGCCGTCGGCTTCGTCACTGCATTCGCCATCCATAGCGTGGAAGGCTAACTCCGCCCCTGCTCTTCTACCGGCGCTGCCCCGGGGTTAGGGTGAAATCAGCCGCGGGTACTCATATCCCCCGCGGACAGCCGACCGGGCTAAGGAGAAACCTCATGGGACTCGGAGACAAGATCAAGCACGCCGCGGACGAACTGCTCCACGGCCACGGCGCCCGGAAACAGGAGACCCAGGACAGGGACCTTTCGGAATTCCCGGAAGCCGAGCCCATGGGCGCGGCGAATGAGGATCCCGACCTGCTGGACGATCCGCATCCGGACCTTGACGAAGCGCCGTTGGATGATGCCTATGACCCCGACGAGGACGCGGCTGGCGGTTCCTTTACCGGCCCGGTCCCGGAGGATCCGATCGAACGCATCGCCAGCCCGCGCGAGGACAAACCACCGGCTCTTTGACCCGCGCCTGATCTGCGAGGCGCCTCGGAGGAACGACGCGGCAGGCCCGTTTCCAGCAGGGGATTTCCCTTCTCACCGAGCGGTTAATGCATTACCCTTGAACAGGTCTCTTGGCTCGCCGATCACCCAATGAGCCACTGTTCGGGGGAACACATCCATGACTTTCATCCGCCGTGTCCTGCGCACCGGAAGCACCGCACGATTCGCCCGCCACGCCTGCGCGGGCGCCGTCGCCCTGGGCCTGCTGGCCGGTTCCGCAGCCCTGGCCGCGCCCGCAAACGCCGCCCCGGTCCAGCCTGCCGCGGCGGCCAGCAACGTCCTCAATGACAGCAACCGCCTGCAGGTCCAGCAGGTTTTCGACGGCATCAACAACTTCCGCAGGTCCAAGGGCCTCAAGCCGGTGAAGTTCTACGTCAATGCCGCCAAGGTCGCCCAGGACTGGTCCACGAGAATGGCCAACACCGGCGTCTTCGAGCACAACCCGTACTACGCCAAGGACGCCCGTGTCAGCGGCTGGAGCACCGCCGGCGAAATCATTGCCGCCCGCTCGGACCGCGTCGGCCAGGGCCTGGTCGACCAGTGGATCAAGTCCAAGGACCACAACGACATCATGTCCGACCCGGACTATACGGTCGTCGGCGTCGGCATCGCCTTCTCCGACGAAGCCGGCGGCCGCTTCGAAATGTACGGCACCGCGAACTTCTTCGACTACAACCCGGACCGCACCACGGGCGTCTACACCTCGCCGAACGCCTATTACGCCACACCGGAGCCTGCGGTACAGTCGCTCTCCCAGTGCACCTCCGTCGCCGGCAGCCCCGCGGCCGCCAGGGACCTCTCCCAGGCAAGCATCAAGAGTCCCGCGGACTACATCGCCGCCGACTCCGCCGGCAAACTCTGGCGCTACCCGGAGAAGGACAACCGCACCCTCGGCAAGCGCGTCCTGATCGGCAGCAGCGGGTGGCAGCACGCCCGCTCCACCTCGGTCGCCGACTGGAACAACGACGGCTACCTGGACATCGTCGCCCACTGGAGCGACGGCAAAATCCGCGTCTACAAAGGCAGGGCCACCGGCGGGTTCTCCCCCTGGTTCAGCGCCGGCAGCATCGCCACGACCTCCACGGTCATCGCCGACCGGCTCTGCAGCAACAACCCCTTCCCCGGCCTGATCGTCAAGGACGCCTCCGGCAACCTCTCGCTCTACCAGAACCTCAAGGGCGCCGCCTTCCACGCCGCCGGCAACAAATTCAACACCGGCTGGGGCAACTACACCATCGCCATCACCGACTTCGACCAGGACGGCCGCAAGGACCTCCTCGGAGCCCACAAAACCACCGGCGTCCTGAAGCTCTATCGCACCAACGGCAAGGGCGCACTCGTCAGCGAAGCCCGGAAAACAGTCGGCAGCTCCGGCTGGTCCACCGCCGCCACCTTCACCGATGCAACCGGCTTCGGCACCGGCAGTGCCAACGGCATGATCGTGAAGTTCCGCAACGGCACCGTCCGCTACTACGAACTCCCCGCTGACCGCGTCGCCGCATCCAAGCAGATCGGCTACGGCTTCTCGACGTACAACCCCTTCTCCTGATCGCCGCACTGTAATTCACA
>NZ_ANPE02000179.1 GCF_000328305.2 Arthrobacter crystallopoietes BAB-32 | reverse complement strand
CAGCCGGCGGGCGCGGTAACCGGACCTGCGCCCGGCAACGGCGGGCAGGCGGCCTGGCTGATGCGCCGCGGGGGCTGGGAAATCCTGTTCGGAGCCGCCCTGGTGCTGGCCGGCGGAGCGTTCGTGGCGCAGCTGGCCGGCCTCGACCTCCCGTGGGAGACCTGGCTGCCGCTGACGGCGATTGTCGGCGGCGCCGTCATTGCCTGGATGCAGCTGGACAACACCCGGCGCGCCGGAATCATGCAGCGCGCGGGTGCCGACGGGGTGCAGGGAGCGGTGCGGCTGGTCCTCGGGCTGGCCCTGGTCATCGCCGGGATTTTCGCCGTCGTCTCCGGTTTCATCAGCTGGGATCTGATCTGGCCGGCCCTGTTCGCGTCGCTGGCGGTGCTCGCCGGCGTCGGGCTGGTCCTGGCTCCGTGGGCCCTGAAGTACTGGAAGGACCTGGAAGCCGAACGCTCCGGCCGCATCCGGGAGACCGAGCGGGCGGAGATCGCCGCGCACCTGCACGATTCCGTGCTGCAGACGCTGGCGCTGATCCAGAACCGCGCGTCGAGCGAGCAGGACGTCACAAAGCTGGCCCGCGCACAGGAACGCGAACTGCGCGAATGGCTCTACCGGGACAAGCGGCAGGAGCAGGGCAACCTGGTGGACCGCATCAAGTCCGTGGCGGCGGAAATCGAGGACGCCTACGGCCAACCTGTGGACGTCGTCGCCGTGGGGGATACGGCCATGACGGACCGGCATGAGGCGCTGGTGCATGCCACCCGCGAGGCGGTGCAGAACGCGGCGAAGCATGCAGGCGGCAGCATCTCGGTCTACGTAGAGTGCACGCCGGGCAGCGCCGAGGTCTTCGTCCGCGACCGCGGTCCCGGGTTCGAGCTCGCGAACGTCCCGGCCGACCGGCTGGGCGTGCGGGAATCGCTGATCAACCGGATGGAACGCCACGGCGGCGAAGCCCGCATCCGCAATACCGGCAACGGCACCGAAGTGCAGCTGAGCCTGAAGTACACCGAGGAAGGAACCGCATCATGACCGAATCCATCCGCACCGTGGTCGTCGATGACCACGCCATTTTCCGGTCCGGCCTCAAGGCCGACTTGGACGGGCGGATCGAGGTGGTCGGCGAGGCCGCGACCGTGGAGGAAGCCATCGAGGTGATCCACGCGGTCCGTCCGGACGTGGTGCTGCTGGATGTGCATCTGCCCGGCGGACGCGGCGGCGGAGGAGCGGAGGTGGTGGCCGGCTGCGCCCCGCTGCTGGCCGAAACGCGGTTCCTCGCGCTGAGCGTCTCCGACTCCGCCGAGGACGTCGTGACCGTGATCCGTGCGGGTGCCCGCGGCTACGTCACCAAGGCGATCTCCGGTGCGGAAATTTCCGATGCCGTAGCCCGGGTTGCCGGCGGAGATGCGGCCTTTTCCCCGCGGCTGGCAGGATTCGTCCTCGACGCCTTCGGCACCGCCGCCGTCGCCTCCGTGGACGACGAGCTGGACAAGCTGTCCGCCCGCGAGCTGGAGGTCATGCGGCTGATCGCCCGCGGCTACAGCTACAAGGAGGTGGCCAAAGAACTCTTCATCTCGATCAAGACCGTCGAAACCCACGTTTCCGCGGTGCTGCGCAAACTCCAGCTCTCGTCCCGCCATGAACTGACCCGCTGGGCCGTGGACCGGCGCATCCTGTAGCAACGCCAGGCCAGGCCGGCTCGGATCTAGACTGGAGCATGGCCTGCGTGGTAGCCGGCGGCGGACCGGCCGGGATGATGCTCGGCCTGCTGCTCGCCCGCGCCGGAGTGCAGGTCACGGTGCTGGAGAAGCATGCCGATTTCCTGCGCGACTTCCGCGGCGACACCGTGCATCCCTCCACCATCCGCCTGCTGGACGAGCTCGGGCTTGGCGAGGAGTTCCGCCGGCTGCCGCAGAGCCGGCTGGAGAATTTCCAGCTGCCGCTGCAGCACGGCGGACGCCTCCAACTCGGCGACTTCGGGCGGCTGCGCGCCCCCTACAACTACGTTGCCATGCTGCCGCAGTGGGACTTCCTGAACTTCCTGGCCGACGCCGCTGCACGCGAACCGACCTTCCGGCTGCTCATGAACGCGGAGGCCACCGGCCTGGTGTACGACGGCGGGCGGGTCGCCGGAGTGCGCTATCGCACCCGGGGCGGCGGTGCGGAAGCGCACGAGGAGGTGCTCCTGGCCGACCTGACAGTGGCCTGCGACGGGCGCAGCTCCCTGCTGCGCCGCCTCGCCGGATTCGTGCCCAAGGATTTCCCGGTGCCGTTCGACGTCTGGTGGTTCCGGCTGCCGCGGCGTCCGGACGAGGCCGGCGGTATCGGGAGCATCGTGCCGGTCTTTGGACCGAACGAAGCGCTGGTTGCGTTGTACCGGCAGGACTTCTTCCAGATCGGCTACCTCACGCACAAGGGCGAGGACGCCCGGCTGCGCGCCGAGGGCGTCGAGAAGTTCCGCGAGCGGGTGCGCAGGCTGCGCCCGGACTTCGCTGACCGCCTGGACGCCATCGCTTCCCTGGACCAGGTGAGCATGCTCGACGTGCGGCTGGACCGGCTGCGCCGCTGGTACCGGGACGGAATGCTGTGCATTGGGGACGCCGCGCACGCCATGTCACCGGCAGGCGGAGTCGGCATCAACCTCGCGATCCAGGATGCCGTGGCCGCCGCAGCCATATTGGCGGAGCCACTGAGGCGGGGCCAGACCCGTGCCAAAGACCTGGCTCGCGTGCAGCGCAGGCGGCGGCCGCCGACCGTCCTCATCCAAGAGGCGCAGCGCCGCCTGCACAGGGTGTTGTTTTCGGCGACGCCGGGAGGCGCGCCCACCGGGGTGCCGCGCCTCCTCGTGTTCGCGGCCCGGCATGTCCCGCCGCTGCGGGCCATCCCGGCCCGAATGATCGGCTTCGGGCCGCTGCCGGAACATGCGCCGGCCTTCGCCCGGCGCTGAAGCTGCTACTTGGCGGTGCCCAGGAACTCCTGCAGCCGTCCGACGCCGGTCGCCAGGTCATCGTCGCCCAGGGCGTAGGAGAGGCGGACGTAGCCGGAGGGGCCGAATGCCTCGCCGGGAACGATCGCAACCTCGACCTTGTCCAGGACCAGGGCCGCCAGCTCCGCGGAGGTGGCGGGCCGCACGCCGCCGATTTCCTTGCCGAGGAGTCCGCGGACGTCCGCGTAGGCATAGAAGGCCCCCTTCGGCGTCGGGCATTCCACGCCCTCGATCTCATTGAGGGCCGTGACCATGGTCTTGCGCCGGCGGTCGAAGGCGACCTTCATCTCGTCGACGGCCGTCAGCGGACCGGAAACAGCGGCCAGGGCAGCCATCTGCGAAACGTTGGCAACGTTGGATGTGGCGTGCGACTGCATGTTGGTGGCGGCCTTGATGACATCCTTGGGGCCGGCCATCCAGCCCACGCGCCAGCCGGTCATCGCGTAGGTCTTGGCCACACCGTTCAGGATGACCACCTTGTCGCCCAGCTCGGGAGCCGCCGTGGCGATGGACGTGAACGGCATGCCGTCGTAGGTGAGGTGCTCGTAGATTTCGTCGGTGATGACCCAGAGGCCCTTGGACGCGGCCCACTTGCCGATCTCGGCGACCTGCTCGGGTGCGTACACGGCGCCGGTGGGGTTCGACGGCGACACGAACAGCAGGATCTTCGTCCGCTCGGTCAGCGCCGCTTCCAGTTGGTCGACGGTGACGAGGTAGCCCTGTTCGGGGCCGGCGAAGACCTCGACGGGCACGCCGCCGGCCAGCCGGATGGCTTCCGGGTAGGTGGTCCAGTACGGCGTCGGGACCAGCACCTCATCGCCCGGATCGAGCAGCGTGGCAAAGGATTGATAGACGGCCTGCTTGCCGCCGTTGGTGACCAGCACCTGTGCCGGATCCACCTGGTAGCCGGAATCGCGCATCGTCTTGTCCGCGATGGCCTGCTTCAGTTCGGGCAGCCCGCCGGCGGGGGAGTAGCGGTGGAACCTGGGGTCGTGCGCGGCCTTCACGGCGGCTTCGACAATGTAGTCCGGAGTGGGGAAGTCGGGTTCGCCGGCGCCGAACCCAATAACCGGACGCCCGGCAGCCTTCAGCGCTTTGGCCTTGGCGTCGACCGCCAGGGTGGCAGATTCGGCAATGGCGGCGATGCGCTGTGAAATGCGCGCGTTGGCAGGCATGGAATTCCCGTCTGGTAAGCGTCAACAATGTCCTTCGCCAGTCTAGAGCGTTGCCGCTTCGGCTGTCCCGCGGCCGGCAGGAACAAACCCAAGTGGGAACCAGTAGGCTCCGCGGCCCCGATTCCACGTCGGCTGCCCGGGTGTTGCATAATGGATAGTCGCCTGATTGAGGGCGGCAGAGGCCGGTTCGACGAAATGGGTTTCCCTGACGTAGACTGGATCTCCGGTGTTGAAGAACATCATGATGGTTCGCGCCTAAGGTGTGGAACCAGATGGTGCAACCCATAGGGTAGTGGCGCAATTGGTAGCGCAGCGGTCTCCAAAACCGCAGGTTGCAGGTTCGAGTCCTGTCTGCCCTGCGCAGAACCGTCTCGGCGGGAAGCAGCAGTTCAAGCAATTCACGGCGTGACGCCAGCGTGCCGCCGGTCGCGGACCGGACCGCCGGCAACCGGACTAGATGAGTGAGGCACAGGTTGACCGAAACGGCTGCCGGAAGCTCCAGGGGCCCGTCGGGCAAGAGTTCCGAGAAGCGTGGTTTCTTCGGCAGGATCTTCCTCTTCATCCGCCAGGTCATCGCGGAACTGAAGAAGGTCGTCACCCCGACCCGCAAGGAACTGCTGAACTACACGCTCGTGGTGATCGCATTCGTCGTCATCATGATGCTGATCGTGACAGTCTTGGATCTCGTCTTCGGTCAGGGCGCACTGCTCATCTTCGGTGACGGGGTGCCCGAACAGTAGCGTCCTTGCTCAGGATTCTGCCGTTCGTACCGGAAACGGCCGGCAACCCGCTGGACC
This sequence comes from Arthrobacter crystallopoietes BAB-32, assembly GCF_000328305.2. GTDB lineage: Bacteria > Actinomycetota > Actinomycetes > Actinomycetales > Micrococcaceae > Crystallibacter > Crystallibacter crystallopoietes_A. Next base: position 5,395 of record NZ_ANPE02000179.1, on the reverse strand, counting down.
TGGAACACAGGCCGAGCGAATCAACAGAGCTGAAGAAGAAAGCAGGAAGCTAAGTGTCCGAGCAGGAACTCGAGTCGCAGAACACCGAGGAAACCGCTGATCTGGAAACACCGGATCAGGCCACCGAGACCGGCGCCGAAGAGGTGCCGGCTTCCGACGTTGCCGAGGACTCTGCCGACCAGGCCGAAGTTGAAGGCGGGGAAGCCGGCGAGGCCGCCGCTCCCGCCGCCGAAGAAGAGCCGGAAGAGGATCCCGTCGAGGCCTTCCGCGCCAAGCTGCGCCGCCAGGAGGGTGACTGGTACGTCATCCACTCCTACGCCGGCTACGAGAACCGTGTGAAGGTCAACCTGGAGACCCGCATCCAGACCCTGAACATGGAGGACTACATCTTCGAGATCCAGGTCCCCATGGAAGAGGTCGTGGAGATCAAGAACACCACGCGGAAGATCGTCAACCGCGTCCGCATCCCCGGCTACGTGCTGGTCCGGATGGATCTGACCGACGCCTCGTGGGGCGCTGTCCGCCACACCCCGGGGGTTACCGGCTTCGTGGGCAACGCGCACAACCCGGTTCCGCTGAGCCTGAACGAAGTGTTCTCCATGCTGGAGCACACCGTGACCGCAGCCAAGCCCGAGGCCGGCAAGCCGGCCAAGGCGGCCCCGTCCGCAGCCCCGATCGCCGTGGACTTCGAGGTCGGCGAATCCGTCACGGTCAACGACGGCCCGTTCGAGACCCTGCCGGCCACGATCTCGGAGATCAAGCCGGAATCCCAGCAGCTTGTGGTGCTGGTGACCATCTTCGAACGTGAAACCCCGGTGACGCTTTCGTTCAACCAGGTCACCAAGATCCACTAACCAAAGACTTCGCGCAGACCGGCCCGCTTTACCGGTCCTGCGCGGGCGGCCACCTCGCCATGGTGGCCAACCACCGCCGGCACGCTCCTGTGCCTCCGGTACGCAAAGAAGAGAAGGACCCGATATGGCCCCCAAGAAAAAGGTCACCGGCCTCATCAAGCTGCAGATCCAGGCAGGTGCCGCCAACCCGGCACCTCCGATCGGTCCTGCACTTGGCCAGCACGGTGTGAACATCATGGAATTCTGCAAGGCGTACAACGCTGCCACGGAATCCCAGCGCGGCAATGTGATCCCGGTGGAGATCACGGTCTACGAAGACCGCTCCTTCACCTTCATCACCAAGACCCCGCCGGCCGCCGAGCTGATCAAGAAGGCTGCAGGCGTGCAGAAGGGCTCGGCTACCCCGCACACCGTCAAGGTTGCCAAGCTGACCCAGGCCCAGGTTGAGGAAATCGCCACCAGCAAGATGCAGGACCTCAACGCCAACGATGTCCAGGCTGCGGCCAAGATCATCGCCGGCACCGCCCGCTCGATGGGTATCACCGTCGAGGGCTAAGGCCTGAAGCGGTAACAAGACAATAGAAAAAACGACGGCGGGACTTTCCGCTTAAGCCGCGGGGCGCCGTCGTTGTGGCAGGGCCGGGCGCGGTCCGCAGACCACAACTGCAAAAGGAGAAAAAGCAGATGGCAAAGCGCAGCAAAGCATATGAGGCAGCTGTAGCCAAGATCGAGGCGGGCAAGCAGTACGCTCCGTTCGAAGCGATCACCCTTGCGAAGGAGACCAACCCTTCCAAGTTCGATGCCACCATTGAGGTTGCATTCCGCCTGAGCGTGGACCCTCGCAAGGCCGACCAGATGGTCCGCGGCACCGTCAACCTGCCGCACGGCACCGGCAAGACCGCCCGCGTGCTGGTCTTCGCCACCGGTGACAAGGCCGAAGCCGCCATCGCCGCCGGAGCCGACTTCGTGGGCTCCGACGACCTGATCGAGCGGATCCAGGGCGGCTGGACCGACTTCGATGCCGCCGTCGCCACCCCGGAACTGATGGGCAAGGTCGGCCGCCTGGGCAAGGTGCTCGGCCCGCGCAACCTGATGCCGAATCCGAAGACCGGCACGGTCACCCCGGATGTGGCCAAGGCTGTCAACGACATCAAGGGCGGCAAGATCGACTTCCGCGTCGACAAGCACGCCAACCTCCACTTCATCATCGGCAAGGCTTCCTTCGACGCCACTAAGCTGGCCGAGAACTACGCCGCCGCGCTGGAAGAGGTGCTCCGCCTGAAGCCGTCCGCTTCCAAGGGCCGGTACATCTCCAAGGCCACCGTCTCCACGACCTTCGGCCCGGGCATCTCCGTTGACCCGAACGTGACCAAGGTTGCCATCGAGGCGTAAGGCACCGCTGCCAACCGGGGCGGCCGCAGCATCAAGCTGCGGCCGCTCCGGCATTTAACGCCGCGGCCGCTCCGGCATTCAACGCCCCGGCCGCTCCGGCATTCAACGCCGCGGCCGCCTGCTCCTGCGTCCAGTGTCGGCCAACCGTTCCTCCTCCAATCCCTGAACCGACCTGCAGGTCTGCACTCGTGCTCTGCAGAATTGGCCATTGTGCACTTCTTCTGCGGCTTCCTAGTCTTGACCCGCAACAATGGCGTTGAACGGAGGAACTACATGCTTGTTAAACGTTTAGCTCAAATCCTGCCTGCCGGAGCGGCAGCCGTCGCCCTGACCGCTGCGCTGACGGTAGGGACTCCGCCCGCCGGTGCTTCCGCCGGTTCCCTGGCCTGTCCGCCCGGCTTCGAAACCCTGCCCGGTTGTTCCACCCAAACCAACGACGCCGGTGCCTCCTCCTCGTCCTGGGTCACCGAATCCATCGCAGGCATGAATGTCAAACTCTACGTGCCGGCTACCGCTCCGGCAGTGGCCGGCCAGCGGGCACTGATGATCAACCTGCACGGCTGCGTCCAGACCGCCTCCACGCTGGCGACCGCTGGCAACTGGCAGGCGGTGGTCGATGCCTACGGCATGGTTGTCGCCGCTCCGGACGCGCCGAACGGGGGCGTCCTGCTGGGCTGCTGGGACTACTACGATTCGAACCACAGCCGCACGAGCCCGTCCCGGCACGACGACAACCTTCTGCAACTGGCGCAGAACCTGCTCGGCCGCGAGGACCTTAATCTGGACGAGGACCAGGTGTACATCTCCGGGCTTTCCTCCGGCGGCGGCGAAACGATGGTGATGGGCTGCCTCGCCCCCGATGTGTTTGCCGGAGTCGGGATCAACGCCGGCCCGACCGTGGGCACCACCGCCGGGCAGATCGGTTACGTTGCCACGACCAAGACCGCGGGCGTCCAGACCTGCCGGAGCTTTGCCGGCAGCACCGGTGCCGGCTTCCAGACCCAGCTCGCCAGCATCATCTACGGTGACAACGACTCGACGGTGGCTCCGGGCTACAACGTGCTCAACGCCGGGGTCATGGCCGAAATCTATGGCGCCGACAGCACCAGCCAGTTCAGCCTCAGCGGCCTGGCCGGAACCAACACCGCCGGTTCTGGAACGCTGTACTCGGACGCCGAGGGGCCGCGGGTTTCGCTGATCCAAAACACCGGCATGGGCCACAACTGGCCGGCCGGCGGCGGCCCGGGCGGCAGCTACGTCACGACGAACAGCATCAACTACCCGGCCTACATCACGGACTTCTTCTTCGAGAACAACCGCCGGGTGGCAGGCGGCGAACCGACAGTGGATGCGGAAGACCCCACGATGCAGCTGGTGAACCCGGAGGACGGGGCAGAAGTCGCCGGAACTGTCCAGTTGGAAGCCACCGCAGCCGACGACACCGGAGTGGCCCGGGTGGAGTTCCGGGCCGGCGGCCAGTTGCTGGGCACCGACTCGTCGGCACCTTACAGCTGGAGCTGGGACACCAGCACCCTGCCCAACGGTTCCGCCTCAGTTGCCGCCACCGCCGTGGACCAAGTGGGCAAGAGCTCCAGCGCCACGGCCACCGTCGTCGTCAGCAATGATCGGGATGCCCTTTACTGCGGCCGCGCCGCGAACGCCGAACACGAGGCCGCGGGCAGGGCAGTCAGCTACGGCACGAATCCGTACAATCCGTTCTACGCCAGGGGCTCCCAGGGATACATGGGACAAGGCGACAGCACGGCCACCATTTTGAAGGAGACGTCGCCGGGCTACTTCATTGTTGCTGCCGGCTGCGCCGGGTAAAGTCTGCGTCGATGGAGCAGACCGCAGTCAGGATCGGCGAGCTGGAGGTCCCGGAGTCACTGGACTCACGCGGTGCCGACGGCTTCACCGCCTCTGCCGAGCTGGCGAACCTGGTCAACGGGCTGGTCTGGGGCAACAACGATCTGTGGGTCAGTCCGGGCACGCGGCTGGAAGCCGCCCGGCCCAGCAGCTATGCGGCGATGAGGCTCTGGGCCGCCAAGGACGGGGAACGCCATGTCGGCCGTGCGCTGCTGGAGTTTCCGCTGCTGGACAACCGGGAGAACGCGTTCATCAACGTGATGGTGCACCCCGAATACCGGCGCCAACGGATCGGGACCCGGCTGCTGCACGCTGCCGAGGAGGCCGCGGCGGCCGCGGGCCGGCAGGTGCTGATGAGCTGGGTCAAGCAGGCTGGGCAGCCGGCGGAGCCGTCCACCATGACGGTGCTGCCGCGCTCGGGCCCGGGTGCCCTGCCGGAGGAGCTGGCCTCCGTGCGGTTCGCGCTGGCCTCCGGCTTCGTGCTGGAGCAAGTGGAGCGCATCTCCGTGCTCCAGCTGCCGGCGGATCCGGAGGGGACCGGCAGATTGCTGGCGGAGGCACAGACGAAGGCCGGCCCGGACTACCGCCTCCTGACGTGGGAGGGCGGCTGCCCGCCGGAGCACGTCGAGCAGTACGCGCGGCTGCGCCAGCGGATGAGCACGGACGTTCCGCAGGGCCAGCTGGAGTACGCCGAGGAGCACTGGGATGCCGAGCGGGTCCGCCACGACGAAGCGGAGGCCCGGGCCAAGGGCGGCCGTGTCCTGGTCAGCGCCGCCCTGCACAAGCCCACCGGAGAACTGGCCGGGCACACCATCCTCGAGTACTACCCGGACCAGCCGGAGGTGGCGTACCAGGAGGACACCCTGGTGCTCCAGGCGCACCGCGGCCACAGCCTCGGCATGCTCATCAAGGCCGCCAACCTGGTCCGGGCGTCCGAGCTGTGGCCTGCGGCGCGACGGCTGATGACGTGGAACGCCTCGGAAAACGAGCACATGCTGGCCATCAACGTCCGCCTTGGCTTCCGGCCGGTCGGCTACGAGGCGGCCTGGCAGAAGCGCCTGGCCGGTCTGCCAGGACAGGGGCGGTAACAGCGCCACAACCGTTATCCGCCGGGCCTTCAGCCGCCGCCGTCCCGGGCGTAATGTGGACTCAGCATCACTTCAAGTTGGGGAGCTGGCCATGGCCGGCAGGAATCTGGAATCCGCGTCGCTGACCCGCAGGCAGTTCACGGCGGCCGCCGCCTTGAGCGTGCTCGGCACCGCCGCCGCACTCGGCGGGCGCCT
>NZ_ANPE02000180.1 GCF_000328305.2 Arthrobacter crystallopoietes BAB-32 | reverse complement strand
GAACAGCGCCTGCAGCTGCGCCGCTGCCGATCCGGCCGCAGCCGGGCCAACCAGGGCCTGCAACTGGCCGGCATAATCGACGGGGCGGAAAGCCTGCGGTTCCGGCACCAACAGCATGCCGCTGCCAGCCGGATCGATCCGGCGGACCAGGGCCAGCGGGGCTTCGGGACCGTACCCCGCGAGCAGGGTGAGGAGTCCGCGTTGCCGCTGGGCACCGCCGTCGTTAGCGGAAACCGCCAAAGGTTCGATGTGGATCTCCAGTTCGCCGCCGCAGGTGAGGCCTACAGCGAAGGCGTCCTCGCGGCTGAAGCCGAAGCGCTCGCGGCGCGGCTCCCGCGTGGCAAGGGCCTCCAGCGCGGACTCGACGACCGCGCCCTCGACGCAGCCGCCGGACAGCGAACCGAGCACGTCGCCGCTGCCCGACACCAGCATCGACGTGCCGACCGGGCGCGGCACGGAACCGCTCGCCTCGACAATCGTGGCGATGGCGAAATCGTCCCCGGCCTGGTCCAGCCAGGGCCCAAGGGTCGTGCTGAGATTCAGCATTTTCTGTCCTTTCTCCGGGAGTGGCCGGGACCGGCGGGGTCCCGGCCACCCAGGGGAAGCTGCTAGCCGCCGAAGGCCGCGCTGATGGGGCCGCGGGCGAAGTAGACCAGGAAGCCGGCGGCCACCAGCCACATGAGCGGATGGATCTGCCGCGCCCTGCCGGCGGCCGAGTTCACCAGCACCCAGACGATGAAGCCGACGCCGATACCGTTGGCAATGGAGTAGGTCAGCGGCATCGTGATCATGGTCAGGAAGGCCGGCATGCCCACCGAGAACCGGCTGAAATCGATCTCGCGGATCTGCGAGGCCATCAGCGTGCCCACCACCACGAGGGCGGAGGCGGCCACCTCGATGGGCACGACCGAGGTCAGCGGGGTCAGGAACATCGCGCCGAGAAAGAGCACTCCGGTCACTACCGACGCCAGGCCGGTCCGGGCGCCTTCGCCGATGCCGGCCGCCGAATCCACGTAGACGGTGTTCGAGGAGCCGGAGGTGGCGCCGCCGGCTACCGCGCCGAAACCCTCGACGATGAAGGCGGACTTCAGCCGCGGGAACGTGCCGTCCGCATGCGCCACGCCTGCGCTCTTGGCGAGGCCGGTCATGGTGCCCATCGCGTCGAAGAAGTTGGTGAAGACCAGCGTGAAGACCAGCATGGTGGCCGCCAGTGCGCCGATCCGCCCGAAGGAGCCGAACAGGTCGAACTGGCCGACCAGGCTCAGGTCCGGCACTGAGACCAGCTGGCCGGAGAGCACCGGGGTGTTCAGGTGCCAGCCGCCGGGATTGGCCTCCGACGCCGGACCTAGCCGCAGGGCTGCCTCGAGGACGGCGGCCAGCACCGTGCTGGCGACGATGCCGATCAGCAGGCCGCCCTGCACCTTGCGCGCGACCAGGATGCCCATGATGACGAGGCCGGCCACGAAGACCAGCGTCGGGATCGACGTGATGGAGCCGTTGTCGCCCAACTGGACCGGCGGACCGCCGTCGGTGGCCCGGACGAAGCCGGAATCCACGAAGCCGATGAAGGTGATGAACAGCCCGATGCCGACCGTGATGGCGGCCTTCAGATCCTGCGGGATGGCCCGGAAAATCGCGGTGCGTGCTCCGGTCATGCCGAAAATGACGATCAGGATGCCGTTGATGATCACCAGGCCCATCGCTTCGGGCCAGGTCACGTCCTGGATCACGGCGACGGCGAGGAAGGAGTTGATGCCGAGCCCGGCGGCCAGGCCGAAGGGCAGGTTGGCGATCAGTCCGAACAGGATGGTCATCACGCCGGCGGTGAGTCCGGTGACGGCGCCGACCTGCTGGGCGGGCAGCCAGTTTCCCGCCACGTCGACCGGTGCCGAGTCGGGGCCGAAGCCGCCGAGGATCAGAGGATTGAGTATGACGATATACGCCATCGTGAAGAACGTGACCAGGCCGCCGCGGAATTCGCACCCCATGCTGGAGCCGCGGGCGCTGATCTGGAAGTAGCGGTCAAGCAGTCCGCGGGGAGGAAGCTGTCCGCTGGTGCTCTGCGGCGCCAGCGCGTCCCGCTGGTTGCCGCCGCGGCCGGTTCTGGGCTGGGTCATGGCCATGGTGGCGCCGCCTCAGTAGTCGATCCGGGTTTCCAGCTTGCTCCATATATTGAAGGGTTCGAGGTACCCGGATTCTTCGGCGCCGTCGCGGACCACGGGCATCAGCCGGTTCTCCGCCGGAGTATCGAAGTAGTCGTAGAAAACCGCATCGTCGAAGCCGGCACGTGCGGCGTCATGGCGGTCGGCGGCAAAGACCACACGGTCGATCCGCGCCCAGAGCGAGGAGGCCAGGCACATGGGGCACGGCTCGCAGCTGGAGTAGAGGACGGAGCCGGTCAGGTCGAACGTCCCCAGGCCCTGGCAGGCGTTGCGGATGGCCACGACTTCGGCGTGGGCCGTCGGGTCATTGTTGGCGGTGACGCGGTTGACGCCTTCGAATGTCCGGCCGTCAGGGGAGACGACCAGCGCGCCGAACGGCCCGCCAGCATTAAGGACATTGTCGACGGCGATTCCTACCGCCTTGGCCAGGTACGTGGTGTTGGTCAGGGTCTTCATGGCGATTCCCTTTGCTCGGGAAGCAGGCCCTGACCATGGCGAAAGAACGGCCCGGACGGCCAAGACCTCAGCTTCGACGATTGCTGTATGGGTTGGTAACGCCCGGTAGATAGCTCCCCACGTTGGGAGCCCGCCTTTGGCAAGAAAGACTTTAGCAGCCGGCAGTGACGCAGGCCATAGTTTTCCGGAAGAAGTTTTCTGGGATGTGGAAACTCTCCCTTAGTCGGTCGCGGCCGTCAGGGCCGAGGCGATGGCCTCGGTGGCTTTGCGCAGCTCCGGGACGGCGCGTTCGGCAAAGTTTTCGTCCACCCGCGAGACGGGTCCGGAGATGGACAGCGCCATCGGCGTCGGTGCGCCGGGAACGGCCATGGCGAAGCAGCGCACGCCGGTTTCCTGCTCTTCGTCGTCCACTGCGTAGCCGTCCGTCCGGATCCGGGCCACTTCCTTGAAGAGGTCCTCCAGCGTGGCGATGGACTTCGGCGTCGGCGTTGGCATGCCGGCCTGCTTGACCAGGCGGGCGATCCGGTCATCGTCCAGGACGGACAGGATCGCCTTGCCGACACCGCTGTCGTGGAGGTTGGCCTGGCGGCCCACCTCGGTGAACATGCGCATGGCGTGCGGAGACGGAACCTGCGCCAGATAGGTGACCATGTCGCCGTCGAGCACGGCCATATTGGCGGTTTCGCCCAGATTGGTGACGAGGTCCTTCAGCAGCGGCATGGCCAGGGCGCCGAGCTGGCGGTTGGCGACCTCACCGAGCCGGATGAGCCGCGGGCCGAGGGCGTAGCGGCGGTTGGGCAGCTGCCGAACGTAGCCGATGCCGACCAGGGTGCGCAGCAGGCGGTGGATGGTGGGCAGCGGGAGGGGAGTCTCCGCGGCCAGCTCGGTCAGCGCGACTTCTCCGCCCGCCCGGGCAATGAGTTCAAGCAGGTCGAAGGCGCGTTCCACGGACTGGACGCCGGGGGCGGGCTGTGCGGGCATGGCCGGTGCTCCTCTTGATTGAGCGGTGTGTGTCAGGGTCTACCAACAGATTACCGCCGAAACGAAGAAGAATTTCCGCCTTTTGGAAAAACATGCACGAAGGCCCTTGTCTTTCCATTCAGTAGAGAATAATATCCATAATACGGAAATTCAGACGGCCGATGCGGCCACATCGAGGAGGATCAATGGCAGCTCCGAGTCCCGGATACTCGATCACTTTGCGGGTGGAAACGCCCGCGAACTTCACCGCGACCAGTGAACTGGCGGCGGCGGTCGCCTCGGCCGGCGCATCGATCACCGCGCTGGATGTCACCGAAAGCCACCACGACCGCCTCGTCGTGGATGTCAGCTGCGATACCTCGGACGCCGAGCACGGCGAGCAGGTCCGCGCCGCCTTGGATGCGCTGGAAGGCGTGGCCGTGCGCAAGCTCAGCGACCGCACCTTCCTGATGCATTTGGGCGGCAAGCTCGAGGTCGTCCCCAAGGTGCCCCTGCGCAACCGCGACGATCTGTCCCGTGCCTATACACCCGGCGTCGCACGCGTCTGCAAGGCGATTGCGGAAAACCCGGCGGACGCCCGCCGGCTGACCGTCAAGCGCAACACCGTTGCCGTCGTGACTGACGGCTCCGCCGTTTTGGGCCTGGGCAATATCGGGCCGGCCGCCGCGCTGCCGGTGATGGAGGGCAAGGCAGCCCTGTTCAAGCAGTTCGCCGGCGTGGATGCCTGGCCGGTCTGCCTGGACACGCAGGACACCGAGGAGATCATCAGCATCGTCAAGGCGCTGGCCCCGGTGTACGGCGGCGTGAACCTTGAGGACATTGCCGCGCCGCGCTGCTTCGAGATCGAGCTCCGGCTGCGCGAGGAACTGGACATCCCGGTGTTCCACGACGACCAGCACGGCACCGCGATCGTCACGCTGGCGGCACTGCAGAACGCGCTGAAGGTGGTCAACAAGAAGATCGAGGACGTGCGGATCGTGGTGGCCGGCGTCGGCGCTGCGGGCAATGCCATCATCCAGCTGCTCAGGGCCCAAGGCGCGCTCAACATCGTGGCCTGCGGCCGCAACGGCGCAATCCACCGCGGCGAAACCTACACCGACCCGCACCGCGCCTGGCTGGCCGGGAACACCAACCCGGAGAACTTCTCCGGCACCCTGCACGAAGCCGTCGCCGGCGCGGACGTCTTCATCGGGGTCAGCGGGCCGAATCTGCTTGGCGAGGAACAGGTCGCGAGCATGGCGGACGACGCGATCGTCTTCGCGATGGCCAACCCGGACCCCGAGGTCGATCCGGCCATCGCGGCCCGCCATGCCGCCGTCGTGGCCACCGGGCGCAGCGACTTCCCCAACCAGATCAACAACGTGCTGGCCTTCCCGGGATTCTTCCGCGGCCTGCTCGATGCAGGGACAGCGGAGATCACGGATGAGATGCTGGTAGCAGCGGCGACCGCCATCGCCAGGCGTGTCTCGGACGAAGAACTTAATCCCAGCTTCATCATCCCCAGTGTTTTTGATCCGCACGTGGCAGCGGACGTTGCGTCCGCCGTCGTCAATGCAGCACCAAACCGCTAGACGGAAGGCGAAAAAATGACTCTCACCGTGACCGACACGACGCCCGCCGGGGCCGACCGCATCCTGACCCCCGAGGCGCTGGACTTCGTGGAGCAGCTGCACCGCAAGTTCGCCGGCACCCGGAACGAACTGCTCGTCCAGCGGGTGGCTAACCGGCGCCGCGCCGCTGAAACCGGCGGGCTGGACTTCCTGCCCGAGACCAAGGACATCCGCGAGGGCGACTGGAAGGTCGCGCCCGCGCCGGAGAAGCTGCGCGACCGCCGGGTGGAGATGACCGGCCCGGCGTCGCCGGCGAAGATGGCGATCAATGCGCTGAACTCGGGCGCGAAGGTGTGGCTGGCGGACCTGGAGGACGCGAGCACACCGTCGTGGCCCAACGTGCTCGACGCGCTGGCGAACCTGACCGACGCCGCCCGCGGCGAGCTGTCCTTCACCTCGCCGGAAGGCAAGGAGTACGCGCTGCGCACCGACGCGCCGCTGGCCACGGTGGTGGTGCGTCCGCGCGGCTGGCACCTGCCGGAGAACCACATCCTGATCGACGGCGAACCCGCGGTGGGTGCGCTGGTGGACTTTGGGCTGCACTTTTTCCACAACGGCAAGTACCTGCTGGAGCGCGGGGATGGGCCGTTCTACTACCTGCCGAAGATGGAGTCCTATCTCGAGGCGCGGCTGTGGAACGATGTGTTCGTGTTCGCGCAGGACGAGCTGGGCCTGCCGCAGGGCTCGGTCCGGGCCACGGTGCTGATCGAGACCATTCCTGCGGCGTTCCAGATGGAGGAGATCCTTTACGAGCTGCGTGACCATGCCTCCGGGCTGAATGCCGGGCGCTGGGACTACCTGTTCAGCATCATCAAGTACTTCCGCGAGTCCGGTGAGTCCTTTGTGATGCCGGACCGGGCGTCGGTGGTGATGACCGCGCCGTTCATGCGCGCCTACACCGAGCTGCTGGTCAAGACCTGCCACCGCCGCGGCGCCTTCGCGATGGGCGGCATGGCCGCCGTCATCCCGAACCGGCGCGAGCCGGAGGTCACCGCCGCGGCGTTCGAGAAGGTCCGGGCCGACAAGACCCGTGAGGCGAACGACGGGTTCGACGGCTCCTGGGTGGCGCACCCGGACCTGGTGGAAACCTGCCGGGAGGTCTTCGACTCCGTCCTGGGGGAGAAGCCGAACCAGGTGGACCGGCTGCGCGAAGAGGTCCAAGTGACCCCGGCCCAGCTGCTCGATGTCTCCTCCGCCCACGGCGAGGTCACCGAGGCCGGGCTGCGGCTGAACCTCTACGTCGCCGTCGCCTACACCGCCGTCTGGCTCTCCGGCAACGGCGCGGTGGCCATCCACAACCTGATGGAGGACGCCGCCACCGCCGAGATTTCCCGCTCGCAGGTCTGGCAGCAGCTGCACAACCAGGTCAAGCTCGCGGATAGCGGCCACACCGTCACCCGCGAACTCATCCGGCAGCTCCTGGATGAGGAGACCGAGCGGCTGCGCACCGAGGTCAACGACGACGAGCGGTTCAACCGGTACTACCTCCCGGCCGCGAAGCTGATCGCCGACCTGACCCTGGGCGAGGGCGAGTTCGTCGAATTCCTGACCCTGCCCGCCTACGAGCTGGTGTCCTGATGGCGAAGTTGTCCCTCACGCCGGAAACCGCCGCCCGGATCGACGCGGAGCTGGCAGCGACGGATGCGCTGCTGGCCGCCGCCTATCCGGGCGAGCGGCCGGACCGGCAGCCCGTCCACACGGTGTACATTCCGGCCGATGCCTTCACCCCTGACCTGGCCGCACGCTGGGGCGCCGAGGCGCTGGCCGCGGTGAAGGAACACGGCGGCCTTGAGCAGCTCGCCGCCACGCTCGGCCTGCAGGAGCCGGCCCAGCTCGCCGAGCTGGTGCGCCGCAAGCTGGAGAGCGAGCCGATCGAGGACCTGCGCCTGGACTTCGAGGACGGCTACGGCAACCGCCCGGACGACGAGGAGGACGCCGCCGCGGAGTCCGCCGGCCGGCTGGTCGCGGAAGCCGTGGCCGCCGGGACGGCCCCGCCGTTCATCGGCATCCGCTTCAAGTGCTTCGAGGCTCCCACCCGGATCCGTGCCCTGCGCACGCTGGACCTGTTCCTCGGATCGCTGCTTGAGCACTCCGGGGCGCGCGGCCTGCCCGACGGCCTGGTGCTGACGCTGCCCAAGGTCAGCACCGTCGCCCAGGTCCGCGCCATGGTCATCGCCTGCGAGGAGCTCGAGCGCGCTCATGGGCTGGCCGCGGGCCGGCTGCGCTTCGAGGTGCAGATGGAAACGCCCCAGCTGATCCTGGCTGCGGACGGCACCGTGCCGGTGGCGCAGCTGATCCACGCCGGCGCCGGCCGCATCTCGTCGCTGCACTACGGCACCTACGACTACAGCGCCTCGCTCGGTATCGCCGCGGCCTACCAGTCCATGGAGCACCCGGCCGCGGACTACGCCAAGGCGGTCATGCAGGTCGCCGTCGCCGGCACCGGCGTGCACCTCTCGGACGGCTCGACCAACATCCTGCCGCTCGCCGACGCAGCCAACGTCGCCGCGGCCTGGGCCTTGCACGCGCGCCTGGTCCGCCGCCACTTGGAACGCGGGATCTACCAGGGCTGGGACCTGCACGCCGCCCAGCTGCCCACCCGCTTCCTGGCCACCTACGCCTTCTACCGCGAGGGCTTCGAAGCCGCCGCCACGCGGCTGAAGAACTACGTCCACGGGATCGACAGCGCCATCATGGACGAGCCCGCCACCGCCCGCGCGCTGGCCCGCTTCATCCACCGCGGCCTGGCCTGCGGCGCCGTCGAGGAAGCCGAATTCACCCGGCTCGCCGACGTCTCCACCGCACAACTGGCGGCGCTCGCGCATCCCAACACCACTCCCACCCCTGAGGATCAACGATGAACCCACAGCACTACTACACCAACCCGGCCGGCCTGCCGCCGCAGACGGACCTGCTGACCGACCGCGCCATCGTCACCGAGGCCTACACGGTCATCCCGCGCGGCGTGCTGCGCGACATCGTCACCAGTGTGCTGCCCGACTGGACGAACACCCGCGTCTGGGTCCTGAACCGTCCGGTGGCCGGTGGAGCGACGACGTTCGCCCAGTACCTCATGGAGGTCGCCCCGGGCGGCGGCTCGGACAAACCGGAGGCCCAGGAGACCGTCGAGGGCTTCGTTTTCGTGGTTCAGGGCGAACTCAGCGTCACCATCGACGGGGAAAACCGCGCCCTGCTGCCGGGCGGCTTTGCTTATGCGCCCGCCGGTGTGCCGTGGCAGGTCAAGAACGACGGCGGTGCTCCCGCCCAGTTCCACTGGATCCGTAAGGCGTACCAGCCTTTGGAGGGGTACACCGCCAAGGCCGTGTTCGGCAACGAGCAGGACCTTGAACCCGCCCCCATGCCGGACACCGACGGCAAATGGCGGACCACGCGGATGCTCCCCGTCGACGACCTCGCCTACGACATGCACGTCAACGTGGTGACTTTCGAACCCGGCGCGTCCATCCCGTTCGCCGAGACCCATGTGATGGAACACGGCCTGTATGTACTGGAAGGCAAGGCCGTCTACCGGCTGAACGGCGACTGGGTCGAGGTCCAGGAAGGCGACTACATGTCCTTGCGCGCCTTCTGCCCCCAGGCCTGCTACGCCGGAGGCCCGTCCAACTTCCGCTACCTGCTCTACAAGGACGTCAACCGCCAGATCGTCCTCTGAACGATCCGGCGCCTCCGGCACTCGCCAAGCCGGCGCCCCGCGCCGCCACAGAACCTCCGCCCCCGGGTCTGAGAGTCCCCGGGGGTGGAGCTGTGCCTGCAGCAGAAAGCCACTGATTCACAACACGTCCATCGGTTCTCAGCGCAGTTGGCGGAACATGTACATTCCGAAGCCTCAGATGTAGGTTCAATCGATGACCACCGTCAGTGTTGTCTTCGCCCAAAACCGTCTCCGTGAGCCGATTGACCGAAGCCACAGGGAAGCGGTCTTCCTGGAGCAGCGCGGCAGGGTGCAAGCTGTCCTGATCAGTCCTGAACAGTACGAACGGATGATGGAAGCCCTCGAAGAGGCCGAGGACGGCGCTGCATTCGACACAGCCATGGCCGAAGAGGGGCCAAACATTCCTTGGGCCCGAGTCATAGGTGATCTCGGCTGGGAATGAGCTCCCATCGAAAAAGGTCGGGGAGGGTGGCTAGGAGCGGGCCTCCAGCTCGTCGATGGCACGTCTGCCGAGGCTTTTCTGGACATGTTCGAGCATGGCCTTTTCAGCAGCGGTCGCATTCCCGGCGATGACCGCTTCCATGATCTGACGGTGCTCTTTATCCACGCGCTGGCGGTCGGCCGCGCTGTCCTTACGCGACTGCAGGCCCACCAAGCGGTAGCGGTCGGCCTTGTCCCACAGGCCCTCAAGAACGTTGATCAGGAGCTCGTTGTGCGAGGCCGTGTAGATGGCACGGTGGAATTCGCGGTGCGCAGCAAGGGACCGCAGGTCCAGCTCGCCCTCCAGCGGATTCAAGTGCCTCGCCGCGGCCTCGAGCCTGGCGATGTCTTCCGGGGTGCGCCGCTCCGCCGCGAGTGCTGCGGCCATGGGATCCATGCGTTCGCGCACTTCGAAGAGATGCCTGGCCTCGGCAGCTGACAGCGTGGCGACGCGCGCATTCCTGTGGGCATCGATGAAGACCAGGCCCTCCGCGTCCAGCCGCCGCAGCGCTTCCCGCATGGGGGTCAGGCTCACGCCGAGCTCCTCGGCGAGCTGTGATTGGGCCAGGATCCGGCCCGGCTCCAGAGCGCCGATGAGGATGCGTTGGCGGACTTCCTCGTAGGCGTACGCGTTCTTGGTCAGCGCCCGGCGATCGGCCATGCTACCCCTTCTGATGTGTTGTGCACTGGGCAGGATACAGCTTGCATTCTCCGACCATGATGTACCGTTTTATAGATTATAAAATACAAGGTAGGGGATCAGATGGCCGGTCGATCAGGAACACTGCAGGGCGCGCTGGCCTTCGAGGTGAAGGGCCAGCGATTCCGCTCGATCGACGTCCGTGGCGTGCTCGGTCCCGACTTCACGAGGTTGCCGGTCGTCCTGCGCCTCCTGTGCGAGAACACGCTGCGCACTTCCGATGAGGCCGAGAGTGCCCGGACCGTGGCGAACGTGCGCGGCTGGCTGCAGCGCCGCAGCTCGGAAGAGGAACTGGAATTCCGGCCGCAGCGCATCCTCATGCACGACACCACCAGCACGCCCGCGCTGGTGGACATAGCCGGAATGCGCGATTCCCTCGCCGAGGCGGACGTTGATCCGTCGGTGCTGAATCCGCTGCTGCGCGTGGATGTCTCCATCGACCATTCACTGGCAGTGGAGGAGTACGCTCGCCCGGACGCGGCCCGGCTGAACCTGGTCCACGAGTACCGGCGCAACCGGGAGCGGTACCGCTTCCTGAAATGGGCCGCTCGGAGCATGGAGACCGTCAACATCAACCCGCCCGGCACGGGAATCATGCACACTATCAACCTGGAACAGCTAGCCACGGTCGTTTCCATCGTGGACGACGGCGACGGGATACCGTGGGCGGTGCCGGAGATGATGATCGGCACCGACAGCCACACGCCCATGATCAACGGACTCAGTGTGCTGGGTTGGGGCGTCGGCGGACTGGAAGCGCAGACCGTCATGTTCGGCCTGCCCACCACGCTGCGCATCCCCGAGGTGATCGGCGTGAAGCTGACCGGGGCCCTGCCCGCAGGCGCCACGGCCACCGACCTTGCCCTGACCGTGACCCAGCAGCTCCGCGCGCTGGGGGTCTCCGGCGAATTCGTCGAATTCTACGGCCCGGGCGTCACCAGCCTGACGGTGGGGCAGCGCTCAGTCGTCGCGAACATGGCCCCCGAGTACGGCGCCACCACGGGCTACTTTCCGATGGACCAGCAGGTTCCGGAGTACCTGCGCGAAACCGGCCGCGATGAGTTCTAGTGCAGGCTCGTCGAAGCCTATGGACGCGCCTCCGGCTTCTGGTTCGATCCCGACGCCGAACCGGACTACACCCGCACCATCAGCATCGACCTGTCCACCGTGCAGCTGCGCGCTGCCGGCCCCCGGCGCCCACAGGACCTGCGCACGCTGTCCGACATCCCGGCGGTTCTGGCCGAGGGGGCCGTCCCGGCCGCGTCCCGTCCGGAGGACATGCCGATCTTTCCCGTCGCCTTGGCCGCGATCACCAGCTGCACCAACACCTCTGACCCGAAGCTGCTGGTCGCCGCGGGCCTGGTGGCGCGGAAGGCCCGAAGTCTTGGGCTTCGCGTTCCGCGCTGGGTGAAGACGTCGCTCGCGCCGGGGTCGCCGGCAGCCTCGAGCTACCTGCGGAGGTCCGGCCTGCTGGAGGACCTGGGGGCGCTCGGCTTCGACATTGTCGGCTTCGGCTGCACCACCTGCATCGGGAACCCCGGGCCGTTGTCCGCCCCGGTCAAGGAGGAGCTCGATGCCGGCCGGATCCGGCCGGTCGCGGTGCTCTCCGGAAACCGCAACTTCCCCGGGCGGGTGCACCCGGACCTCGACCTCGGGTTCATCATGTCCCCGCCGCTGGTGGTGGCCTACGCGCTCGCGGGACGCGCCGACGTCGACCTCGCCGCGTTCGACTTCCGCCCCGAACTGGAAATCGACGGAGTTCGCCGGGGCGCTGGCGGTAGAAATGGCGATGGCAAAATCCGGGCTGCCCGCCCGGTCCGGCTGGCGGACCTGCTGCCTACGCAGGCCGAGATCGATGCCGCCTGGGCCGCGGGCCAGGACCGGCTGGACTTCGCGCGGGACTTCTCCCTCGCCGTCGAAAATCCGATGTGGTCCCGCCTGGAAGCGCCCGGAGGCGCGCAGTTCCCCTGGGACCCGGAATCCACCATCCTGCGCCGGCCGCCCTTCGCCTCGGCCAGCGAAGGCTCGCAGCTGGGCCGCTACACCGCCCACCCCCTGCTGGTGCTCGGCGACGACATCACCACGGACCACATCTCCCCGGCCAGCGCCATCCCGGCGGACAGCCTGGTGGCCGACTTCCTGGTCGAGCGGGGCGAGGACCGCGCCGACCTGAACGTCTTCGCCTCGCGCCGGGGCAACTGGGAAGTCATGCTGCGCGGCGCCTTCCACAACAAGACCGTTGGCAACCGGCTGGGCGCCGGCCTTGAGCCGCCGCTGCCGGTGGCACACACTGTGCATGCGCCGAGCGGCGACGTTGTGCCGCTCTGGGAGGCTGCGGAACGGTACCGGAACGACGGCGATTCCGTGGTCATCGTGGCAGGTGAACGTTTCGGGACGGGCTCGTCCCGGGACTGGGCCGCCAAGGTCCAGCGGCTGCTCGGGGTGCGCGCGGTGATTGCCGGCAGCTTCGAGCGGATCCACCGCTCCAACCTGATCGGCATGGGCGTGCTGCCGCTCATCGCGCCCGCGGACGTCCGGGCACAGCTGGGACAGCTCCGCCCTGGAGACCGCGTGGAAGTGGACGCCGCCGCAGGTGACTTGGCGCCGCGGGCGGACGTCGCCGTCGTCATCCACCACGCGGACGGAACCCGCACACCGTTTACTGCCCGCGCGGCCGTGGAGACGGAATTGGACGTCGAACTGCTGCGCGCCGGGGGCGTCATCCCGTCCCTGCTTCGCAGCACCATCGAGGCCGCCGGATAGGGTAGGAAGACCGGGAGGTGCGCATGGACAAGATTGCCGGACGGGGCCCTCGTCGAATCGACGGTGACGAACCCGGTACACAGATACTCACAAAGTTCACAAGCATTCATAAAGTGACCGTTACCGTCCGCCAGTCCCTCCCGGTCGGATAGGGGCGAACTTGCGCTTCTAATTGGAAGTTTACTTCCACATTGCGAAAAAAGCTTGACTTGAAATGTGGGCTCGATTACGCTTTTCGTAAAGCAAAAGCCAACTTCCGCAATGTGGAATGAGTGCAAGGGAAGCTGCCATGACCTACACCGTGAACTGTTCGATCCTGTTGACCGAGCTGCCCCTGCTGGAGCGTCCGGCGGCTGCCGTCGAGGCCGGCTTCGACTCGGTCGAGTTCTGGTGGCCGTTCGCCGAATCCGTCCCCGCCGACAAGGACGTCGACGCCTTCGAACGAGCGATCACGGACGCCGGCGTGCAGCTGACCGGGCTGAACTTCAATGCGGGCGACATGCCTGGCGGCGACCGCGGGCTGGTCTCCTGGAAGGGCCGCTGCTCCGAGTTCAAGGACAACATCGACGTCGTCGCGGGCATTGGGGAGCGCCTCGGCTGCAAGGCCTTCAACGCCCTCTACGGCAACCGGATGGACGAGCACACGCCCGAGGAACAGGATGAGCTGGCGCTGAAGAACCTGGTTGCCGCGGCCGAAGGCGTCGCCCGGATCGGCGGCACCGTCCTGCTGGAGCCGGTGTCCGGTGCCGAGCGCTACCCGCTCAAGACCGCACAGGACGCCTTGGACGTCATCGCAAAGGTCCGCGCCGAGGGTCCGGAGAACATCAAGCTGCTCGCGGACTTCTACCACCTGTCGGTCAACGGGGACAACGTCGAGGCCGTCATCGAAAACCACGCCAAGGACTTCGGCCACATCCAGATCGCCGACAATCCCGGCCGCGGCGCCCCCGGCACGGGTAACCTCCCGCTCGGCGAATGGATCTCCCGCAGCCGCGAGCTCGGCTATGCCGGCCCGATCGGCCTCGAATACAAGGCACCGCAGGCCGAGGCCTTCGGCTGGCTGATCCGCTAAGACCTACAGAACCAACGCACGAAGGACTTCATCATGACGAACGTTGCAGTAATCGGACTCGGAATCATGGGTCTGCCGATGGCCATCAACCTGGTCAAGGCCGGCTACACCGTCACCGGCTTCAACCGCAGCCAGGACAAGACCGACAAGCTTGTCGCCGACGGCGGCAAGGGCGCGGCCAGCATCGCTGAAGCGGTGAAGGAGGCCGACGTCGTCATCACCATGGTGCCGGACTCACCGGACGTTGAGGCGGTTGTCAGCGGGGACGACGGCGTTTTCGCCAACGCGAAAAAGGGCGCCTTGTGGATCGATGCCAGCAGCATCCGTCCCGACGTCGCGGCCCGCCTGGCCGAGGATGCCCGGGCCGCCGGCCTCCGCCCGCTCGACGCTCCGGTTTCCGGCGGCGAGCAGGGCGCGATCGACGGCGTCCTCTCCATCATGGTTGGCGGCGCCGCCGAAGACTTCGCCGCCGCGCAGGACGTCCTCAACGCCGTCGGTAAGACCATCGTCCATGTCGGCCCGTCCGGCTCCGGCCAGACCGTCAAGGCGGCCAACCAGCTGATCGTCGCGGTCAATATCCAGGCGCTCAGCGAAGCCATCGCCTTCCTCGAGGCCTACGGCGTGGACACGGATGCCGCGCTCAAGGTGCTCGGCGGCGGCCTCGCCGGCTCCAAGGTGCTGGACCAGAAGGGGCAGAAGATGCTGGACCGCAACTTTGACCCCGGCTTCCGCCTCGCCCTGCACCACAAGGACCTGGGCATCGTCACCTCCGCCGCCCGCGAAGCCAACGTCGCCGTGCCGCTCGGCGCAGCGGTTGCCCAACTGGTCGCCGCCACTGTGAACCAGGGCGACGGCGGACTGGACCACTCCGGCCTCTTCAAGCAGGTCCTCCAGCAGTCCGGCCGGAAGTAAAAACACCCCCGCCTCAGGCGGGACAACACCATAAGGCAAGCGGCCGGCGTCGTACTTCACGGCGCCGGCCCGGCTGACCACACCCAAAAACCGCCCCACAGTGGGTACTTTCAGCTTTCCAAGGAGATTCCCATGCCCAAGATGCGCACCGTTGACGCTGCCATCGCGATCCTGGCCAAGGAGGGCGCCACCGAGGCGTTCGGCCTGCCGGGCGCGGCCATCAACCCGTTCTACTCCGCCATGCGCGCCCACGGCGGCATCCGCCACACGCTCGCCCGGCACGTCGAAGGCGCTTCGCACATGGCCGACGGCTACTCGCGCGCCGCGGACGGCAACATCGGCATCTGCGTCGGGACCTCCGGGCCGGCCGGCACCGACATGGTCACCGGGCTCTACGCCGCGTGGGCCGACTCGGTCCCGATCCTGTGCATCACCGGACAGGCACCGGTTTCGAAGCTGCACAAGGAGGACTTCCAGGCCGTGGACATCGAGTCCATCGCCAAGCCGGTGACCAAGATGGCGATGACCGTCCTGGAGCCGGCGCAGGTGCCGGGCGCGTTCCAGAAGGCCTTCCAGCTGATGCGCTCCGGCCGGCCCGGGCCGGTGCTGCTGGACCTGCCCTTCGACGTGCAGATGGCCGAGATCGAGTTCGACATCGACGCCTACGAGCCGCTGCCCATCGAGAAGCCGCGCGCCACGCGCAAGCAGGCCGAGAAAGCGTTGGACCTGCTCACTGCCGCAGAGCGCCCGCTGATCGTCGCCGGCGGCGGCATCATCAACGCCGGCGCCTCCGCACAGCTGGTGGAGCTGGCCGAGCTGCTCAACGTCCCGGTTATCCCGACGCTGATGGGCTGGGGCGCGATCCCGGACAGCCACCGGCTGATGGCCGGCATGGTGGGCCTGCAGACCTCGCACCGCTACGGCAACGAGACCATGCTCGCCTCGGACTTCGTGATCGGCATCGGCAACCGCTGGGCCAACCGGCACACCGGCTCGGTGCCGAAGTACACCGAGGGCCGGAAGTTCGTGCACATCGACATCGAGCCGACGCAGATCGGCCGCGTGTTCGCCCCGGACCTGGGCATCGCCTCGGACGCCGGCGCCGCCCTGGACGTTCTGTTGGAGGTGGCGCGAGAGCGCAAGGCCACCGGCACGCTGCCGGACTACAGCGCCTGGGCCGGCGAGTGCGCCGAGCGCAAGGGCCGGCTGCAGCGCAAGACCCACTTCACCGAGGCGCCGATCAAGCCGCAGCGCGTCTACGAGGAGATGAACAAGGCCTTCGGCGAGGACACCACCTACGTGTCCACCATCGGCCTGTCGCAGATCGCCGGCGCGCAGCTGCTGCACGTGTTCGGCCCGCGCAAGTGGATCAACGCCGGCCAGGCCGGACCGCTGGGCTGGACCGCTCCGGCGGCGCTGGGCGTGGTCCGCGGCAAGCCGGAGCAGTCCGTCGTGGCCCTCTCCGGCGACTACGATTTCCAGTTCATGATCGAGGAGCTGGCCGTCGGCGCGCAGTTCCAGCTGCCGTACATCCACGTGGTGGTCAACAACTCCTACCTGGGCCTGATCCGGCAGTCGCAGCGCGGCTTCGAGATGGACTACCACGTCTCGCTGGCCTTCGAGAACGTCAACTCCACCGGCCTGTCCGAGACCGCGGCCGGCTACGGCGTGGACCACGTGAAGGTCGCCGAAGGCCTGGGCTGCAAGGCGATCCGGGTGGAGGACCCGGAGGACTTGGCCGCCGCGTTCGACAAGGCCCGCGCGCTGATGGCCGAGTTCAAGGTGCCGGTCATCGTCGAGGTCATCCTGGAGCGCGTGACCAACATTTCGATGGGCACCGAGCTGGACAATGTGACCGAGTTCGAGGAGCTCGCCGCCCGCGGCGCCGACGCCCCGACCGCCATCACGGCGCTGCTGGACTGACCGTGGCAGCAGTGAACGGCGCGGTGAAGGTGGTGCTCGCGCCGGACAAGTTCAAGGGCTCGCTGTCCGCTCCGGAAGTCGCGGCCGCCCTGGAGCGCGGGCTGCTCGCGGCGGCGCCGGAGCTTGAAATCGTGAAGGTGCCGGTGGCGGACGGCGGCGAGGGCACGG
>NZ_ANPE02000181.1 GCF_000328305.2 Arthrobacter crystallopoietes BAB-32 | reverse complement strand
CGTGCGGATGCAGCCTGACGGCCTCGGTCGCGTGGACGGCGAGCGCCGCCCGGGCGCCGGCCTCCTCGGCCAGCCGCGAGAAGATCCAGGCCAGGTACCGCCCGTAGAGCAGCCGGCTGGGGAAATCAGCCGGTCCCAGCGCAGCCGCCTCGTCCCGGTCCTCCGCAGGAACGCCGCCGAGCGTCCCGGCGGCCACGCCCTGGCGCCATACCTCGAAGGTAAGGCCTGCCACGGAAGGCACGGGGTCGACGTCGAACCCGTCCGTTGGCACCACGGTGGGAAACAGGGACGGTGTATTCATCAGGAACAACCGGGACTGCCCCGCCCGCCAGACATGGCCCGGCCCCGGCGGATACGGATCCACCAGGTGCACCTGCAGCGTCCGCCCATCGGGCAGGTGCCGCAGCCGGGCGAGCAGCCGCTCCAGCACGGAGAGTCCGCGCGGGCCGGCACCCACGATCGCCACCCGGTAGCCTTGCGCGGAATCCATATCTTCTAGCGTAGCGGGACGCCCGGCTCCGGTTCGGTGGCCGCCTAGGATGGAAGGCATGACCGAGCACAGCCACCTTCCCGCGGACGACTTCACCTGGCTCGAGGAGATCCACGGTCCGGAGCCGCTGGGTTGGGTGCGCCGGCAGAACGCGCGGACCGAGGCCAAGCTGGTCGACGACGGCTTCCGGGACCTGGAGCAGGACATCCTGGCCGTGCTGGACTCCGAGGACCGGATTCCCTCCGTCACGAAGCGCGGCAACCACTACTACAACTTCTGGCGGGACAAGCAGAACCCGCGCGGGCTGTGGCGGCGGACCAGCTGGGAGAGCTACCAGTCGGACGACCCGGAGTGGCAGGTCCTGCTGGATGTGGACGCGCTGGCTGCCGCCGAAGGCACCGACTGGGTCTTCGCCGGCTCGCTGTTCCTGCGCCCGGAGGACGGCGTGAGCTACCGGCGCGCGCTGCTGCGCCTCTCCCCGGACGGGTCGGACGCGGCAACTTTGCGCGAGTTCGACGTTGAGGAGCGCGCCTTCGTGCCCGGCGGCTTCGAGATTCCGGTGGCCAAGAGCCGGTGCAGCTGGCGCGACGAGGACACGCTGCTGCTCGGCACGGACTTCGGCCCCGGCTCCATGACCGCCTCGTCCTACCCGCGCACCAGCCGGATCCTGCGCCGCGGGCGGCCGCTGGCCGAGGCCGAACCGTACTTCGAGGTGCCCGAGGAGCACATGCTCGGCCAGGCCGTGCACGACCCGACCCCGGGCTACGAGCGGGACCTCGCGGTGGACGTGATCGACTTCTTCAACTACCGCACTTACCTGCGCCGGGACGGCGAATGGCTGCCGATCGACGTGCCCACCGACGTGGAGGTCAGCCTGCACCGGCAATGGCTGACGCTGCGCCCGCAGACCGACTGGCAGCAGCCGGGCGAAACCTATCCGGCCGGCTCCCTGCTGGTGATCGGGCTGGAGGACTTCCTCGCCGGCAGCCGCGGCTTCACGGTGCTCTTCCGGCCGGAAGACAGCACGTCGCTGCAGTTCTGGAGCTGGACCCGGAACTACCTGCTGCTCAACCTGCTGCAGGACGTCTCCTCCCGGATCCTCGTCCTCGACCCGGCCGCCGGCTGGGCTGCGGAGGAACTCGACGCCTGCCCGCCGCTGCATGCGGTGGAGGCCTACGCCGTGGACGAGGAGGACGGGGACGACTACTGGCTCGTGGCCACCGGCTTCCTCACCCCGTCCACGCTCTCGCGCGGCACCATCGGCGCGACGGCCGCGGAAGTGAAGCAGTCGCCGTCGTTCTTTGACGCCGCCGCCTACAACGTGGAACAGCACTTCGCGGTCTCCGCGGACGGCACCAAGGTGCCCTACTTCCAGGTCGGGCCCAAGGATTTGGAGTACGACGGCGGCAACCCCACCCTGCTGGCCGGCTACGGCGGGTTTGAAGTCAGCCGCACTCCCGCCTACAGCGGCGTGACCGGCCGGGCGTGGCTGCAGCAGCGCGACAGCGCCGGCCGCGGCGGTGTGTACGTGCTGGCCAACATCCGCGGCGGCGGCGAATACGGTCCCGGCTGGCACCGGGCCGCGCTGCAGGCCAATCGGCACCGGGCGTACGAGGACTTCGCCGCCGTGGCGCAGGACCTCGCCCGCCGCGGGGTGGCCTCGCGGGAGCGCCTGGGGTGTTCCGGCGGCTCCAACGGCGGACTGCTGGTGGGCAACATGCTGGCCAGCTACCCCGAGCTGTTCGGCGCCGTCTCGTGCGGCGTGCCGCTGCTGGACATGGCCCGCTACACGCAGCTCTCGGCCGGGTACTCCTGGATCGCCGAATACGGTGACCCGGCCGACCCGGAGCAGTGGGAATTCATCCGCACTTTCTCGCCGTACCACCTGGTGGAGGCCGGCACCGACTACCCGGATGCGCTCATCTGGACCGCGACGTCGGATGACCGGGTCGGGCCGGTGCAGGCACGGAAGATGGCCGCCCGGATGCAGAAACTCGGCGTTGAGAACGTGTGGTTCCATGAGGCCCTCGAGGGCGGACACGCGGGCGCGAGCGACAACCGGCAGGCGGCCCGGCTGCAGGCGCTCTCGCACACCTTCCTGTGGCGGGCGCTGACCGGCTGAACCGGCGCGGTGCCTGTGCGTCGCGGGGTCCGGGCCGCCGGCGCATGCTTGGCGAGGCACCAAGGCGACCGGGCTGCCGGTTTTGATCTGGCCGCCGATTCTGGGTAGTCTTGATGGGCTGGCAACAGCACTTTGGAGACGTGCCAGAGCGGCCGAATGGACTTCACTGCTAATGAAGGGTCGGGG
Source organism: Arthrobacter crystallopoietes BAB-32 (assembly GCF_000328305.2). GTDB lineage: Bacteria > Actinomycetota > Actinomycetes > Actinomycetales > Micrococcaceae > Crystallibacter > Crystallibacter crystallopoietes_A. Next base: position 8,368 of record NZ_ANPE02000181.1, on the reverse strand, counting down.
TTAAACTCGACCGGGGGTTCAAATCCCCCCGTCTCCGCGTCAGGCCCCTGACGGTTCCGCATGGATCCGGCAGGGGCCTTTTGCTGCCGCGGGCGTGCAACGCCTTCCGGTAGAATCCCATGCTTATCGGCCGGTTCCGGCCGGGTTTCTTCTTGGTGGAGGTCCAGGTGCCACTCGCGAAAAGGCTCAAACGTCTGCTCACCGGGGCGGCGGCGGAAAAAGTGGCCGCCCTGCGGAAGCAGACCGCGCTGCTCGAACGGCAGAACGAGCTGCTCGCTGAGCAGAACCGGATCCTGCGGGACGCCGTCGACGGTCCGATGGCGAAGACCTTCCTGGAGACGAAGCGGATGCGGGATGCCGTGGAGAACATCCGGCATGTCTCCATGGCTCCCCTCCGGCGGGAGATCGCCGATGTGCTGCAGGCCCGGCAACTCGGCTTCATGGCGACCATCGACGCCCTCCGCGACGAGCGAAAGAGCCTGGCACGCTTCGGCGACGGCGAATTCCGGCTGATGTACCGGCTGGAGCACAAGCTGAAATTCCAGCGGAACTCGCCGGAACTCATGCTCGCCCTCCAGCGGGTCCTCACGATGCCGTCCGCACATACGCTGGTCGGGATGCCGCAGGTCTTCGTGGGTGCCCACTGGTCGATCGTGTTCGCTGAAACCTGGCACTTCGTTGGCCCGATGGTTGCCACCCAGGAGCGGTTCGGGAACTCGCATGTGACCCGGCCGATGTTCTTCCACCAGCACGGGCAGCAGGCCGTCGAAGCATGGCGATCCGTGTGGGAAGGCCGCGACGCTGTCGTAGTGTCGGGCCAGGGCTCCCGGTTCGATCTTGTCCCGGCGCTGTTCGACAACCTCGGCAGCGTGCGCGAAGTGTTCTCGACTCCGACGGACGCGTTCTTCGATCTGGACCGGTTGGTCGGCGAGGTCGAGGACACCGGCCGCGATCTGGTCCTGTTGTCGCTGGGCCCGGCCGCCACCGTTGCCGCCGACATGCTCGCAGCCAAGGGAATCCAGGCGCTCGATATCGGGCATCTGTCCTCAAGTTACGAGAACGTCCTGCTCGGGGCGGACCTTCCGGAACACGTCCCGCCGGTCCGGGTCCCCTGACCGGCGGAGTCGCTCCGCATCGGTTTCCGGCTTCCGGCTCCAGTGCTCCGCAACCAAAGTGGGTGGGACGGAACGGTCAGGCCTTCAGGGCGAGGACGAAAGGCAGCACCGCCTGGGCGCCGGCCCGCCGCAGGGCCCGGCCGGCGCTGGTCAGTGTCCAGCGGCTGTCGGCCAGGTCGTCGATCAGCAGCACCGGGCCGGGGTGCTCGGCGAACCATTCCGCGCCGCCGGCGGGCACCTCGAACTGCTCCCACACGTCGGCCAGCCGGTACGCGCTGTTGCCGCCGGGGCCGTTCCTCGGCCCGCCGTGCGGCGCAGCGAGGGCGCCGAGGTACGGCATCCGTCCGATGCCGGCCAGGCCCTCGGCGAGCGAGGCCACCAGCTGGGGCCGGCTCCGCGAGGGAACACTGACCACCGCTACAGGGCGTTGGGCCCAGCCCCATTCGGCCAGCACGCGGACACAGGCCTGCAGGGTCTGCTGGTCTACTGGCGCATCCGGAGCACCGGGTGCAAAGAGCGTGCGCAGCCTCCCGCCCCAGCCCAGGTCCGTCAGCCGGGCCAGCGCACGGCCGGACTCATTGGCCTCCGCCGCCGCGATCTTCCCCTTCACTTCCACGCCGAGCCTGGCCATGCCGGTCGGCCACATGGACCGCGGCTCCAGTTCCACCCCCGCCCGCTGCAGGGCTGCCTCCGCGCTGGCGGTCGCCGATTCTGCCACCGTGTTCGCGTACCAGGGGCCGGCGCAGTTGTCGCAGCGGCCGCACGGGGCCGCGGACGGATCATCCAGGGCCTTGGCCAGGAACTCCATCCGGCAGGCGCCGGTGTTCTCGTAGTCCAGCATGGCGTTCTGTTCGGCGACCCGGGCCCGGGCGATGCGTTCATACCGGTCCCGGTCGTAGGCCCAGGGCTGCCCAGTGCCCTCCCAGCCGCCGTTGACCTTGCGCACCGCGCCGTCCACGGAGAGGACCTTCAGCAGCAGCTCCAGCGGCGAGCGCTTCAGGTTGACCAGGGTTTCCAAGGCCGCCGTGGAAAGCACGGTTCCGGGCGCCTGCAGTTCGCGCAGCACTGCGGTGGCCGTGCCTTCGCTCGGCATGGATGCCGTGGCGAAGTACTCCCAGATGTCCCGGTCTTCGGTCCCCGGCAGCAGCAGCACGTCCGCGTTCGGCGTACCGCGGCCGGCGCGGCCGACCTGCTGGTAGTAGGCCACCGGAGAGGACGGCGCCCCGAGGTGCACCACAAAGCCCAGGTCCGGCTTGTCGAAACCCATGCCGAGGGCACTGGTGGCCACCAGCGCCTTCACCCGGTTTTCCTTCAGCGCAGCCTCGGCTGCTTCCCGGTCCGCCGGATCCGTCCGGCCGGTATAGGCCAGCACCTCGTGGCCGGCCTCGCGCAGCAGCCGCGCGGTGTCCTCGGCGGCGGAGACGGTGAGGCTGTAAATGATGCCGCTGCCGGGCAGGTCCTGCAGGTGGGTCAGCAGCCAGCCCAGGCGCATCCGCGGACTGGGCAGCTGCAGCACGCCCAGCCGGAGCGACTGGCGGGCCAGCGGCCCCCTGATGGTCAGCACCTCGCCGCCCGCGGACGAGGAAGCGCCCAGCTGCTCCTCGATATCGTGCACGACGCGCGAGTTGGCGGTAGCCGTGGTGGCCAGCACCGGCACGGATGAGGGCAGCTGGCCGATCAGGTCCCGGATCCGCCGGTAGTCCGGCCGGAAGTCGTGGCCCCAGTCGGAGATGCAGTGGGCTTCGTCGATGACCAGCAGGCCCGAGGTGCGGACCAGCTCCGGCAGCTGATCGTCCCGGAAGCGCGGATTGTTCAGTCGCTCCGGCGAGACCAGCAGCACGTCGACGCTGCCCTCGGCCAGCCGGGCCTGCACCTCTTCCCACTCCAGCTGGTTCGCCGAGTTGATGGCCGCGGCCCGGACACCCGCCCGTTCCGCCGCCGCCACCTGGTCCCGCATCAGCGCCAGCAGCGGCGAGACGATCAGGGTCGGTCCGGCCCCGCGGGCGCGCAGCAGCAGGCTGGCAACGAAGTAGACCGCCGACTTGCCCCAACCGGTGCGCTGCACGACGAGCGCCCGGCGCCCGCCTTCCACCAGCGCCTGGACCGCTTCGAACTGGCCCTCATGGAAGCTGGCCGCATCATTGCCGACCAGGCGCCGCAGGATCTGCGTGGCTTCGTCGGCCAGGGACACTGTCATGCTCGAGGTCATGCTCGGGGTTTCAGCCATATCCCCAGTATTACAGCCGCCGCCGACAGGCATTGTGGGTTGTCCACAGGCATTGCTTATAAGCTGGTCCGGTGACCAGTCTCGATCTCAGTGTTTCTTTCCAGGAGTCTTTCAAGGCTTACGACGTGCGCGGGATCGTCGGCAAAACCATCACCGCGGCCACTGTGGAGGCCACCGGCGCGGCCTTCGTCGACGTGCTCGGCCTGGCCGGGGCGACGGTGCTGGTCGGCGGGGACATGCGTCCCTCCTCGCCCGAATTCGCCGCAGCCTTCGCCCGCGGCGCGGCCGCCCGGGGCGCCAACCCGGTCATGCTCGGACTGATTTCCACCGACGAGCTCTACTTCGCCTGCGGCACGCTCGCCGCGGCCGGCGTCGTCTTCACCGCCTCGCACAACCCGGCCGAATACAACGGCATGAAAATGGCCCTGCCCGGCGCCCTGCCGGTCTCCTCCGACACCGGGCTCTTCGAGATCCGCGACACCGCCGCCCGCTACCTGGCCGGCGGCATCCCCGCCGCCGGGGCCGCCGGCACCATCACCGAACGCGACATCCTCGCCGACTACGCCGCCTACCTGCGCTCCCTGGTCGACCTCACCGGCATCCGCCCGCTGAAGGTCGTCGTCGACGCCGGCAACGGCATGGCCGGCCTGACCACCCCCGCCGTCCTCGGCGACGCCCTCCTCGACGCCCTGCCGCTGGACATCGAACCGCTCTACTTCGAACTCGACGGCACCTTCCCCAACCACCCCGCCAACCCGCTGGAACCGGAAAACCTCGCGGACCTGCAGGCAGCCGTGACCGCCCACGGCGCCGACATCGGCCTGGCCTTCGACGGCGACGCCGACCGCTGCTTCGTGATCGACGAAACCGGCCGCCCCGTCTCCCCCTCGGCCATCACCGCCCTGGTCGCCCGCCGCGAAATCGCCCGAGCCAAGGCCGCCGGCGAAACCGAACCGGTCATCATCCACAACCTGATCACCTCCCGCGCCGTGCCCGAGCTCGTTACCGCCGACGGCGGCCGCCCGGTGCGCACCCGCGTCGGCCATTCCTTCATCAAGGCCGTCATGGCCGCCGAGCAGGCGGTCTTCGGCGGCGAACACTCCGCGCACTACTACTTCCGCGACTTCTTCAACGCCGACACCGGCATGCTCGCCGCCATGCACGTCCTCGCCGCGCTCGGCAGCCAGGACAAACCGCTCTCCGAGCTCGCCGCCGAGTACGACCCCTACTACGCCTCCGGAGAAATCAACTCCACCGTCGCGGACAAGGACGCCGCCGTCGAAAAAGTCCTCGATGCCTGCCTCGGCCAGGACGTCACCATCGAAAACCTCGACGGCACCACCGTCACCGCCGCCGACGGCTCCTTCTGGTTCAACCTCCGTCCCTCCAACACCGAACCCTTCCTCCGCTACAACGGCGAAGCCCGCGACCAGGCCACCATGGAACGCATCCGCGACCAGGTCCTCCAGCTCGTCAGGCAGGACGCATGAGCCGCTCCTGGCGCGACGGCGTCGAACCCGAAGTCCTGCAGGACATTGACACGCTCTTCGGCACTGGTCTGGGCATGGCCCAGGAACAGCTTGAACAGCATGGTGCCTTCCTGCCGGCCGCCCTCGTGATGGATCCCGACGGCGAACTGCGCATGATCGCGGTCGCCCCGCCCGAGACGGGGAACGGCGAAGAGGGCGGCGAAGTGGATGCGGACGCGATGATCCAGGACATCTACGCCGCGCTGCAGCAGCAGAAGACCGAGCTCCGCGCCGTCGCCGTCATCAGCGACATCTACCTGCCGGACCACGATACGGACGCCATCCACGTGGCCACGGAGCACAGCTGGGGCACCGCGATCGCGGCCATCCAGCCCTACAGCACGGACGATACCGGCCGCTGGCTCTACCCGGACCCGTTCATCGACCCGCAGGAGCGGCTTGTCTGGCCGCCCGCGGGCAACGGCTCCTAGGCGGCAGCAGGCCCCCACCCGCTTTCCGCACGGCCGGTCCGCCGGCAAGGGCTAAAATGCCTGCATGCGGATCAATGCCTTCTCCGACGTGTGCCTGCGCGCCCTGATGCTGCTCAGCGCCTCGCCCGAAGGTGAGCTGCTGACCACGCAGGCCATCGCAGGTGGCGTCGGCACGCCGTACAACCATGTCAGCAAGGCCGTGCTCAAACTCCGCTCCCTCGGCCTGGTCGAGGCCGTGCGCGGACGTTCCGGCGGGGTGCGGATCAGCGCCAAGGGACGTACGACGACGGTGGGCTGGCTATTGCGCGAACTGGACGAACGCGAGGACCTCGTAGAGTGCGAGAGCCCTAATGGCGACTGTCCCATGAACACCGACTGCGGCCTGCGCGGAGCCCTGCGCCGGGCCCGCGAAGCCTTCTACCGCGAACTGGATGACATCGTGGTCTCGGGGCTGCCGCACCGGTCACAGATGGAGCCGGTTTTTGTGATGTTGCACACACGCCGGCCGGAGCAGGCCCGGTAATTCAAGGAAGTTTCTACGAGCCGTAGAAATGTGGATTTAAACCGGCATTTCTGGTGCTACTTTTGAGGCGTCAACAACACCTGACCCAAGGAGTAACGATGCTCTCGGAGAAGTCCCGCCCCATTATCGAAGCCACTCTGCCCCTCGTTGGAGAGCGGCTCGGGAGCATTACCCCCAACTTCTACAACCGGATGTTCACCGCGCATCCCGAGCTGCTGGACGGCCTCTTCAGCCGCGCGAACCAGCGCAACGGCGAGCAGCAGAAGGCTCTTGCCGGCTCCATCGCGGCCTTCGCCTCGCACCTGGTCGCCAACCCGGACACGGTCCCGGAGCAGGTGCTGAGCCGGATCGCCCACAAGCACGCCTCCCTGGGCATCACCGAGGACCAGTACCAGATCGTCTACAAGTACCTCTTCGAAGCCATCGCCGAAGAGCTGGCCGACGTCATCACCGCCGAGATCGCCGAGGCCTGGACCGAGGTGTACTGGCTGATGGCGGATGCCCTGATCAAGATCGAGAAGGGCCTCTATGCGCGGCAGGCCAACGACAAGATGTGGACCCCGTGGAAGGTCGTCGAGAAGAAGCCGGCCGGCATCGGTTGCGTGACCTTCGTGCTGGAACCGGCCGACGACACCCCGGTTACCGTGGCCGTTCCGGGCCAGTTTGTCTCGGTCAAGGTCACCCTGCCGGACGGCCTGCGCCAGTGCCGCCAGTACTCGCTCTCCGCCGACGTCGACTCCACCACCCGCCGTGTCTTCACGACGAAGCGCGACGATGGCGGCGAGGTCTCCCCCGTGCTGCACAACAATGTGCAGGTCGGCGATGTGCTGGAGCTGTCCAACCCGTACGGCGATGTGACCCTTGAGGACGGCGACGGGCCGCTGGTCTTCGCCACCGCCGGCATCGGCTGCACTCCGTCGGCCTCGGCGCTGCGTTCGCTGGCCGACAACGGCTCTGACCGCGAGGTCATGGTACTGCACGCCGAGAAGAGCCTCGAGGCCTGGGCCCTGCGCGAGCAGATGACCGAGGACATTGAGCGGCTCGACGGCGCCAACCTCCAGCTCTGGCTGGAAGAGCCGACGGATGGCTACAACAGCGGCTTCATGTCGCTGCAGGATATCGAGCTGCCCGCCGACGCCAGCGTCTACGTCTGCGGCCCGCTGCCGTTCATGAAGTCCATCCGCAGCCAGGCCATCGCCGCCGGCATCCCGGCCACGAAGGTCCACTACGAGGTGTTCGGCCCCGACCTGTGGCTGGCCTCGGCCAACTGATCCCTCCCTCCGCACTACCCGGCCACCATCCCGACCGGCCGCCCGGAACCCTCCGGCGGCCGCCGTCGTTACTGGAGCTATTCGGCCAGGCTCGGTAGCCTGCAACGCATGGCCATCAAATTTGAGAACGTCGGCATCGCCGTTCGCGACCTCGAGGCAACAATCTCCTTTTTCACGGACCTCGGTCTCACGGTCATCGGCCGTGACACGGTCAGCGGCGAGTGGACCGACACCGCCGTCGGCCTGGACGGCAACCATGCCAACATAGCGATGCTCCAAACGCCGGACGGCCACGGCCGCCTTGAGCTCTTCGAGTACATCCACCCCGAAGCGATCGAGTCCGAGCCCACTCGTCCCAATGAGATTGGCATGCACCGCGTCGCGTTCTCGGTCGACGATCTGGACAAGGCTTTGGAGATCGCCGCGAAGCACGGCTGCCGTCCGCTGCGGGGCGTGGCGACCTACAAGGACCTCTACAAGCTCACCTACGTCCGCGGTCCCAGCGGCATCATTGTGATGCTTGCCGAGGAGCTCAAGAAAGACTGAGGGCAGGATCCGCCGCTGTCACTACGCCGCGGTTCCCGTCAACCAGGACCTGCCGGCCGTCGTGCAGCACGCGGGTGCCGTTGCCGGTGCCCATCACCGCCGGGATGCCGTACTCACGCGCCACGATCGCGGCGTGCGAGCCGAGCCCGCCGTAGTCCACCACCACGGCGGCCGCGCGCTGGAAGAGCGGGGTCCACGCCGGATTGGTGTAGGGGCAGACCAGGATCTCGCCGCTGCGCAGCAGGCCGAACTCGTCCGGCCCGCGGATGACCCGGACCGGGCCAGCTGCCTGGCCCCGGCTGGCTCCCGTCCCGGAAACCAGGGCGCCCGGTGCCGTCCGATGGTGCGCGAACAGCACGGCCGGATCCAGCAGCGGCACGGCCTGCAGTTCGCGACGCTTGGCCGCCCGCGCCCGCACCAGCGCACGGTACCGCTCCACCACGGCAGCCGGCAACGCACCGCCGTCGTACTGCCCGGTCAGATCGGCCAGCTCCTCGAAGCGGAGGTGGTACACCTCCGCCGGCTCCGCGAGGACCCCTGCCGCGGTGAGCCGGCGGCCCAGCCCGGCGTAGGCGCGGCGCAGCGGCGGCAGCACCATGGTGGCGTAGAAGTGCGTGTCCTCGCGGAAGGCCATCCCCCGCTTCGCGTCGTCGACCGCCTGCAGCAGGGCACGGCGCAGCGGGGCCAACCGCAGGGCCGGGTGGCGCAGCAGCCGGGCCAGCGCGT
>NZ_ANPE02000182.1 GCF_000328305.2 Arthrobacter crystallopoietes BAB-32 | reverse complement strand
ACTGCCCTCGGGCGCCTTGCCGTCCTTGTACTTGCCTGTCAGCAGGCCGTTGGCCAGCGGGAAGTACGGCAGCACACCAAGTCCGTAGGCCTCCGCGGCGGGCGTGACTTCCAGCTCGGCGCGCCGGTCCAGCAGGTTGTAATGGTTCTGGCTTGAGATGAACCGGGTGAAGCCGTGCATCCGGGCGGTGAACTCGGCCTCGGCGATCTGCCAGCCGGCCATATTGGAATGGCCGAAGTAGCGGACCTTGCCGGCACGCACCAGGTCATCGAGCGCCGAGAGGGTCTCCTCGATCGGCGTGAGCGGATCCGGCGTGTGGAACTGGTACAGGTCGATCCAGTCCGTGCCCAGCCGCCGCAGCGAGGCTTCGGCCGCCCTGACGATGTAGCGGCGGGACCCGCGGGCTCCGAAGTCCTCTCCGTTGGCTCCACGCATGTCCATGCCGAACTTGGTCGCCACTACGACGTCCTGCCGTCGGCTGCCCAGGGCCTTGCCCAGGAACTCCTCGCTCAGCCCGGGAGTCCTGCCGTAGCTGTCTGCAACGTCGAAGAAAGTAACGCCGGCTTCCAGCGCGGCCGTGACGACCGCATCCGTACCTTCCTGGCTCTCGGTCGGCGTGCCTGTGCGGCCCAGGTTGTTGCAGCCGAGTCCGACGGCGGAAACGGTCAGGCCTGAAGTCCCGAGGCGGCGGTATTCCATCGTTGGTTCCTTTTCCCTAGCGTGTGTCACCCGCCTCGCATCCTACCTGCAGAGGTGCGCCGACTATCTTGAGTAGCGGTAGCGGCACTGCAGGATCACCAAATCGTCCCCGCGGACCACATAGACAAGCCGATGTTCGTCCGTGATCCGCCGGGAATACGCGTCCGGAATGCCATACTTGAGCCGCTCCGGCTTCCCGATATCCGCGAAGGGGTCCCGCAGGCAGTCATCGATCAACCGATTGACGCGCTTGAGTATCGCCCTATCCAGGGTCTGCCACTTCGTATAGTCATCCCACGCCTGCGGCGCAAAGATGAGCCTCACGCGCGGTCAAGTTCATGTTCGGCTCCCTGACCCTGCTCGACAGCTTCCATCGCATCCAGCAGACGGCGTGCATTGGCCGGCGTGCGGAACAAATAGGCGGTCTCCTGCCATGCGGCGAAGTCATCAGCAGACATCAGCACGGCGTTGCCGCGCTTTGAGGTTATCTCCACCGGAGCGCGGTCGTGGCCGTCGCGGATCAGCCGTGCGGTGATTTTCCCCACGTCACGAACGGGGCGGCGGCGCTGCCGCTTCGGCCTTTGCACCCCGGTACACATATGATCGAAACCATGGCCAAAGTTCTCACCTCCCTTCCCGTCGGCGAACGCGTCGGCATCGCCTTCTCCGGCGGACTCGATACTTCCGTAGCAGTAGCGTGGATGCGCGACGGCGGCGCCGTTCCCTACACCTACACTGCCGACCTGGGTCAGTATGACGAACCGGACATCGACGCCGTCCCCGGACGCGCCACCGAATACGGCGCCGAGCTCTCCCGCCTGATCGACTGCAAGCCGGCTCTGGTGGAGGAAGGCCTGGCCGCGCTGGCCTGCGGCGCCTTCCACATCCGCAGCGCAGGCCGCGCCTACTTCAACACCACCCCGCTCGGCCGCGCCGTGACCGGCACACTGCTGGTCCGTGCCATGCGCGAGGACGGCGTGGACATCTGGGGCGACGGCTCCACCTACAAAGGCAACGACATCGAGCGGTTCTACCGCTACGGGCTGCTGGCCCACCCGCGCCTGCGGATCTACAAGCCGTGGCTGGATCCGCGCTTCGTCTCCGAGCTGGGCGGCCGCAAGGAAATGTCGGAGTGGCTCACCGCCCACGACTTCCCCTACCGCGACTCCGCCGAGAAGGCCTACAGCACTGACGCCAACATCTGGGGCGCCACCCACGAGGCCAAGACCCTGGAGCACCTGGACACCAGCCTTGAAGCCGTCGAGCCGATCATGGGCGTGGCCTTCTGGCGCGACGACGTCGAAATCGCCACCGAAGACGTCGCCATTCGCTTCGAAGCCGGCCGGCCGGTGGCCATCAACGGCACCGAATTCTCCGACGCCGTCGCCCTGGTCAACGAAGCCAACGCCATCGGTGGCCGGCATGGTCTGGGCATGAGCGACCAGATCGAGAACCGCATCATCGAGGCCAAGAGCCGCGGCATCTACGAAGCCCCGGGCATGGCCCTGCTGCACATCGCCTACGAGCGGCTGCTCAACGCCATCCACAACGAAGACACCGTCGCCAACTACTACGCCGAAGGCCGCCGCCTGGGCCGGCTGATGTACGAAGGCCGCTGGCTGGACCCGCAGTCGCTGATGCTGCGCGAGTCGCTGCAGAAGTGGGTCGGCTCGGCCGTCACCGGCGAGGTCACGCTGCGCCTGCGCCGCGGCGAGGACTACACCATCCTGGACACCTCCGGCCCGCACCTGAGCTACCACCCGGACAAGCTCTCCATGGAGCGCGTGGGCGATGCCGCCTTCGGACCGCTGGACAGGATCGGCCAGCTGACCATGCGCAACCTGGACATCGCAGACTCCCGCTCGCGGCTCGAGCAGTACGCACTGCAGGGCCTGGTCGGCGGCCCGACCGGGGAACTGGTCGGCGCCCTCGAGGCCGGCGGGGCCAATGAAATCGCCGACACCCAGACCGTCGACGACCTGGAACGGGCCGCCGATGAAGCACTGGACCGCGCAGCGTTCGACGCCGGAACCGACTGATCCAAGTCCCCCGTCAGCGGGCCATGCATGGGCCCGGGGCTCCGTCATCCGACGGCGCCCCGGGCCTTTGGCGTCCGCGTAAGCCGACTGGAAGATTGGATCTGTGGCCTTTACCCGCAGTGAACTGCTCAGCTACCGGAATGCCGTGGTCCCCGATCTGCTCGGTCCCGACCTCCGCCTGCTTTTCGTAGGTATCAACCCGGGTCTGTGGTCGGCGGCTACCGGCACGCACTTCGCCCGTCCCGGAAACCGCTTCTATCCAGCCCTCGCCGCTGCTGGGATCACGGACTATGTCATCCGCGCGGGGGAAGGGATGACGGAGGAGGACAGGACCCATCTGGTTTCCCGCGGCGTCGGCATCACCAATGTGGTCCCGCGGGCTACCGCCAGGGCCGACGAGCTGGAAGCCGAAGAGCTGCGGCAGGGTGCGATGCACCTCGCGGAGAAAATAGCGAAGCTGTCTCCCAGAGTGGTGGCGGTGGCAGGAATTACTGCCTACCGGGTCGGATTCGGCCGCCCGAAGGCGCAACTCGGACGCCAGCCCGAGGACATCGCCGGGGCCGAAGTCTGGGCGGTGCCCAACCCCAGTGGGCTGAATGCGCACCAGACAGTTGCCTCACTGGCAGCGGCCTACCGTGCCCCGGCGCGTGCCGCAGGAGTCCCACTGTCGGGGAACGGTGCGGCGGGCGAGGTGTGAGTACCAGCGGCTTCAGCCTGCCGGCCCGTCCGCCTCAGCCCAGGCTGAACGGCGTTTTGGCGGGCAGCGGATGTTTCTGCTTCAGCGCCTCCGGGTCCTCCGGCGGAGCGACGGCGATGGTGAGCTTCGTGTAGTCCAGCTTGGCTTCGCGCAGGCAAACCTTGAGCCCGGCCACAGCCTTCGCAGCGTCCGGGGCGAGGCAGAAGATGTTCAGCTTGTGCGGCGCGAATTCGGAGCGTTCCACTGTGCCCAGGCCACGCCAGGCGAAGTATTCGGTGATGGCACGCTTGGCTTTGTCCTCCAGGTAGCGGTCCCGCTCGCTGCCGGCGGCTGTCTTGAGCGCGTACTGTGCGACGACGGTGGACTGTTCGGCCGGCGGGATGTCGCTGTAGCCATCCTCGGCACACTGCACAGCAAACGCGTCCAGCAGGGCACCGGCCGTTTCCGCAGTCACGTCGCGGGTGTCCTGCGTGGTGCTCTGGTGTCCGACGGTGCCGTGGTTGACCACGAACTGTGCGTAGTCCTCGTCGAACCAGGCTTCGCGGAACACCAAGGTACCGTCGTCGAGACGTTTGTACAGCCTGAGGAAATTCATGCTCTTGCCTTCCCGAACCAGTGAGCGGCGGTGCCGTCGAACGGGGCCGTGCGGTCCCTGACGGCTGCATAGAGGAGGTCGCATTCGGCCCGCATGGCCTCGATGATTGCCGGCGGATACGCCATCGAAATCTGGTGCGCGGCGAACTCGTCCTCGTCGTCGATCCAGGTACCGGGGCCGTTGAAGGTCCGGATGACGTCGAGGTCCATATCCACGAGTGTCACCTCGAAGCCGCGGCCGGAATGCAGCTCCGACCAGCTGATCCCAGTGGCGATGTCGACGTAGATTTCCACGTCTTTCGGGTGCAGTTCATCGAAGAACGTCACCACATGGCTGCCGCGGTGCGGGACCAGGACGAGCGCGTCCGAGGCGGCATAGAAGCCGTACCCGGGTTTCGAGACGAAGGACCCTTCCGGCTGCCAGATCCAGTACCCGAACTGATCCTTCCCGAGATATTCGCCCGGGACCACCCAGTGGGGCGTGCCGTCCCACTTGCGGTTGCGCAGCACGACCAGCTGGCCGGGATCGATGCCGTCCGGTTCCCTCACTGGATCTTGGGGATCTGTCCGGTGGGCAGCTCCTGCCCCGGCAGTGGACGCGCAAAAGGCACCTTGGTACCGAGGACTTGGGCAACGACGTCGTGAGTCACCTGCTGCGCCGTCAAACCGACGCGTTCCATCACCTGCGCGCGGGTGCCGTGGGCCAGGAACTCGACCGGCAGGCCTACCTCGTTGAGGGCGGTGTCAACGCCTGCCGCCCGCATCTCCTGCCGGATCCGCGAGCCGACGCCGCCGGCGCGTACGCCATCCTCCACAACAATGACGATCCGGTGCCGGGCGGCCAGGGAGATGATCGACGGCGGTACCGGCAGCACCCAGCGCGGATCCACGACGGTCGAGCTAATGCCTTGGGCGCCGAGCCGGTTGGAGATTTCCAGCGCGAGCCCGGCCATCGAACCAACACCGACAATCAGCACGTCGTTCTCGGTCGAACCGGAGGGGCGGCGGGCCAGAACGTCCACTCCGTCGGCCAGCCGCTCGATGGCCTCCACTTCGGCTCCGACCGACCCCTTGGAGAAGCGGACCACGGTCGGCGCGTCGTCGATGGCCACGGCCTCCCGCAGTTCCTCCCGCAGCCGGGTGGCATCGCGCGGGGCCGCCAGATGCAGTCCGGGGATGATCTGCAGCATCGACAAATCCCACATGCCATGGTGGCTCGCCCCGTCCGGTCCGGTCACCCCGGCCCGGTCCAGCACCACCGTGACGCCCGCTTTATGCAGGGCCACGTCCATGAGCAACTGGTCGAAGGCGCGGTTCAAGAACGTGGCGTACAACGCAACCACTGGATGCAGGCCGCCGTAGGCCATGCCGGCAGCACTGGTGAGAGCGTGCTGTTCGGCGATCCCGACGTCGAATACCCGGTCGGGATGCTTGGCAGCGAACTTGTGCAGGCCCACGGGGATGAGCATGGCGCCGGTAATGCCGACGATGTCCCGGCGCTCATCGGCGATGTCGGCGATCTCGTCGGCGAACACCGAGGTCCAGGACTGTACGCCGCCCGCGTCCAGTGGCTCGCCCGTCTCAGGGTCAATGACCCCGACGGCATGGAACTGGTCAGCTTCGTGCGCCCGGGCCGGGGCGTACCCGCGGCCCTTCTCGGTCATCGCATGCACGATTACGGGACCGCCGTACTTGCGCGCCTGGGTCAGCGCGTCCTCCACGGAGGCCATGTCGTGTCCATCGATCGGGCCGATGTACTTCATGCCCAGGTCTTCGAAGAGCCCCTGCGGAGCCCACCAGTCCTTGATGCCCTTCTTGGCGGCGTGCAGGCTCTTGTAGGCCAGCCGTCCGGCCATGCCACCGTTCTGCAGCCTGGTCTTCCACCAGTCGAGCGTGCCTTCGTAGGCCTTGTGCGTGCGGACCCGGTCGAGGGTGGAACGCAGGGCTGCCAGCTGGTCGGCCAGCCCGCCGATGGTCGGCGCATAGGAGCGGCCGTTGTCGTTGACCACGATCACGACCCGGCGGCTCTTGTCCGCAGCGATATTGTTGATCGCTTCCCAGGCCATGCCACCAGTGAGCGCACCGTCTCCAATCATCACGACGACGTAGCGCTCCCCTTCGCCATTGAGCTGGCGGGCGCGGGAGATGCCGTCGGCCCAGGAGAGCGAGGACGAGGCATGCGATGATTCGACGATGTCGTGGACGGACTCTGCACGTTCCGGGTAGCCGGAGAGCCCGCCCTGCTGGCGGAGCGTGGAGAAATCCTGCCGACCCGTCAGCAGCTTGTGTACATAGGACTGGTGGCCGGTATCGAAGACGATGCTGTCGCGCGGGGAGTCGAAGACGCGGTGGATGCCCAGGGTCAGCTCGACGACGCCAAGGTTGGGACCGAGGTGGCCACCGGTCTGGGCGACGTTGGTGATGAGGAACTGCCGGATTTCCGCGGCCAGGCTGACCAGCTGCCCGGTGCTGAGCTTGCTGAGGTCCTGAGGATTACGGATCGTCTCCAGTAGGCCCATCGTGCCTCCCTTGCCTATCTGCTAACTGCCGCCGCGCCTGGGGAGCCCGCGGAGGCCAACACTTAACCATAGCGCGCAGCAGGCCCCCGGCCCGCCGCGAGGGCGGATCCGGGGGCCTGCTGGATGGCTGCCGGCTGAGCCTAAGCTGCAGTCAGCTGGCGCAGTACGTACTGCAGGATGCCGCCGTTGCGGTAGTAGTCGGCTTCACCCGGCGTGTCGATTCTCACGACCGCCTCGAAGGTTGTGGCCTTACCGTCTTCGTCGGTGGCAGTGACCTTCAGGGTCTTGGGCGTAGTGCCGTTGTTCAGCTCGGTCACGCCTTCGATGCTGAACGTCTCGGTACCGTTCAGGTTCAGCGACGCGGCGCTTTCACCGGCCGGGAACTGAAGCGGCAGCACGCCCATGCCAATCAGGTTCGAGCGGTGGATGCGCTCGAAGCTTTCGGCGATGACGGCCTTGACGCCCAGCAGCGCGGTGCCCTTGGCAGCCCAGTCGCGGGACGAGCCGGAACCGTACTCCTTGCCGGCCAGGACCACCAGCGGGGTACCCGCGGCCTGGTAGTTCATCGCGGCATCGTAGATGTAGGCCTGCGGTCCGCCGGTCTGCGTGAAGTCACGGGTGAAGCCGCCTTCCACGCCGTCCAGCAGCAGGTTCTTCAGCCGGATGTTGGCGAAGGTACCGCGGATCATGACCTCATGGTTGCCGCGGCGGGAACCGTAGGAGTTGAAGTCCTTGCGCTCCACGCCGTGCTCCAGCAGGTAGCGGCCTGCTGGGCTGTCGGACTTGAAGGAACCGGCGGGGCTGATGTGGTCGGTGGTGACCGAATCGCCCAGCTTGGCCAGCACGCGGGCACCGGAAATGTCGGTGACGGGATCCGGCTGCGCCTTCATGCCCTCGAAGTACGGCGGCTTCCGGACGTAGGTCGAGTCCCCGGCCCAGGCAAAGGTGTCGCCTTCCGGAGTGTCCAGCGCCTTCCACCGCTCATCGCCGTCGAACACTCCGTCGTAGCCCTTGGCAAACATCTCCTCGTCGATGGAGGAATCGATGATGCTCTGGACCTCGGTCGGGCTCGGCCAAATGTCCTTCAGGAAGACGTCGTTGCCATCGGCATCCTGGCCGAGGGCGTCCTTCTCGAAGTCGAAGTCCATGGAGCCGGCCAGGGCGTAGGCGATGACCAGCGGCGGGGACGCCAGGTAGTTCATCTTGACGTCCGGGTTGATCCGGCCTTCGAAGTTGCGGTTGCCGGAGAGCACTGCGGTCACGGACAGGTCGTTGGCCTGGATGGCGTCGGAGATCTCGCGCTCCAGCGGGCCGGAGTTGCCGATGCAGGTCGCGCAGCCGTAGCCGACGGTGAAGAAGCCGAGCTTCTCCAGGTAGGGCACCAGGCCGGACTTCTCGTAGTAGTCGGTGACAACCTTGGAGCCCGGAGCCACGGAGGTCTTGACCCACGGCTTGGAGGTCAGGCCCTTTTCGACGGCGTTGCGCGCCAGCACCGCGGCGGCCAGCATGACCGACGGGTTGGACGTGTTGGTGCAGGACGTGATCGAGGCGATCGTGACGGCACCATGGTCCAGCACGAACTCGCGGCCGTCGTCCATCGTGACATTGGTTGCCTTGCTCGGGCGGCCATTGGAGTTGGTGGCGGCCGAGTGGCGCACAGTGGAGGTCATCGCCGGCGAGTCAGAGGCCGGGAAGGATTCTTCCAGCGCCTCGTCGAGGGCATCCTCATTGGCGGCCTTGACGTAGTTGCCCAGGTCCTTGCGGAACTGGTCCTTGGACGCCGACAGCTCGATGCGGTCCTGCGGACGCTTCGGTCCGGCGATCGAAGGAACCACGGTGGACAGGTCCAGCTCCAGGTACTCCGAGAACCGCAGTTCGCGGCTCGGGTCATGCCAGAGGCCCTGCTCCTTGGTGTAGGCCTCGACCAGGGCGATGTTCTCCTCGGAGCGGCCGGTCAGCCGCAGGTAGTCCAGGGTCACATCGTCGATCGGGAACATGGCGGCGGTCGAGCCGAACTCGGGGCTCATGTTGCCGATGGTCGCGCGGTTGGCCAGCGGCACAGCGGCGACGCCTTCACCGTAGAACTCGACGAACTTGCCGACGACGCCGTGCTTGCGCAGCATCTCGGTGATCGTCAGCACCACGTCGGTGGCGGTGGCGCCGGCCGGAATCTCGCCGGTCAGCTTGAAGCCGACCACGCGCGGGATCAGCATGGAAACCGGCTGGCCGAGCATGGCAGCCTCGGCCTCGATGCCGCCGACGCCCCAACCGAGGACACCCAGGCCGTTGACCATGGTGGTGTGGGAGTCGGTGCCGACGCAGGTGTCCGGGTAGGCGCGGAGCTTGCCGTCAACCTCGCGGGTCATCACGGTGCGGGCGAGGTATTCGATGTTGACCTGGTGCACGATGCCGGTGCCCGGGGGGACGACCTTGAAGTCGTCGAACGCGGTCTGGCCCCAGCGCAGGAACTGGTAGCGTTCGCCGTTGCGCTGGTACTCGATCTCCATGTTGCGCTCGAGCGCCTGGGCGTTGCCGAAGACGTCGATCTGGACCGAGTGGTCGATGACCATTTCGGCCGGAGCCAGCGGGTTCACGCGCTTGGGGTCGCCGCCGAGGTCCTTCACCGCCTCGCGCATGGTGGCCAGGTCCACGACGCAGGGAACGCCGGTGAAGTCCTGCATGATGACGCGGGCCGGCGTGAACTGGATTTCGGTGTCCGGCTGGGCATTCGGATCCCAGTTGGCCAGCGCGCGGACGTGGTCCGCAGTGATGTTGGCTCCGTCTTCGGTGCGGAGCAGGTTCTCGAGCAGAACCTTGAGGCTGAACGGAAGGCTCTCGGCGCCTTCAACCGAATTCAGCCGGAAAATTTCGTATTCGGTACCGCCGACGTTCAATGCGCCTTTGGAACCGAAGCTGTCCACATTGCTCACAGTGGGACTCCTCTCGCCATTCACATCTTTGTTGCCCGTTTGGACGCGCCGCCAGTTAGGCGGTCCTTATCGCAGGGATGCGGATTGGATTGCGGCAGAACTGTTGCCAGCTTATCCCCACACCCCAAAGGGCGGATCCCCGGGGCCGGGGATCTCTTGACATCAAGATTTAAGATCACCCTACGTTCCATATATCTTGATGTCAAGATAACCTTGGATGGACAGGGCCGGCACGAAGGATTAAGGGACATGGAGCGGCAGATGGATGCGGTGGACGAAATCATCGAGGGGTGGGAGCGCGCTTTGCCGAAGGAGGACGTCGAGCCGATGGGCGTCTTCAGCCGGATCAGCCGGCTGGCCCAGCGCTTCGATGCCCTGCGGCGCAACGTCCTGGCTGCCCACGGCCTGCAGCTGGGCGACTTCGATGTGCTCTCGGCCATCCGCCGCTGCCCGGACGGCGCATTGACCGCCGGGCAGCTGGCCAAGGAGAACCTGGTGACCTCAGGCACCATGACGAACCGCATTGATCGGCTGGTGGCCCGAGGCCTGGTTGGCCGCTCGGCGGACGTCGCGGACGCACGCATCGTCCGGGTGCAGCTCCACCCGGAGGGGCGGCGGATCGTCGATGCCGCGTTCGTCGAGCTCCTGCGCATCGAGCACGAGCTCCTGGACTCCATACGCGATGCCGACCGCCAGCCGCTGGTGGACCGGCTGCGCGAACTGCTGGCACGGATCGAAGCCTAGCTGCCGCCTCTTATGCAGATCAGGCGCGCACCAGCAGGGCGAAGGATTCCATGTGGTGCGTATTCGGGTAGAGGTCGAACACCCGCAGGTCCTGCAGCTGCCAGCCGAGCTCCAGGAAGTAGCCGAGGTCACGCGCGAAGGACGCCGGGTCGCAGGCCACATACCCCACTACCCCCGGCCCTTTGTTGTGCAGCTGCTCGACGACCTTCCGGCCGGCGCCGGCCCGTGGCGGGTCCAGTACCACTGCGTCCAGTCCGCCGTGGTGGCGGTGCAGCACCCGCTCCACCTTGCCTTGGACAATCTCCACCTGCGGCATCCCGTGCAGGTTCTTGCGGGCATCCCGGCTCGTGCCGGGCGAACCTTCCACCGAGAGCACCGTCCCGGAATTTCCGACGGCGGCAGCCAGCGGCGCGGTGAACAGGCCTGCCCCCGCGTAAAGGTCCGCCACACGCTGGCCCGGCTGCGGCTTCACGCCTGCCAGCACGGCCTGCGTCAGCACCTGCGGCGCGGCGCGGTGGATCTGCCAGAAGCCCTCCCCCGTCACGCGGTACTCGTGGCCGCCGCAGCTTTCCGCCACCCAGGTCCTGCCGCGCAGCCGGGTCAGCTGCTGCTGTTCGGGGTCCCACACGGCCACCGACGCCGGCGACGGGATGCGCTCGGCGATGGCGCCCAGCCTGCGGGGGCTGGCTCCGGGCGCGGGCACCAGCAGCACCAGCGGCGCCGAACCGTTGGCCGGCGCGGCGACTTCCACTCTCGACACGGGGCCGAGGTCGAGCTCCCACAACCGCAGTTCATTGATGGCCGGCACGGCCAGCGGCATCACGTCCACGGGGATCAGCTGGTCCGAACGGTGGGCGTTCATCGCCAGCCGCCCGGATGAGTCCACCGCAAAGGCGGCCCGCGTACGCCAGCCCAACCCGCCGTCGTCGTTAGCATCCGCCGGTTCCACCGAAACCCTGCGTTCCACCCCTGCCAGGCGGCGCAGCTGCTCCTCGAAGATGGCGGCCTTCAGGCTCCGCTGCTCGTCCAGCGCGATATGGCCGAATTCCGCCCCGCCCACCGGCGGCTGCCCGGTCTGCGCCGCCAGCAGAGCGTCGGCCGGGCGCCACGGATGCTGCACCCGGTGCGGCGACGCCTCCAGCACCTCCACCGTGTCCGCCCGCCAGAAACCGGCGTCCGGAGTCCCCTCGGTAACGCGGGCCCGGACCCGCTCCCCCGGCAGGGCGTGGCGCACGAACACGACGCGGCCCTCGTGCCGGGCGATGAAATGGCCGCCGTGCGCCGGGGCAGACACCGTCAGTTCAAGGTCAGGATTGCGGGTGGGTTCGGTTGCCTGCGGCATTTAGGAAAGCTCCTGGTACTTGCGGACCGCATCTGAGGAGGCGAGCTGCCACGGCACACTGGCCACCATGACGCCCGGTTCGAAATGCAGTCGGGTCTTGATCCGCAGGGCGGTCTGGTTATGCACGAGCTGTTCCCACCAACGCCCCACGACGTATTCGGGAATGTACACGACCACCAGGTCCCGGGGGGAATCGCGGCGGATGTTCTGGATGTAGTTGATGATCGGCGTGGTGGTGTCCCGGTAGGGCGAGGCCAGCACGGTGATGGGGACCGGGATCTTCAGCCGTTCCCAGTCGGCCAGCGTCCGGGCGGTCTCCTCCTCGTCGATGTCCACGATGACCGCATCCAGCTTCGAGGGCCGGGAGGCGCGGGCGAACGCCAGCGCCCGCAGCACCGGCTTGCGCACGTGCGAGACCAGGATCACCGCGTGCACCCGCGAAGGCAGCGCCGTCGCCTGCTGCTCCTCGTCCACTGCCAGCTCGCGTGCCACCTGCCGGTAGTGCCGGTGGATGCTGTACATGACCAGGCCCAGCAGCAGGATGCCGGCCACCGCAATCCAGGCGCCGAAGACGAACTTGCTGACCAGCACCACCACCAGCACAGTGGCGGTCAGGATGAAGCCGATCAGGTTGATCAGGCGCGAGCGCGCCATCTTCCGGCGCAGCCGCTTGTTGTGAGTGGAGCGGATCAGGCGCGAGAAGTGCTTGATCATACCCAGCTGGCTGAACGTGAAGGAGACGAACACCCCGACGACATAGAGCTGGATCAGCCGGGTGACATCGGCATTAAACAGCAGGATCAGCAGCAGGGCCGCCCCGGCCAGCGCCAGGACGCCGTTGCTGAAGCTCAGCCGGTCCCCGCGGGTGCGCAGCTGGCGCGGCAGGAAGCCGTCCGTGGCCAGGATCGAGGCGAGCGACGGGAAGGCGGTGAAGGCGGAGTGGCTGGCCAGCAGCAGGATCAGCCCGGTGGCGGCGACCACCAGGTAGAACAGGACGTTCCCGCGGTCGAAGACGGTGGCGGCGAGCTGGCTGATCACCGGCATCTGCACGTAGTCCGCCGGCAGCGGGGCGCCATTGAGCCGCAGCTGCTCCGCCGGCACCTGCACCACGTGGACCCTCGTCGCCGGCGGAGGTACAGCACCGCCATGGTCATCACTGTCGCGGCGATGCCCAGCGCGAGCAGCGCCGTGGCCGCGTTCCTGGCGCGCGGCGGCTGGAATGCCTTCACATTGCCGGCCGGGGTTTCCACGCCGGTGAGCGCGGCCGCCCCGGTGGAGAACGCCCGCAGGACCAGCAGGGCGCCGGCCAGGCCCGTGAGGCCGGCTTCGAATTCGGCATCCGGCACGATATCGAGCGCGGCGCTGGGTGCCATTTCCAGCTGCCCGGCCAGGTCCTGGGCAAAGCCCACCGCGCACATCAGCAGGATCAGCGCGACGAAGGCATAGGTGGGGATGGCCACTGCGCGCCCGCCGCGGCGCAGTCCCCGCAGGTGCAGGAACGCCAAAATAACGACGCCGAGGGCGGCCGCCGTCGTTTGTCCTCCGTGGAGCGCGGGGAAGGCAGCGATCAGGTAGTGCGCCGCCGAGGACATCGACACGGCGACCGTGAGCACGTAGTCGAACATCAGGGCCGAGCCGACCGTGATGCCCGCCGTCTTGCCCAGGTTCTCGCTGGCGATCTGGTAATCCCCGCCGGAGGGGTAGGCGTGCACGCTCTGCCGGTAGGAGGCGATGATCACCAGGAGCACCACCATCACCGCCAGCCCGACCAGCGGCGATAGCGCCACGGCAGAGACGCCGGCCAGGGCAAGGGTCAGCAGGATCTCGTCCGGCGAATAGGCCACCGAGGACAGCGCGTTGGCCGAGAACACCGGCAGTGCCAGCCGCTGCGGCAGCGGCTGGACTTTGGCCCGCTCCGTACGGAAGGGCCGGCCCACCAAGATCCGTTTGAGGGCATCCAGAAAAGTCAGCACAGCGTAAAACCGTAACCGCTCGGCCGCAAGGTTGTCATGGAATCACTCTAAGCCGCTGACCAGCCCGCTTAGGATTAAGCTGGCAGCAGGACAGCGGTAAAAGCGAGAGAGGCATCCAGTGGCGCACTTCGTCATCATGGGCTGCGGGCGCGTCGGCGTCACGCTGGCCCACACCCTCGACGATTCCGGCCACAGCGTCGCAGTGATCGACCAGGACGACCGGGCCTTCCGGCGGCTGCGCAACGACTTCTCCGGCCGCAAGGTCACCGGCGTCGGCTTCGACCGCGACACGCTGCGCCATGCCGGAATCGAGAAGGCCTACGCCTTCGCGGCCGTTTCCAGCGGCGACAACTCGAACATCCTGGCCACGCGGGTGGCCCGCGAAACCTTCCATGTGCCGCATGTGGTCGCCCGGATCTACGACCCGGGCCGGGCGGAAATCTACCAGCGCCTGGGCATCCCGACAGTCGCTGCCGTGCGCTGGAGCGCGGACCAGGTGCTCCGCCGGATCCTGCCGGAGCAAAGCATCAAGGGAGACTACCGTGAGGCGTCCGGCCGGCTGATCCTGGGCGAGGTGTCGCTGCACGAGGGCTGGGCCGGGCATTTCTTCAGCGAGATCGAGGCCGTATCCGGGGCGCGGGTTGCCTACCTGACCCGCTTCGGCGAAGGCATCCTGCCGGATCCGGAAACCAGGTTCCAGCACGGCGACATCGTGCACGCCATGATGCGGGTCGACGCCACGCACGAGATCTCCGCGATCCTGTCCAAACCTCCCGTGAAGGAGTCGGAATGAAGGTCGTCATTGCCGGTGCCGGCAGCGTCGGATCCTCGATTGCCCGCGAGCTGCTGTCGAACAACCACGACATCCTGCTGATCGACCAAAAGCCGGAGGTGATTGGCCGCAGCGGGCTCAAAGGCGCCCGGTGGCTGATCGGGGACGCGTGCGAAATCACGACGCTGCGCGATGCAAAACTGGAGGAGGCCGACGTCGTTGTCTCGGCAACGGGCGATGACAAGGTCAATCTCGTGGTGTCGTTGCTGGCCAAGAGCGAATTCGGCGTCGGCCGGACGGTAGGCCGGGTGAACAACCCGAAGAACGACTGGATGTTCGACGATTCCTGGGGCGTTGACGTCGCAGTGAATACGCCCCGGCTCATGACCGCGCTGGTGGAGGAGGCAGTCGAGGTCGGCGACCTGGTCCGCCTGCTGACCCTGCAGACCGGCGTCGCCTCCATCGTGGAGTTCACAGTGCCGCATGACTCTGCCTTGATCGGCAGCACGCTGGGGACCGTCGACTGGCCGCAGGACGCAACCGTCGTGGCGATCCTGCGGGACGATGCGCCGATTACGCCCAGCGCCGACGACGTAATCGAGGCCAATGACGAACTGTTCTTCGTGACCACGATCGCGGCCGAGCAGGAACTGCGGTCAGTGCTCCTGGCCCGACCGGCCGGTGCCGCTGCCGGCGACGGCTCCGCCGACCGGGCGTGAGACCAGCCACGCGAGCCAGATCCCGAGCGCGTACAGGGGCAGCCCCATGACCAGGCGCGCGGTCCCGAGCGCCACCAGGCCGTCCTCCCCCATCAGGTAGAGCGGCACCTGCACCACCAGCCGGAGCACCAGGACGGCGGTGACGATCCAGGTGGCCAGCACGTAGGCCTTGAGCCGGCGCGGTTCCTTCCGCCACTCGACATTCTCGCCGCGGATAAAGCCGAACAGCAGTCCGGCCAGCGGCCATTTGATGAGGATCGACAGCACCATTCCGACGATGTAGGCGGCGTTGGTAACGAATCCCCAGACATAGAAGTCTTCGGCCCTGCCGGTGCTGTTGGCGACGAACGCGCAAATTCCGACGCCGACCAGGCCGGAAAACGCCTGGGTCACCGTCCCGCGCTGGATCAGCCGCAGCACGGTGAAGGCGGCCGCCGCGCCGAGGGCGCCGATCAGGGCAGGCCCGAGCTCGCGGCCGATGGTGAAGACGACCAGGAAGATGATGCCCGGCAGCACGCTCTCCACCAGGCCGCGCACGCCGCCGATCGACTTGAGCACATCGATTTGGCCGTCGTCGCGGCGTTCCATGCCTGCCTTGGCAGCGTAGGCGCCGGCAAGTTCTGCGAACGGCTTCTCCGGCTCGTCCCGAGGCGCAGGTTTTTCAGTCATGACTCATTCTCCAGCAGGCTGAGGATCTCGTACCCGGGGTTGTACATGGTGGGCATGCCGTCGACATCGAAAACCATGCCGTCGAACCCAAGACGGATACCGGCGTCGATCCCCGGGACCCGGCGCTGGCCGAGCCAGATCAGCTGGATCCGGGCCGCCGGACCCGCCGGCTTGGCTCCGGGCTCGCCGGGCAGTATGGAGGTAACCACGGCTGAGAAACTGGGCGCCTGGCCCGCCGGCAGGATAGTGATCGACTCGACGTAGCCGGAGGAGCGGATGCGCCCGCGCCGCGGCAGCCGGTCCAGAGGCACAGTGACCGCGGACTGGCGGAGTTTTGCAGCTGAATCAGCCAATGTGGGTGATTTCCGGACCGCGCTCCGGGGCGCTTAGTCCCGGCTTGGCCGATGCCTCCTGCTGCGGCTTGGCATCCTTGGGCAGGCGCAGCTGCAGCAGGTCCCGCGGGGGCAGCGGCTGGCTGCCCCGGTCGACGATGGTGGACCGGAACAGGTCTTCGAGCTCCGCCGACTTCTCCCGGTCCAGGGCCGCCGAGCCGCCGATCACACCGCGCAGGAACCAGCGCGGTCCGTCGACGCCGACAAAGCGGGCGACCCGGTAGCCACGCTTGCCGTCCGGCGTCTGTGCGGGCAGCTTGGCGACGACCTCCGTGCCCAACGGGCCTTCGAGTTCCTCGACCTCACCCCCCTGGGAGCCGACGGATTCGGCAATCTGCCCGCGGATCTCCGGCCACAGGGATTCCGATTTCGGGGCGGCAAAGGCCTGCAGCTGCAGGCTCGATCCGGCGAGGTCCAGTGTCACGGCGATGACGCGCTGGGTGCGTTCCTCGACTTCGAGCCGTAGTTGCAGGCCTTCGCGGGGCCGGACCTTGAGCGCGCCAAGGTCCAGGTAATCCTCGCCGCCCGCCTTTTCGCTGCTGTCAAACGGTCCGTCGGCACGGAAGGAATCCTTGTCTGCCGGTGCCGCGCTGGCGGCGGTACCGATGGACTCTTCCGCAGCCTCCTGTTCACCGGGGCCTTCGGCTTCGGTGCCCTTGGCCGGCTGCTCGGGGTCATTGCCCTTCTTGCGGCGCCCAAATACCATCGTGGCTTTCCTCTCGGACTTGATGCTGTCGGCCGGCGCGGGGTCAGCACGCCGGGGCGGTCATTATTGCGCTGCGTTGAAGCCGCCGGTGGAACCGAAACCGCCGGCGCCGCGTACCGAACCAGGCAGCTCGCTAACGCGTTCGAAGGCTGCAGTTTCCACTCGCTGGATCACCATCTGCGCTATGCGGTCCCCGCGCTTGAATTCAAGAGTGGCGGAGGCATCTGTGTTCAGCAGGGTCACGGCGATCTCGCCGCGGTATCCGGCGTCCACAGTGCCGGGCGCGTTAACGATCGTCAGCCCGTGTTTGGTGGCCAGTCCGGAACGCGGATGGATCAGTGCGACGTAGCCGGCCGGGAGGGCTATGGCGACACCGGTAGGCACCAGGACCCGCTCCCCCGGGCCAATCCGGAAATCGATCCTGGTCCGCAGGTCTGCGCCGGCGTCACCGGGGTGCGCATACGAAGGTGCTTCCAGCGCGTCGTCGAGCATTTTCAGCTGTACGTTCAGCGTTGGTTGAATATCCTGCACTCGTAACCGTTTCCTCGTTCGTCGCGGCAAGGCCGCCGCGGGA
This sequence comes from Arthrobacter crystallopoietes BAB-32, assembly GCF_000328305.2. Classification (GTDB taxonomy): domain Bacteria; phylum Actinomycetota; class Actinomycetes; order Actinomycetales; family Micrococcaceae; genus Crystallibacter; species Crystallibacter crystallopoietes_A. The sequence continues at coordinate 3,653 of NZ_ANPE02000182.1, read as the reverse complement.
CATTTCCGCACATCACTCTATCCTCTTTGGCCCCTGCGCAACTACGTAGCAGGCCCCGCTGCGGCGCAGGGGCAACCTGCCTTGCCAAGCTAAGCTGAAACCTATGAGCACAACACCCTCCTCTGCCGGCGCTGCCACGGATCCCATCTACCAGGAGCGCCTCTGGCCGAGCGCCTGGGTTTGGCTTGTCGCGGCGGGACTTTCCGGAGCGGTGATCTTTGTGCTGGCTCCCATCAGCCTGACCACCGGCTACATAGCCGCCGCCGTTACGGCCATCATCCTGGCCATCCTGCTTTTCGCCTCCACCCCGCAGATCGTCGTCACGGACGAGACGCTCCGCGTCGGCCGGGCCCAGATCGAGCGCGAGTTCGTGGGGACGGTGGAAGCCTTTCGGGGCGATGCGGCCGTCGAGCAGCGCGGCCCCAAGCTCAACGGCACGGCCTACCAGTGCATCCGAGGGTGGATCTCGCCCGTCGTCAAGATTGAAATCACCGATGAAGCGGACCGCACTCCCTACTGGCTCGCTTCGTCCCGCCGGCCCGAACGGCTGGTTGCCGCGTTGGGTCAGCCCTCGCAGTCCTTGCAGTAGAACAGTCCGTCCTTCTCCTTGGCGACCTGTGAACGGTGGCGGACCAGGAAGCATGAAGCACAGGTGAATTCATCCGACTGGGCCGGCATGACGCGCACCAGCAGCTCTTCGCCGGACAAGTCGGCGCCGGGCAGCTCGAATCCTTCGGCGGCGTCGGCCTCGTCCTCGTCCACCACCGCCGACTGCTTGTCGGTGCGGTGGGACTTCAGCTCTTCGATCGAGTCCTCGCTCAGCTCCTCTTCAGCCTTGCGCGGGGCGTCGTAGTCAGTGGCCATAATTGTCTTTTTCACGCTTTCGGTTCGGTGCTCTGGAGTCTTCCGCGGGCCTGGCGGCCGCGGCCTTCAGCGCGGATGTGTCTGAGCACAACGCTTCGGCCGCCGCGTTTGTGCCCGCGACGCGAAGATTGTTGCCCATGTGCCGCACAAATACCAAAACCAGTGGAGGGCTAGTGGCACAGGGCACGCTGCTGAGCGGCTTCTGGCCCATCCAGTCTGCGCCACACCAGCGAAAACAGTAGGAAATAGGCCTGTTGGGTGGCAGAGTTTCAGGCAGGAATTATCGTCTGGTGGAGGGTTTTCATGCAGGATCTGCGGCTGGTGGGTGTCCATGAGGATGGCGAACATCTGCTGTTGGGCGGCGAAGGCGGCGAAAGCTACCGCCTGGCCATCGACGAAGCGCTCCGGTCAGCGGCTGCGCGCCCGTCGGTGCGTGTGCCTGCGGCGGACTCGACCGAAGCCGGCGCTGTCATGTCCCCGCGCGAGATCCAGGCGAGGATCCGCGCCGGAGCCTCTGCCGAAGACGTCGCCGCGGAATCAGGCGTCTCCATGGAACGCATCCTCCGCTACGAGGGGCCGGTCCGAGCCGAACGGGACTACATGGCCCAGCAAGCCCAGCAGGTGGAAGTCGCCTCCGGGCTGCCGCTGCATGAAGGCTATCGCTCAACCTATGCGGACCAGCCGGTGTCCCTGGGCGAGATGGTGCGCCACCGCCTGCCCGCTTTCGGTATCGATCCGGAATCCCTTGAATGGGACTCCTGGCGCCGCCAGGACGGTTCGTGGGAAGTGCGCGCGCAGTTCACTCTGCCTGCCGAGGCAACCGGAACAGTCGGCGAAGAGCCGCCGGCCCGGTGGATCTACGATCACGGCCGCCGCACTATCCAGAACTCCAACCGCTGGGCTCAGCAATTGAGCGAGTTCGAGCCGCTGGACGGACCGGTGCCGGGCCGCAGGCTGGCAGCGGTCGCGGACCGGGTCTTCGATTTCGAGACGGACGCAGAGCCGCCGGCCGGAGCGGATGAGCTACCGGACGCAGTGCAGGAGGACGTAGATCCCGACAATCTGCTGGAGGTGCTGCGCTCGCGCCGCGGCCAGCGGCTCGGCGTGGACGAGGAAGCCGATGACGCCCTCGCTCTGATGCTTACGCGCGGCGCCGTCCCGGCCGCCCATCCCCGCGATGGCCATCCCGCCGCCGACGAAGGCGCAGACAGCCACCAGCCCGGTGGCCTGCCGTTCGGGCTGAGCCTGGCTCCGGCCTACGACGACGGCAGGGAGGGCGCGCTGGACCTGCCGGACGGCGTCAGCACCGAAACCCGCGAGATCACGGTGTCCGGCGCCCCCCGCCGCAGGCAGCGATGACGCTGCCGAAGACGGGGACGCCGATCCGGAGCAGCCGGAAGATGCGGACAGCAAGGAAGATGCGGCAGAGGAACCCCAGCCCAAACGTTCGCTGCGGCCGAAGCGGTCAAGCGTGCCGAGCTGGGACGAGATCGTCTTCGGGACCAGGCACGACTGACCCGCAGGATCAGCCCCGCCTGCCCCGTCCGCGCTTGGCGCCCGCAGTGCCGCCCTTCCCCACCGTCGATCCGAGCACCAGCAGCGGAACGTCCCGCTCTGCCCGTGTGAGTGACCCATGCTGTCCGACCACAGACAGGGCGTGGGCGGGCACCCGCCGGGTGTCGTACAGCGCAATCGGCTCCCGCGCTGCGATCATCAGGTCGCCAATGCGCGGCAGCATCGCCGGCTGCACCGGCCCGAACAGGCCGTGCGCGATGGCCTCGTCCCGTTCCACCACCCAGGCGTACTTGCCGTAGGCCTGCTGCCAGGCCTCGGCGAGTTGCTCGCGGTGGCGGGCACCGGCGTCGGGCTCAAGATACAGATGGACCATGCGCGGCTCCCCGCCGGTATGCCGCACACCGGCCACCAGCGCCGGATCCAGCGAGTAGTCGTACCGGTGTGCGGGAGCGACGTCGAGCATCCCATGGTCCGCCGTGAGCAGCAGCAGTGTGTCCGCCGGCAGCTGGCCGGCCAGCCGGCGCAGGTGGGAATCCAGTTCTTCCAGGGCGTTGCCCCATTCGGCCGAGGCGCAGCCGTAGCGGTGGCCGGCCTTGTCCAGCTCATTGAAGTACAAGTAGACCAGCACGCGCTCATGCTCCGCCAGCGCCTGCGCAGCGGCAAGCGTGCGGGCATGGCCGGAGGTGGCGGGCACGAAGGAGCCGCCGCGCAGGGCGGCCTGCGTCATCCCGGACTCGGCAAACTTGGGCAGGCTGACGGTGATCACCGGCAGTTCCGCTGCCACCTGTTCGAAGACCGTGGGATGCGGCTGCCAGTCCCGCGGGTCGACGCCCCCGTCCCAGCCGCCGAGCTGGTTGACGACTTTATCCTGCGCGGGATCAAGCACGTCATAGCCGACCATGCCGTGTGCTCCGGGGGCCAGTCCGGTGCCGAACGAGGCCAAGGACGCTGCGGTGGTCGAAGGGAAGGCACTGCTAAGGGTGCGTGCGTTCTCCAGCGAACGGCGCAGGAACGGGGCATGGCCGCCGCGCTGCTTGAGCAGGGCCTTGCCGAGTCCGTCGACCAGGACCACGCAGATGCGTTTCGCCGCCGGCAGGGACAGGGTGTTGGCAAAGCCAGGCACGCCAAGCGCCGCCGCCGCGCTGGTGAACATCTCCGCAATGCTGTCGCGCCCGTACCCCGGGGCGGGTGGCAGCACGTCCAGATGCCGGACCATTCCTAGCGCTGGTGGTGGCCGCGGGCCAGCCTGGTGCCCAGCCGGCGGGGCTGCGCGG
>NZ_ANPE02000183.1 GCF_000328305.2 Arthrobacter crystallopoietes BAB-32 | reverse complement strand
CCCTCGGCACGTCTGTGGCTGCCGTCGGCACGCCGACGACGATGAAGGCCGGCTGGACAGCGGTGGCTGTCCTGCCGGCCTTCATCATTGCAGGCGCTAAATGAGGGTCCGGCCCTCCTGGCGCGCCTCCCGCCAATCCTTGAAAAAGCCCTTGCAGATGCCGAACAAGGTGCCGGCGACGATCAGGGGCCACACCAGTACATACAGGGTGAGGACGAAGGTTTCCACGGTTCTCTCCTTACTTTGCCGCTGCGGCCGCTTCAACGGCCTCTTCGTCGGCACGGTTGTCAAAGTCGCCAATGCGCTGCTGGATGAGCCCGAAATCGAACGTCTTGCTGTTCCGGAAGCACATGAAGTAGCAGACGCCCGTGCTCACGGCGTAGGCGACCAGGGAGCCGGTCAGCACGGCGTAGTCGTGCAGGAAGCCGATGGCGAACGGCGCCGCCGCGAGGGCACCGACTGCGCCGATGATCTTGGCCGGCTTGAGGCCGAAGAACCCGAAGGACATTAGTCCGAGGACGACGCCGATACCGACCACGGCCACAATGTCCGTGACGATGCCCACGGCACCGTTCATGGGCAGCCACTCGAACCGGACCGGGATGAAGACGGCCAGCGCCACAAGGACCGAGACGGTGAACGCCTTGTTCGTCACCTTCTCCCAGTAGAAGCTGGCAATCACCGGGAACACGAGGGCGCCCCAGAGTGCGCCGACAAACACCAGCATGTCGAGGATGTTCATCTGCCCACTGGCGAAGTACAGTGCTGCGGCAGTGGCCACGATCATGGTGACGCGTCCGACCAGCAGCATGGTCTTGGGGTTGGCCTTCTTCTTGCCCGCGATGTTCTGGCCGTAGACATCGGCCATCATGATCGACGACAGCGCCGCCAAATCCGAATCCGCCGTGGAGGACAAGGCACCGATGATCATGATCAGGAAGACAGCGATCAGGATCGGATGCAGGTAGGTCGAAGCCATCTGCGGGATGATGTTGTTCATGTCGCCACCGGCCGGGGTCAGGCCGAGGTACAGGGCCATGACGCCGAGCATGCCGATGCCGATGATGGTTGCGCCGTAGCCGACGGTGGCAGTCACGAACGTCTTCTTGATCAGGTCCTCGCGGACGGCGAAGAGCCGCTGCGCAATGGTCTGGTTGCCGATGGCGTAGGCCAGCACGGCCGCGATGTACGGGGCGCCTTGGTTGAGGAAGGCATCGCTGGAGAAGAAGTTGGACTGCTGCGGCGTCAGGTTCTGCGCGCCCTGCTCGAACATGTCGGGACCGCCCGCGGCGAAGAAGACCGCAGGAATGATGACGACGACGGCACCGAGCATCGCCACGACCTGGGCGAAGTCGGTCAGCACGGAAGCGCGGAAACCGGACCACAGCGTATAGAGGAGCACGCCGGCTGCGATGACGATGATGCCCTGGCCGAAGCTGAAGGGCGACAGAAGTGCAATGAGGGCGCCGCCGGCAATGAAATTGGACGTCAGGCTGATGAGGCTGCCCACGATGTTGGAACCGGCCAGCATGAGCTGGCTGGATCGGCCGTGGCGGGCGTACATGACCTCGGCGAGCGTGTGGGCCTTCGGTGCGACTTTCCGGATCCGCCGGCCGAAGGGGTAGATGAAGAGGATCATCAGGCGCCCCAGAGGCCGTAGTGGATCGGGCCGGAGATGCCGTAGGTGTAGCCGGCTGTGGCCGAAGCGTACATGGAGGAGGCCCAGATCCAGGTGGCCGTCATGCTGGCCGCGGACACGCCGAAGCCGATCTTGTTGCCGGCGGTCATGTAACCGTCAGCGTTCTCCTTCTTCTTGCTGATGAGTGCGGACATCAGCAGCGTGCCGCCGTAAAACAGCACAAGCAGCAGGATCACGGTCCAGCCGCTGAGTTGGTAGAAATCTGCGCCCGGTGGCGTCATTCTCTTCCTCTCGTCTTGGAGAGTCCGCCGGACACCCTCCAGATTCAGCCGCGCGCCGGCCAGCAAGGCACTTTTGCCCATGTAAAGCCCTGGTGCACCCGCTCCCGCAGGTGAAGGGCAGACAGAATCCGGCGATGGATTCAAGGCGCGCGATCCCGCCCGGCACGGAGTCCGGACCCAACTACACAAGCCGCAGGTCGGCGGCATCAAAAGGCGGCAGGAGCATCTTCCTGCCGCGTCACACAGGCAGCGGCTGGTCTGCGGCCGGCTGCGGGATCAGGATGCTATTCGGCCCGAGGGTCCCGGCGCTCACGGCGCTGAGATTGCCTAGGGCAAGCATCGGTCAGCAACAAGTTTAGCATCAGTGGCCCGCGGCACCGGAGCCGGGGACACTGCCGGGCAGGTACGCAGGGGTCCCCGTGCCGATTTCGAGGATGCGGTCAAGGACGGCGGGGGCGGTCACATTCTCGCCCAAAAGGTTGGGCTTGCCGGTGCCGTGGTAGTCGCTGGACCCGGTCATGAGCAGCCCGTGGTCCGCCGCGAACTGCCGCAGCCAGGCTTTGCCCTGTTCCGGATTGTCACGGTGGTCCACCTCCACGCCGTCAAGGCCCGCGTCGATCATGTGCTGGAAGACTTCCTCGCCAACCACCCGGCCGCGGCTGGAAGCCACCGGATGGGCAAACACTGCGACGCCGCCGGCCTGCTTGACCAGTTCAACGGCCCGGGCCGGATCAGGTGCGTAGTGGGTGACGTAGTAGCGCGAATGCGAGGTCAGGATGCTGGTAAATGCCTCCGTCCGGTCTGCCACCACGCCCGCAGCCACCAAGGCGTCTGCGATGTGGGGCCGGCCGACGGTGGCCTCGTGCGCCGTCTGCGCCGTGACATCAGCCCAGGTAATCGGGAAGTCTTCGGCCAGCAGCTCGACCATCCGCTCCGCCCGGGTCAGGCGGGCATCGCGGGCCTTTCCGATTTCCTCCAACAGCCCGGCGTGCGCCGGGTCGTGCAAGTAGGAGAGGACATGCACGCTGATGCCTTGGGCGCTCCGGCAGGAAATTTCCATGCCCGGGACCAGGCCAATGCCGAGCTCGCGGGCGGCCGCAAGGGCCGGAGCCCAGCCCGCGGTGGAGTCGTGATCCGTCAGTGCCACCACATCCAGCCCGGCGTCCGCGGCAGCGCGTACGACGTCGGCGGGCGGCTCCGTGCCGTCCGATACCGTGGAATGCGCATGCAGGTCAATCTTCACGCCACCAATCTACCGTGCCGGTCCGGGCCGCCACGGGTCTGGCTGGCTGTTTGGCAGGGGTTGGTGCCGGTGAGACGATGGACGGGTGAGTACAGACGCCAATGACTTAGAGCAGCCAGCTTCGGAGGGCCAGCCCCTTGGGGAACGGGGCAACAACCGGTCCCAGCGGCCCGAATCCCGGGCCTTCAAGGATTTCATGGCCAGCCAGTGGGCTCCGGACACGTCCGCGCCCCCTGCCGTTGGTGAGGTAGCCCCCTACGCCGCGCTCCGCCGTCGTGCTATTTCCCTGAAGTTCCCGGGCGAACGGCTGGTCATACCGGCAGGGCCGCTGAAGGTCCGCTCGAACGACACGGACTACCGGTTCCGCCCGCATTCGGGCTTCGCCCACCTCACCGGCCTCGGCCTGGACCATGAACCGGACGCCGTGCTGGTCATGGAACCGACGGCTGAGGGAGCAGGTGACGACGGCGGCAACCACCAGGCCACGTTGTACTTCCGCCCGCTGGCCGGCCGGGACACGCCGGACTTCTACGCGAATGCCCGCTACGGGGAATTCTGGATCGGCCCCCGCCCGACGCTGGAGCAGCTGCAGAAGCAGCTGCAACTTGCAACCGCGCACCTGGACGAGCTCGAAGTGGCCGTCACCAAGGATGCCGGCGTCGTCAGCATCGGCGGTATGCGCATCCGGCTGCTGCGCGAAGTGGACCTGGACGTCGACGCGCTCGTGGACACGTCGCGGATCAACACCGGCGTGGACCTGGAGGAATCCGACAACCTGGACGCCCTGCTCGCCGAGGCGCTCTCCGAACTGCGCCTGGTCAAGGACGAGTGGGAAGTCGGCGAACTGAAGAAGTCCGTCGCCGCCACCGTGGACGGGTTCCACGAAGTGGTCAAGGTGCTCCCCCGGGCCATGACCCATGCCCGCGGCGAGCGCGTGGTGGAAGGCGCCTTCTTTGCCAAAGCCCGCGAAGAAGGCAACGACCTCGGCTACGACACGATCGCCGCGGCCGGCAACAACGCAACCATCCTGCACTGGATCCGCAACAACGGACAGGTCAGGTCCGGCGACCTGCTGCTGCTGGATGCGGGAGTCGAAGCCGACTCGCTCTATACGGCCGATGTGACCCGAACGCTTCCGGTCAACGGCAAGTTCACCGAAATCCAGCGCCGGATCTACCAGGCGGTGCTGGACGCTGCCGACGCCGGTTTCGCCGCCGCGCAGCCGGGGGCGAAGTTCCGCGACATCCACGCGGCGGCCGTGAAGGTCCTGGCCGAGCGGCTCGACGAGTGGGGCCTGCTCCCGGTTCCGCTGGAGGAAGCCCTCGCCGAGGACGGCCAGCACCACCGCCGCTGGATGCCGCACGGCACGAGCCACCATTTGGGCCTGGATGTCCATGACTGCGCCCAGGCCAAGCGCGAGCTCTACCTGGACGGCGTGCTGGCCGAGGGCATGGTCTTCACCATCGAACCCGGGCTGTACTTCAAGCAGGAAGACCTCGCCGTGCCCGAGGAATACCGCGGCATCGGCGTCCGGATCGAGGATGACGTGCTGATGACCGCCGACGGGCCGGTCAACCTCAGCGCCGCGCTGCCGCGCGATCCGGCCGAAGTCGAATCGTGGATGGCCGGCATCTACAGTCCCACCGGGGAGTAGCAGCGGAAGCGAAAGAGCCGGGGGAACCGCCTTCACTGGTCGGTTCCCCCGGCTCTTTCCTGCGCTTGGGGTCAGCGGCGTTCGTCGCCCTCCGCGCGTCCTGGCTCCTGCCCGGGCGCGGACTCCCCTGCCTGGCCGCCGGCCTGCTCCGGCTGGTTACCGGTCTGGCCCTCCTGCTCGGGCGTCACCCGCACGCCGTACTGCGGCCGGCCGTCCGGCAGGTCAGGGTAGCGGCCGCGGACGG